>CAZIBS010000006.1:0-38097 GCA_964537405.1 uncultured Thermoanaerobaculia bacterium | reverse complement strand
GTGAATGAATTTGATTTTCCGTCGGATTCCGGACAAGCTGAAATCCTGGCAAGCGAAGCGAGACCAGGACCTGGAATGACGGTTTGAAACCGGGCCGGCCACACAAGAAGGACGACAACGTTCACGTAGAACAGAAGAACCGGACCCGCGTACGCAAGATATTCGGCTGGCAGCGCCGTGATACTCTGGAACAGTTTGGATGCGATGAACGTTCTTTACCGCAGCGATCTGCGGATAGCGGCTCTTTGGGCACACCTGGCACAAGGGCCATTACGATGGTGGTGGTGGTGTTGGTCAATGCGCGCCTTATCCTGAACCATAAGAACCTACAATACAAAAAGCAAGATCTGATGCCGACCGTCAGTCGTCGAGGGAAACCGGGGATTGGGGAGAACCGGTTTTGATCTCTTTGGCAAAGGACGTGCGGATGATATGGCGCAGGTTGAAGGAGGTTTTGGGCTCCAGCCTTTTGAACTGGACGGCGAAGCCGGGAACCACTTCTTCCTCTTCTTCGCCATCCTTGGCGTAAATTACGGCCCCCGGAAGCTCGCACCCCTGTCCATTAGACGGCGGCAGAGCAACGGTCACCGGGGTCCCTACGGGCAGCAACATTTCGCTTTTCAGGTAAATACCACCCTCGGAGAGGTTGACGGCCCGGGTCCTATCCCTCTTACCGCCGTGAATCAGGATAACCGTTTTCTTGTAGGATGCCCGGATATGTCTACGCCTCCCGGTGTCATAGGCCACCCATTCGTTAACGGCGCGGTGCAAGTCATCCAGGGAAACCGGCTTGATGAAATAGGCACGGCACCCAAGTCTCTTACACTCTCCTTGAAGGTGAGCTTCTTCACCGGAGGCTACGACGATAACGGGAACCGAGGAGAGCATTATCGAGTTTCTCAGATGCTTAAGCGTAGCGAGCCCTTCGTCGGTCTCCATCCCAAAGCTAAGTAAAACCAAGCTCGGCATCACCCGTTTGCTCTCAGTGACGGTTCTCAGTCCCAGCGGCGCCTGCACGACTTCGAAGCCCATCCTCTTGAACAACAGGGACAGATACATCCGCGAAGTGGCGCTGTCCGCCGAGACCACAACCTTGCGTTGAGCCCCTTTGGAACCGTTTTTGGAACCGCCAATTGCCTCTCTCTTCATCCGCGTCCCCGCCTCTACCCGGAAAGTATACCACGAACCCGCAGTCTGTCCAGGGGGCCGGATCGCACCTCGCGTCAAATTATTACCCGGTACGGGATGGGGTTGGCCCCCTCCCGCCCGGTGCTCCTGCCTGCGCCGCAAAGTGATAAGGCGCATGTGCCCGTGCATCGCACGCAGACAGGCGGCAGAGCCTCACCGCCCACCCATCCCCACTCCGAAGAAAGCCTTCGCAAGGTGTAAACCGCTTGATGTGACCGGTAATATAAAAACGGGACCGGGTTCGAAGAACCCGGTCCCGCGCTTGAGAGCCTGAGCAGTTCAACTCCTACTTGGGCGTCGGTCCCCGCGTAACGCGCACCAGGGCATCGGGGCGCACCCATTTCTTGAAGGCGCCCCGAACCTGGGCGGCGGTCATCTTTATATACCTGCGCGCCGCCAGCGTCGGTTCGTTGAGCGGCAGGTTGTGATCGGAACGGGAGAGGAGCCCCCAGGCAATGCTTCCAACGCTTGATTCGTAGAGTGGAATCTGTCTCAGAAGCATGGCCTTCGCGTTGTGAAGTTCCTCCGGAGTAACGGGCGCGGAAGCCATGGCCTTGAGATTCTTCACTACGATATCCTGAGCCTTGGAGACGTTGGGTGGATTGCAGCCATAGCGAACCGTGTAGGTAGACCTCTTCTGCCCCACGTTGAAGTAGGAGGCCACGTAGTAAACCAGGCCCGCTTTCTGCCTTAAATCGCGGTAGTAGCGGGTTGAATAGAACCCTCCGCCCAGCACGTGGTTGCCGAGTTGCAGGGCGTAGTAGTCGGGGTTGGATCGAACCAGGCCCAGCGTCTCGGAAAGGACAACCGCGTCCTGAACCCTGCTGGAATCCGGCACCGCGGTTTGGAAAGACTTGTTGGGAGGAACGGGTGGAAGCAGCGTGGGCGGTTTGGGGCCTTTGGCCTTCCACGCACCGAAGTACTTCTCTATAACCGTCTTCGCCGTTGCCGGGTTAATCTTGCCGATGACCACAATCGTGGTGAGATCCGGCCTGAAGACCTTGGCGTAGTAGTCCTTGACGTCTTTTAGCGTTAGGGCCGACACGGTTTTTGGCGTGGCCTGCCGTAAACTCGGGTCGTCTTTGGGATAGAGGGCGGCGTCCATGGCCCTCCCAGCCAGATAACCGGGGCTCTGGAGGAGCCCGGCGACGGAACGGGCCGTCTGCATCTGTATTATCCTGAAGTAGCGATCGGGCAGGGCCGGGTTCAGTTCGTTGTCGGCCAGGAGCTTCACGGTCTGATCGAAGTGGCTGGTGAGGGAGTGAGCCGAAAATGACGCACCGGCCGACACTTCGGCGCCGATGTCGTCGAGGGCCTTCTGGAAGGCGATACGGTTGAGCGAGGTGGTTCCAAAGGAGAAGAGCTTTCCAAGCACATCGTCCACGCCCTCCTTGCCCTTGGCGGTTTCCATCTCGGGGCTGTTCTTGATCTTCCCGTAGATGTTCACGGTATCGCTGACCGTTTCCGGCTGAACGATTAGTTTGAGCCCGTTCGGCAGAATACTCACAACGGGGCTTACAACCGATTCAGGCACGGACAGGCGGCTCAGCGCCTTTTCGGCCCATTCCGGCAGCTTGACTGGCTTGGGATTCTTGGGCGCGAAGGATTCCGCACCGCCGAAACCCTTTGAAGACTTGGGCTTGCCGGAGGGTTGGGGCGTAAGAATAGTTGTAATGGCGTGGGACTGGTTCAGGTATTTTTTCGCCACCCTGTTCACGTCTTCAACCGTTACCTTCTCCATGGCCCTGACGTCATCGTCCGGAGAGTTCCGTCCTTCCAGGGCGAGCGCGTGGGACCAAGCCATTGCCAATCCGGATACGGAATTCTTTTGAAGTTCCGCGCGCGTCAGTTCGCGCCGCTTGGCGGCTTCCACCAGATCCGCGGGCAGGCCCTTTTGCACGCTTTCGCTAAGAACCGCGTTTACATCCTTCACGAGCGCGTCGGTATCGGCTCCCTTTGGAAAAACGGCCAGGGCAAAACCGAGACCTGCCTTCGGCATTCCATTCATCTCGAAACCGGCGTAGAGCGCCTTGCCCTCGGGTACCAGGCCGTACAGATTGCCCCTCTTGCTGCTGAGAACGTCGCCCAATACCTTGGCCGCGGCGTAATCCGGGCTGTCCGTGCCCGGCATACGGAAAGAGACGATGGCTAACCCGTAGGGTAAGTCCGTGGTCAACTTCAATGTTTCGGCCTTCACCGGGCTCAGGTTAATCTCCGGTCGCTTGGGAATCTTTTTGGAGGGAATGTCTTCAAAGAGGCGTTTAACAATAGCCAGCGTCTTCTCCGGTTGTACGTGGCCCACGATAACCAGGATGGCGTTGTTGGGAACGTACCAGGCGTCGTGGAACTTCTTGAGCATGGCGCCCGTGGTTTTATCGAATGAAGGCTTCGTCCCGAGGGCGTCGTGTTCGTATGGAGTACCCTTGAACATGCTTTTCAAAAGTTTCATATAGAAGACGTACTGGGGATTCGAAAGATCCTGGGCCACTTCCTGCTCGATAGCGCCGCGCTCCTTGGCCCACAACTTCTGCTCATCCAGTACGCCGCGCATACGGATAGACTGCACGTGAAGGGCGACTTCGAGGTCTTCGGTAGGCACTGTAAAAAAGTACTGGGTAATTGTCTGCTGCGTATCGGCGTTCATCATTCCGCCCATGGAGGCCATGATATTCGCAAGCTGATCCTGCGACAGGCCGGGGCTGCCGCGGAACATCATGTGTTCCTGAGCGTGGGCCATGCCTGGAAACCCCTTGGGCGCCTCATTGGAGCCCACCAGATAATTCACCTCGGTGGTTGCCACCGGCGCGAGCGTGTTCTCAACGATTACGACCCGCAGGCCATTCTTCAGCGTGGCTCTCAAAACCCGGCCATTTCCACCAGCCGCAAGCAAAACGCACGGCAAGGCGACGACAAAGAGGGTCAGCAGAAAAATCCTCGCGCGGCTCAACAACCTCGTTGAACTCCACCCTTCCCTCGCGGCAGTGGCATGACGGGCGGCAGCTTCCCGCTGCGCTCGAAACTCGTTAAACTTCTCCTTCGCCCTGTTCATCTTTCGCTCCTTTCACAATAGTTTCAGTTTCCGTTTCAGTTTCCAATGCACGCCAAAACTACATCATACGCTCATTCGCTCACATAAGTTTCAAGAGATTGCGCTCGCTATCTCCATTGCTATGTTCCCCATCGGCAGCCCGCCCCTCAAACGCCCCTTACGGACGGCGGATGCAAATTTAAAGACGTTTTTCCTCTACCAGGAACTCATCAGCGCACCCACTTCCGACTCCACGCCGTCAAGAACATCGCCGCGCCTTACCGCTTCCATCATGGCATTGTGGTCCTTGAAGAGCGGCCGGTCTACGTCCAGGTGTTTCACTACCTTCCTGACGGCCGCGTGGGCGGCGCGGGTGCCCTTACCCGGAGCAAAATCGCGGAAGTCCAGCGCCTGGGCGGCGGCGATGAACTCAATTCCGAGAACACCGTTGGCGTTAGTCAGTATCTGCCGTGTCTTGAGAGCCCCGTTCATTCCCATGCTTACGAAGTCTTCCTGGTCCGCCGCGGCCGGTATGGACTGAACGTAGCTGGGCGCGGAGAGTATCCGCTGCTCCACGATGAGCATGTCGGCGGTGTACTGGCTAAGCATGTGACCCGAAAACATTCCGGCGCCCTTAGTGAGAAAGGCCGGCAGACCTGCCGACAGGGCGGGGTTGAGGAGCCGGTTGAGACGCCGCTCACTCAGAACGCACGCCATGGCGACACCGGCCCCGGCCACGTCCAGCGGAAGGCTCACCGGCGTACCCTGAAAGTTTGCGCCGGTATAGACCTTATTCTCCTCCGGAACAAAGATAGGATTGTCCGCAACACCGTTCAGCTCTATCTCTACCTGGCTCCTCGCGTAGGCAAGCACGTCCCTCAGCGCGCCCAGCACTTGCGGCGTGGCGCGCATGGAATAGGCGTCCTGTACCTTGGTTTCTATCTTTCCTGAAACCAGGTCCGACCCGGCCATTATTTTTCTCAAATTGGCCGCGCAGCTCTGGGCCCCCTTAAAACCCCTGAGTTCATGGATCTTGGACTCGTAGGGCCGCATATTCGCCTTGAGTGCTTCAAGACTCATGGCCGCCGCGATTTCAGCCTGCTTGATCCAGCGCTCGGCGTCGTACAGCTCCAGGCAGGCCATTCCAGTGATGAGATTCGAACCGTTGATGGCCGCCAAACCGTCGCGGGCATGGAGACCTGGAACGGGAACGCCCGCCTTTTCCATGGCATCCCGCGTGGCCATTCGCCCCCCTTCATAGAAACACTCTCCTTCACCCATGAGGCTTAGGGCGCACTGGCTCATGGGCGCCAGGTCTCCGCAGGCCCCCACGCTCCCCTTTTCCGACACCACGGGCGTGATGCCCGCGTTCAGCAAGGCCACGTAGGTTTGTGGAATCTCGGGTCTGCACCCGGAGTGACCCTTGGCGTGCACGTTTATCCTACTGACCATGGCGGCTCGTACGTGCTCTATCGGCGCCGGTTTGCCGATTCCAGCCGCGTGGTTGTAGATAAGGTACTGCTGGAACTTTTTGACCTGCTCATCGTCGAGAACAATCTCGGAGAACTCGCCGATTCCGGTATTGACGCCGTACATGACTTCATGAGCTTCGAGCTTCTTCTGAACCATGGCTCTGCAAAACCTTATCTTCTCCAGTGATTCCGGAGCCAGTGCAACCTTTTCTCTGTGGCGCGCCACGCGCGTCACCTCTTCTATCGTCAGGTTCTTTCCATGCAGCACTACACCCATGTTGTCCTCCAACCATGCGGCGCGTAACGGCGCCGAAGCGCCATCTTCGCTCTAAACCAAGAGGGGTGTCAAACTTGATTTAAGTGCGAACGCCTAGCCGGAAACCACAAAGGGTTCTATATCCCGGAACAATAAAAAAGGGACCGGAGCCGTCCGGTCCCTCCAATAAAAGACGAAGACAACCCTACTTGAGCCATGGAATGGAGAAAGGAATCTCTATCTTCGTCCCACTCTTCGGGTCATTGTAAATAAGCGTGTATTTCCCCTTTGCCTTTCCGGCCGGGTTTTTAAAGTAGAGCAACGCTTTCACAAAAGTCCTGCGAGGCAACTCGACCTTATCGTAGAGAATGTCCGGCCGCCCTGACGGGTTCGCGAAGAAGGCTACCCCGGGGATATAGACGCACGAGAGGTAGAGCATGGAGGCGTAGTCCGTCAACCTGGAATAGTAACCGTAGTCGTTGCCGACCAACGAGGATCCGTACAGCTTGGCTGCTTCCTTCACCGAAGCCAGCGGGTGGGTTACCCCCTCCGGGTCCTTCAGTGTAAAGGATTTTCTGTTGACGTAGAGGGTCTTGGCACCCGTATGGCCCAACCATACCTGTAGTGGAATGAGGCGTTCTTTTCCCCTGAGGCGCGCCAAATCCATATCCACGACCAGCGTGGCGTCGCCGCTGCGACCGACGTAACCGTAGGCAGATAGCTTCTTTACCACCGTTGGCGCGGCAAGTACGAGCACGGTCGCCAACCCGATCGCTACCGCAACCATGAACCGTTTTTTCATCATTTGAGCACCTCCATCAAAGAGCCCTAACCCACCCATAGAGGTATGGGCCGATAGGGCCACTTCTATTCATAAGCAAATCTAGTGCCATGAAGGCGAGGAAGCAAGCCCCTCACGGCTTGGTTCTCCCGAAACACCCGACGGCTGCACGTCGCCGGTAGCGGATTCCATCCGAAGCAGCGGACACTCCCACAGGGCCTTGGGCTGGATTCGGCGGCGCTCTCTAGGTACACGCCGGCACTATTTCGCCTCCCGGCTTATTCAATCCGGCGCGAACCTTTTCATCGTCAAAGAACTTCTTGGGCACTCTTCGCTTGCCATGGTGATGCGCTACGCTCACCTCGCGGATGAGAACCTGAAAGAGCGCCGTTGATGTCCTGGTTTCGGTTCGCAACTTGCGGACAACATGCGTTGCCTCCGGCGAGGGGACGAAAAATTCCAAAGCATGACTGCACGCAATTGCTTCATTTTTAAAGGTGTTAGTATTGGTGCCCCCAGGCGGAATTGAACCACCGACACGAGGATTTTCAGTCCTCTGCTCTACCGACTGAGCTACAGGGGCACCCGCCGGTATCCCAGCGCAAAGAAGCATATCCCCTACGCCGCCCTGCGTCAAGGCTTACGGGCAACCTGATCCACCACTTCACCACGGACCGAGAGCGGCGGGTAGGCCCTCTCCCCGTTCACCGTGCCGATACGGCGACGGGCGCACACATAGGTGGCCCATACCGGCGCGAACACTTTTGTCCACGCGGCAACCTGCTCATTTCCAGGCGCTTGCCCCAATAAGCGTTCAAGATGAGGTTCGCGGTAAACACCCCCGTCTACCGGCTAACCAACGTAGATAACAACCCCAATGGCCGCAAAGACGGCCAGGAAGAGCACCCGGCGCAGGAGGCGGAGACGGCTTCCCCATTCGCCTTCGGAGGAAAAATTGCGGTCCATGGCGAAGAGGATGGAGAGCGAGAACAAGACCCACAGGAAGATGCCTCCCCACGGTGAGGGGAGCGAGGGAACCCGGGCCACGGCAAAGGCGTCGAGGAGGCGCGCGGCGATGATGAAAACACACCCTGCAACCATTGCACCCACCACGAAGCACAGCACCTTCGACGTGTCTTCAGTCCAGCGCATAGGGCTTCATCCTGCGGGCGAAACAGGGTCTGGCAAGGGGTCGGAGTAGTTCCAACTTCGCCAGGTAGAGTGCCTCTTTCAGGTTGGTAGGGACAAGGTGGCTTGCATCACCTGGATTTACGATCGGGCTCACCTCGATGTTCGGCGTCATGGCGATTAGGATTCCCCTCTCCAGGCAAGATTCGAAGACGCGCCGCATAACGACGACCATCTCTTCGTAGCACGGCGAGGGAAACTCCGCCATAGCCGTTCCCTTAAAGGGCTTGAAGGTGCAAACCGTGGAGAAACAGTCAAGGTAAGTGCCCTGGAGAGCCCCAATCTTGCTCATGGGCGTCCCACGGCTGGTTTTGCGTTTGTACCACGCGAGCTGCGAGGGAAACTCAATGGGGTGGCAAAGTTATTCCGGGTCGCGGTCATCCACGACGGCGTAACCCTTCTCTCCGCGCGACAAGCGGCAAGGCAACACCGAGACAAAACCTCCTCCACCGGTACGTTGACAAGGGTGGTTTTGCCTTTGATGCCGCAGGTGAAATCCGCCTTGATTCCCTTGCAGAACAGGTCAATCTCCGGTTCGACCGGGTTGAGTTTCTCCATTTAAAGCTCCCACTTCGAGTATATTGGATTCAATATCCTTCCCCTCCCTCGATCGTTTCCTTGATGAGCTGCTCCTTAGCCATGGAAGCGTGGCGCCTGACGGTTGTCTCGCTGATGGACAGGACTCCGGCAATCTCTTTGTCGCTGAAGCCCAACACCTCGCGAAGAAGGAAGACGAGTCTACGCTTGGGAGGTAACTTGGCGGCCCACCCGTAGACGCTGCGCAACGGCAGGGAACGGCCCTTAACAACCAGTTCGGGAGCATCCACCGGGATATCTTCAATTGAAACGGTTCGCCGACGGTTGTGCTTGAGAAAGGTATAGGCTCTCCTTACGGCGATCCGGCGCAGAAAAGGATAGGGGTCTTCGTTTTTCCTCAGTACTCCCAACGACCGGTAGAAACGGTAGAAGGCATCCTGAAGAACTTCCTCGACGTCCTGGAAACAGGGCACTATTTCAAATATGGTTCTGAAGAGACCGGGGTAACACGCCTTCAAGAGTTGGCCGAAGGCTTCTTCGTCGCCGACCTTCGCCATCGAAACCCAACGGGCAAGCTGGTCTACGTCCCGCAGCAAAGGTCGCTCCCGGGCAGGGGCATACCTCAGTTGACCCACGTGTTGGAGGACCGGTTGTACCTGACGGTGGTCTCGCCACCATCCGCGTTCACTATGCGAACCCAGACGTAGGTGTCTACCGGGAACGCCACCTTTAGTGCTGAGTCGTTATTCAGTACAATTTTAGTGTCGCTCTTAACGGATACGTCGGTCCATGGATTCCCCTGGACGTAAACTGTCGTCCCGGCGTTGAAATCAGCACCTTTTATGATTATTTGCAGTGAAGAACCGGTTGCCTTGCGCTTCCTGACCTTGAAAACCGCCGGTGGATGAATCAAAGCTTCGGCGCTGTAATGCCAGGAGTTAGAAGATCGATTGTAGAGTATGGTGACTTCCCCTTTGTCGGGATTGATTAAATGAATGGGGACGTCGGCGCCTTCTGGGAACAGGGCCTTGAGGGCGGCTCCCTTTTTGAGGACGAGCTTGGAGTTGCTCTTGTAGGCAAAGTCGGTCCAGGGTAGGCCCTTAATGTAGACACGGATGCCGGATTGGTAGTTCGCGCCTTTTATATCCACGCGGAAGGGACCGCCGAGCTTCTTCATCAGGGAAACGGCGGGAGGATTCGCCACCGTAGTGGTTCCCGATTCTAAGCAGACCTGACCGTCCTGTGTCGCCGTCATCGTCCAGTTGAAAGTTCCCGGTTTGACGAAATCGTGGTCCACGTTTTGATCGGATGAATGCGCGGTGTTGTCGCCAAAATCCCAGTCGAAGGAGGGGGTACCGGAGCAGTTGGCGGAAGTGGCGTTCGCCCGGCAATTCACCGGGATACCCGCGGTTGTCTCGGTGGGTATCTGTGCCGAGCAGGCGAGGGTGCAGGATGCGCTTATGTTAATCGTCCCCGTCTTTGTACACGAAGAAGCCCCGCTTCCGCTGACGGTCAGGATCCAAGTGTATATCCCCGCTGTGGCGTAGGTATGTGAAGGGTTCTGCGCGCTCGAATGGGTCGAGTTGTCCCCGAAGTTCCAGTCGAAGGTGAGCGTCGTGCATCCGGAGGGTGTCGAGTTTGCGCTGGACTGGAAGTTGATCGCCGTTCCGGCTTGGCCCGTGGAGGGAACCGTGGCCGTGCAGGTCAGGGTGCAGGATGCGCTGGAGACCTGGATGGTCCCGCTCTTGGTGCATGACGCCCCGTTCACCGTCGCCGTCATTGCCCACGTGTAGGTTCCCGCAGTGGCGTAGGTGTGCGTTGGATTCTGCGCGCTCGAATGGGCCGAGCCGTCTCCGAAATCCCAGTCGAAGGAGGGAACGCCGGAGCAGTTGGCGGAAGTGGCGTTCGCCCGGCAATTCACCGGGATACCCGCGGTTGCGTCGGTGGGCACCTGTGCCGAGCAGGTAAGGCTGCATGGCGTAGGTGCTGGAATAGCCAAGGCTATGTTGCCTGAAGGTCCCTCGAAGCCCTCCGAATCCACGCTGGTAAGGTAGTAGTAGTAGGTGCTCCCGTTGGAGAGGGAGTTGTCCTGGTAGCTCGAGGAGGTACCGGATACCGAAGCCGCCAACACCCACGTCTGCCGTCCATCGGAGGACCTGTAGACGTTGAAGGACGCCGGAGCGGTGGCGGGCGTCAGCCAGGAGAGGAGGACCGCGGAATCCATCGACGCGGCGCTCAGGGAGTTGGGCGGCGGCGGTGCGGGAAGTCGCAGCTTGAGGGTGGGATCGCCAAGAAGGATGTTCCCGAGGGTTATCCTGGGCAGGGTGGAGGGCGACGCGAAACGCCCCGCTTCCGCCAGGTCTCCCAAGGTTCGTACCTTGTACCTCCCGAAGGCCTGGCCGAAGATCGCGTCGTTGAAGGTCTCCTCTTCGTCCAGCCAGGCAATCGTCGAAAAACCGGTTGAGCCTATGCTCCCACCGTCTGTGCGATCCACGAGCGCTTCCATCAACGCCGGATCCCGGGGTTCCTCAAAAGCGGAGTTATAACAACTGCTGTTCAGAACAAAGGGCAGCGGGGCGTAAGGAGAAGAGCCCGTCGTAATTGATGGCAGAAGGTCAACGTCCGAGCAGGTACCGCTCCCGCAGTTCCGGGAGGGGAAGGCGGTAAAAAAGTCGTAGTGATCTCCCCAGAACTCTATCCCGCTGTGGCCTGCGTAATGTATGAGGCCCGAATCGGGCCAGGCACTTCGAATAGCGGCCGCGCAAGCATCGGCGTCGGTCCCGTTGTAGGGCGGGTCGTGGAAGTAAACGTGTGAAGAAACCCAGGGTGTAGTGTAATATGTGCTCTGAAGGTAGTTGTTGTAGGTTTCGAACTCCTGCTCCCACGGCTGGGTGTAGGTGCCCGCCACGAAGAGGCCCGTTTTGTACCAAGAACCGGCCAGGAGCTGATCCTCGTAGGCCATTATCTTTGTCAGAACCCCGGCCAGCTCGTCGTAACTCCTGACGGGCAGCCTTCCAACGTCCATGTCGGGGAAGCCGTCGCCGTTCACGTCGGCGAACCATGCATCCGAGCAATAGTATCCCATATACGTGGAATCCGCCAGGTTTTCAAACATCATGGTTGGGACCCAGTCCTTGAAGGTCGGGTCGTTCATGTAATTCTTGTAGTCGTAGCTTGCGTCTCCTATGAGGAGTACGTACTTGGGAACCGGAGACCAGTTTGCCGCGACGGACTCAAGAAAGGTCTTTATGGCCGTGGGATCAAAGACCCCGTAGCTATAGTTGTCGTAGATTTCCTGGATGTCCACTACCTGCACCGACATCTCGGCTTCCCGCCTCGCGAGGTACCGTTGCCATACCGCGTCGTGACCCTGGGGGTGAAAGTCAGGGTGTGTGATGATGAGAAGGTCGGCGCCGAGGGAGGAAGCGCCGAGGTTTCGTACCGTGGTGATCTCGGCTTTGTCGGGGAGCAGGGGGGAGGCGGATAGCACGACTTTCCTCGAAGTCACCGCCGCGTCGTAGGCCATCTCGAAGGTGGCGGTCCCCGAGGAGAAGGAGACCCCGGTCAGCAGCGCGGGCAAAACCAGGGACGAGGCGGGATTCCTTGAGATATCCAGCACGTAAGGGAGCGAGGAGAAACCGTTGCAGGCGTACCGGGCATCTACATTCGGCGCGTCAAAATCGAGGACGTCGGAATCCGCGTTAAAGGTCTTGGAGTAGGTTACGTTGAAGTAATCGGGTATCAGGTAGTCGCCGGCGGTGCTCACCGTCAACTCAAGGGTATTGGAACCGGCTAACGGGTTTGCAAAGTCCCAGGTGAAGGTAGCGAGGGTTAAACCGGACCACGTGGCGGGATCGGGGCCGGAGGTCGGGGCGCCCCCGTTCAACCTGACCGAGAAGGAGTGATCTCCGGAACTAAAGTCTCCCATTACGGCTTTTATCGCTACGCCCGTGCCGACGGCGGGATGGGGAAGGTCGAGACTATAACTGCCTGCGTTTCCTTGGTAGAGCGGGGGGCCCCAGTACCACAGGTCCCCGTCGGGCCTGAGGTGATAAACACAGTAGAAAAAATCGTTGTGTTCGAAATGGACCGTGCAACTGAAGCTGGAGGGCTGAGCAAAACCGGAGGTCGGGGCAGAGGGAACTTCGGCCATTCTCAGGCCAGCGTTGCCATCGGCTGTGAGCCAGTAAACGGCGGTATTGGTAAAATCTCCCCCGTTGAAGATCGGCCTGGTCGTCACGTTCATCTTCTGACCATAAAAAACTATCGCGTTTGAACTTCCGAAGGTTCCCGTCACGGGTCCCTCAATGTAAATTGGAACCTCCGTCCCGAGTCTGGTGAGGTGAAGCTTTGCGGGATCGATGGAACCCGGGTCGAAGCCGTGGTTCACGAGGTAATTATAGTCCAGCCTGTACACGCCGTCGTGGGAAAGCTCAATTCTTAGGGCTGAGCCTGTAAAAACCGTGGTTCGATGAGAAACAACTCCCGGGATTCGAGCATTTTTTTGCTCGACGGCGTCTTGCGGATTCAGGAAAAGGCCGGAGAAAGGAGACAGGGGTCCGGTGTGCGCCGGAGCGATCTCGTCATCGGCAGAGGAGCCCCGCTCGAAGGTGAGTTCCAACTTGAGAGCGGTGAGGAGAAGAACCTCCCCCTTGCGGCCGGATGCCCGGACGGGGTGAACGAGAATTTCCTGGTAGGAAACGCCGTGGAAAACCCCGTGAGCGCCGAGGGTTGCCGCCACTTTGCCCTTCCAGACGGGGGTGTCGCTCCTAACGGAGGTCCATGCGGCGCCGAGAAGCTTCAGCGAAGTGGGGGGAGTGTTCCCTTCCAGCGCTACCTTGAGAGAAACGATGGGAGGCGTGGAGCGCGGAGTACCGGGGCCGCCCGGAGCAATCCACGCCTCAAGCTGACCTTTGGTAGGCGCCCAGGAAAGGGGCTTGCCTTCGGTCCCGGCCGTCGCACCCACTGCCAAAGCCGCACACAACACCAACAATAGAAGGAAACGCGACGTTACCTCGGTTTTACCGGGCATGAGAACCTTCTACCCCAACCCCGGTCCCAAGGTTGAGGCTGCTATACAAGTCAAAGGATAGGGAACCGAAGCTTAACTGAGAAGCGTGGTACAACCGGCGGTAGCAGTGCTCGCCTTTAGACAACTCGCTGCCCTCGCCTCGATCTTGTCCCTGTAAACCACCGCCGGCTTCTCGTATTTTTTCTTTTTCATCTTTTCTCCTCTCCACTACAAACTGTAATATAATCATCTCTTTCGCATCTGTCAAGTCTTACCGGTGGCCCCAATACCGCGACGGTTGGCGGATACCCGGGAAAAACTCTACAGGCCGCGGTTTTGCGCCTATGGTGCTTCACTCACTAGTCCGCGCCTGCTCCGCTCAATTTCCTGCCTGATGCGCATCACACGCAGGTATTGCTCGTCCGGCCGCAACGGGTCGCCCGTTCGGAGTTGAGATAGGCCCGGGCATGCGAAGCAATAGCCGGAGTGACCCTCAAAGTTGCTCAGTATATTGGGAAGCTTCCTGTTTATCTTCCTTACCTCGCGTAATAGTGGGGAATCCTCCCACATCTCGGCGATGCGCTTATCGCGCACGTTTCCTATGGATTGTTTCCACTGGATACAGGGCTGTACGTCTCCGTAGGGACCGATGGAGATTATCCCGCTGCCCACCGTGCAGTTAAACTCTCCAGGTTCCTGCTCGAAGGGCGAAACTCCGGCCTTGAAGGCGGGATCGGAGTAGAGCTTGCGTAGCGCCTCGTCGGAAGCTAAAAGGTCCAGTGGATACGCCTCTCCATCGTCCGAAACGGTAAGAACAGGGTCAAAGTAAACCGGGAAGCCGAAACGATCCCCGATGGCCTGGATGCCATCTAGTTCGGCCTCCAGGATGTTTGTCACGACGCACTTGAGGTAGACGCGGACACCCCGCTCCCTGAGCAGCTCCAGCGCTCGCATCTGCTTGTCGAAGGAGCCCTTCACCTGTGTTAAAGCTTCCGCCGTTGAAGGTTTCGCACCGTGGATGGATATCTCCACACAGTTAGAGCAAAATTCCGCGATTTGATCCGCAACGAACGCATCTATCAAGACGCCGTTGGAAAACAGCCGCAGGGCGAAGGAACGTTCCTTTGCGGCCTTTGCTATCTCCCAGAAGCGGGGGTGCAGCAAGGGTTCTCCTCCCGTCAGCGTAAGATAGAGAACGTTCATATCCCTGAGTTGGTCGAGAACATCGACTATCTCTCCGTAACTCAGCGGTTTCTTGCCATTCGCCGGAGCGCTCGTTTTTCCAGGCTGGTTTTTCCTCTCCACCGGGTTGTAGCAATAACGGCACGCCAGGTTGCAGGCGTAGGTCAGTTCGATAGAGGCGTATATGGGATGGGCGGAATGAACGGCCTTGTTGAAGAGTAGGGAAAGGGGCGTCTTCATGGGAAAAACTCCTCAATTTTAGATTAAAGCTCCGATACCCTTCATCTCATTGATGAAGGATAGCACGTCTTTGAGCGCCGCCTCCTCCGAAACGTCGTACTGCTTCGCAATTTCCGCGGCCATGGCGGCCGGTGTTTCTTCCGCGTGTTCCCAGACGTAGGTGCCTATCTCGTTGAGAACCCGGACCTCCCCCTCTTTATTGAAGATGAGGACCGACTGGCCCTCGATGGTGCGCCAGGAAACGTCGGGGTTTCTCTTTAACCTATCGGATTCAGCCATATTCCACTTCCTCTTCGATCAGTTTCCAAAAGGATGAAGCCTTCCTGAAAGTAAGATCCATCGGTAAAAGCTCTTTGCAGCATTGCTCGACCAACGGCAGGAGCGAGTCCGCCCTTACCGCCGGATCAGACACAAAGGGGCAGCAGGCGAATACCTTCCCCGCGGCAAGACCGGGAGGCAGGGGCGTCAGTTCGTCGACATCGCCCTGGATCAAGCGGAAGAGTCCCCTCAAGGGATATTCTTCCCTGTCCTTGGCGCCCTGGGGAAAGGTTCCCGCGAAGGGAGTGGTTGCCGCGAGCCAGCCCTCAGCGCTCCTGCGCAGCATAACCAGATCGTCCGAGAGTACCCGGCAGTTCCCGCTGAGTTCGGTAACGGTGGATTTTCCCGCCCCGGAAGGCCCGAAGAAGACGTAGGCTGAACCGTTTCTTGCCAGCCCGGCGGCGTGGATGACAAAGGCGTGGTAGTCCAGGGCGAGGTCGGCCACTACCCACCGCAGGTAGTTTTCCACCGCCACCAAGGTTACCTTGACGTCTTCGGGGGCGGAGACCCTGAGGACGCCGGCGCTTCCCCGCCTGGAAGCGGCGAAATCGTGGGAGGCCAGGCATTTGCCCTTCGTAAGAGCCGTCTCCTCAAGGCGCAGGTAGTGGTCCGGCGAAGGATCCAGGTAGGTGGAATTTCCCGGGTAGAGGGTAACGCGGTGAAGGGGCGGTTCGGTAATCAGGAAGGGCGCGTAGCGCTCCTTCGCGGCGGCCGACAAAGCGTCGCTCAACCCCTCGATCCCCAGGGACAACGGCCCCACGCCTATGGTCAAGGCCCCCTTTCCAAGTGGCCGGGGAAGATCGGTGAAGTGGCTGTCGTCCGGGTATCGGTCCAAGTTCAAGTCCTCCTCGAACTTCTCAGCGTTCCCGCAGCCTTGGGGGGCGGGTAACCATGGGTGGCGCCGGGGATCCTCCGGGTTTCACTTTCTTTGCCGGGATCGCGCCGCCTTCCGGGGAGAGCAAATCGCTTTCGGTGAAGAAGAAGGATATCTCGCGGCGGGCGTTTTCAGGGCTGTCGGAACCGTGGATGGCGTTCATCTGGATGTCGGTGCCGAACCGGCCGCGGATCGTATCCACCGGCGCCTTCGTGGAGTCGGTGGGTCCCATCACCTCCCTGAGACGGTTAATGGCGTCGTCCCTCTCCAAACACACGGCTACGATAGGGCCGGAGGTCATGAACTCCACCAACTCTCCAAAGAAAGGCCGTTCTTTGTGGACGGCGTAAAAGCTGCGGGCCCGCTCTCCGGAAAGACGCGTCAGCTTCAGCCCCCTTACGGAAAACCCATCGTCGAGAAGCATCTGCAACATGGCGCCGTAACAGCCCCTGACTATCGAATCGGGTTTGAAGATGCTCAGCGTTCTTTCGATCATGGACGTGACCTCACTTGTGAAGAATGCCTTTCCCGTAGGTGCGGGCTGCGTCGCGACCGATCCGGATCGCCTTCCGGTTAAGCTCCTCGGTGCCTTTGGGCACGCGGTTCAGCACCGCTTTCTTCAGGGATTTGATGGAAACGATGTTCGTCAGCTCACAGATAAGGCCCAACGCCACGATGTTGGCGACGAAGTCACGCCCCACTTCCTCTCTTGCAAGCCTGGTAATGGGAACCTTGATCCCGTTTATACCATCGGGAATATCATTGGGTACGAGATCCGCGTCGACAATGGTGACGGCTTCGGGCGGAGCCCCGGGCAGGTATTTGTCGGCCGCCGCCGCGGTCATTAAAAGGAGGACGTCCGCGTGCGTAACTTTGGGATAGTCGATATCCTCGTCGGAGAGAATGACTTCGCTCTTGCTCGCTCCGCCCCTGGATTCCGGTCCGTAGGACTGGGTCTGGGTTGCGTTCATTCCCTGGAAGATGGCGGCTTCGGCCAGGATGACTCCGCCGAGCACGAGCCCCTGCCCCCCGGACCCCGCCAGTTGGATTTCGTATCGCTTAGCCATGACAACAACTCCTACATGAAAGTCGCAGGTTCGAGGGCTGATTTACTGCGCCTTGAGCCGCTCGACGAGCTTTTCGTATTCCTCGCAATACTCGGCGCGCTCCGATTCGTGGAGAACTCCCACCGGGAACTTGCCCTTCTTCTCCTCGTCGCTCATCTTATCGGCGAGCCTGACGTTGTAGATCATCGTCTTGTACCTGTCCATCATATCGCTTGCCCCTCCCCACTTGTTCTGCCTGCCGAAGTAGGTGGTGCACTGGGACCACGCATCCACCACCGAAAAGCCCTTGTGTTTAAGGGATGCGAGGATAACCCTGTCCATGGCCACGGCGTCGAGGTCAAGCGCCCTGCCTACGAAGGTCGCGCCGGAACCTATGGCTAGGTCACATACGTCGAAGGGGTGCTCAATTACGCCGTAGGGTGCCGTGGTGCCGCGGGCGCCGACGAAGGTCGTGGGGGATGCTTGGCCGCCGGTCATGCCGTAGATGTTGTTGTTGTAAACAATCAGGGTGATGTCAATGTTTCTCCGGCAGGAGTGGATGAAGTGGTTCCCCCCGATCGCCATGGCGTCTCCGTCTCCGGAAACCACGATCACCTTGAGCCCGGGCTTTGCCATCTTGATTCCGCTCGCGAAAGCCAGCCCGCGCCCGTGGGTGGTATGGAGGGTGTTGAAATCGAGGTATCCCGGCGTCCTGCTCGAACAACCTATGCCGGAGACTACGACGACGTCGTTCTTCTCCCACTGGAGCTTGTCGATGGACCTGAGTATTGATTTCACGATGCTGCCGTGACCGCAACCCGGGCACCAGATGTGGGGCATCTTGTCCTTACGCAGGTATTTGAAATAATCCATGGCCATGGCTCAGTCTCCCAGAATTGTCGAGAGGATGAGCGCGGGACGAATCGGTTCTCCGTCCACGCGGTTGATACCCACCGTGGGTATCTCGTGGCCGATCACGCGCTCGATCTCCAACACGTACTGCCCCAGATTCATTTCGGGCACGATAATTTTTCGGGCGTGGGCCGCCGCCTTCTTTATTTCCCTCCCGGGGAGGGGAAAGAGAGTGACCGGCCTGAAAAGACCGGCCTTCACGCCTTTATTGCGCGCGTCTATGACGGCTCGCCTGGCGGACCTTGCCGTGGTGCCGTAGGCCACTACCAAAACCTCGGCGTCCTCGGTTTCGAAGTTTTCGAAGAGGAGGATCTCGTCGAGGTGTTTGTCGATCTTGTCAATGATTCGTCGACCGCCGCTTTCCAGCAAATCCGGCTTTCCCGTAGGGAAGCCCGTTCTATCGTGGTTGAGCCCCGTGACGTGGTACCGTTCGCCCTCGCCGAAGTTCACCATCGGTGGGACAAGGTCATCGGTGATCTCGTAAGGGTAGTACACGTCGTCCGGCCCGAGGTCCGGTTTCTTACGGTTGATGATCTTTATCCCGGAAGCGGACGGAATTACCAGCTTTTCGCGCATGTGGGCCATCACCGCGTCCATGGCGAGAATCACCGGTGTCCTTAGGAGTTCCGAGAAGTTGAAGCAGTCGATGATGACGGAGAAAACCTCCTGGATGGTGGCGGGGGAAAGGACAACCGCGGGGTGGTCTCCGTGGGTGCCCCACTTGCACTGCATGACGTCCGATTGAGAAGGTCCCGTGGGGTTGCCGGTGCTCGGTCCGCCGCGCATGGCGTTTACCACGACACAGGGCACTTCCGCCATCGCGGCGAAGCCCAGATTCTCCTGCATAAGGGAAAATCCGGGTCCCGAGGTGGCGGTCATGGACTTCAGGCCCGCAAGGCTCCCGCCGATTATGGCGCCCATGGATGCGAGTTCATCCTCCATCTGCATGAACTTGCCGCCAACCTTGGGGAGAAGGGCCGACATGCGTTCCATTATCTCCGAGGAGGGTGAGATGGGGTAGCCCGCGAAGAAGCGACAACCAGCGGCGATGGCACCTTCGGCGCACGCCTCGTTTCCCGCCAGGAACTTTACGTTTGAGGTAGTCATGGTTTCTCCCTCAGTCAACAAAGATGGCGAAGTCGGGGCAACGGATTTCGCAGAGCATGCACTTCGTGCAGGCGTCGGCGTCCACTGCCTCGACGTGACGGAATCCCATTCCAAGGACGTGTGTGGGACAGTAGGCGACGCAGATGTTGCACAGGTTGCCCTTGCAGTGGCTTGGGATGATGGTGATAGTCAAGTCCTTCTTGATCTTCTTGCCGTGGCCGGAGACGGCCATCTTTTCCTTCCGCACATCCTTGAGACGGGGGGAACCTACATCCACCCCCTCTTCAAGGGTTCCGCTGTAAGGTTCAAGTGTGGTCGGCATTGTCTTTCTCCATAAGAAACTACCTCCGGCAACCGCCGGAACCCGGACCGGATGGAACAATCCTTGAAACGAAAGAAAACATCCCGGAAAATCTCATGACGGACCGATCATACACCCAGTGCGCGCATCATGGCGCCGCCGATTTCCACCGGGGATTGCACCACAACGGCCCCGGCGTCCCTCAAAGCCGCCATTTTCTCCGCCGCCGTGCCTTTGCCACCCGATATGATGGCGCCGGCGTGACCCATGCGGCGTCCGGGAGGCGCTGTTTGCCCGGCTATGAATGAAACAACGGGTTTGTCCATGTCGCTCTTGATGTAGGCCGCCGCCGTCTCCTCGGAGTTTCCGCCTATTTCGCCGATCAGGACGACGCCCTCGGTGGCCGGGTCCTCGTTGAAAAGTTTTAGTGCGGCAAGGTGGGTGATACCCGGAATAGGATCTCCGCCGATACCGATGCAGGTACTCTCGCCGAGTCCCGATTCGGTAATCTGCCATACGGCCTCGTAGGTCAGGGTGCCGGAGCGGGAGATGATACCTACCCGGCCGGGCTTGTGAATGTAACCCGGCATGATTCCCATCTTGCACTGGCCGGGAGTGATAATCCCGGGGCAGTTGGGACCAATGAGGTGCGTACCCATTCTGACCAGGGCCGCTTTCATGCGAGCTTCATCCCTGGCCGGAATGCCCTCCGTGATGCAGACAACCAGCTCTACCCCGGCTTCAGCCGCTTCAATAACTGCGTCGGCGGCAAAGGGAGGAGGAACGAATATCAAGGAAGCCGATACGCCTTCCCTTTCTACGGCCTCCTTTACGGTATCGTAAACAGGGATCTTGTCATCCCAGCGCATACCGCCCTTTCCGGGGGTCACGCCGGCAACGACCTGGGTTCCGTATTCGATGGCCTGGCGGGCGTGGAAGGAGCCCTCCTTACCCGTGATGCCCTGTACAACAACGCGCGTATCTTTATCAACAAGAATACTCATAGCGCCCTCACTTCAAGGAAGCTACGGCCTTCCGGGCCGCTTCCTCAAGGTTATTGGCTACGGCGAACTTGAGCCCCGAGGCCTTCAGCATCGCCTTGCCCTTGTCCACGTTGGTTCCCTGGAGACGGACAACCACGGGGATTTTTACGCCGATTTCCCTGGCGGCCTCGATGACGCCCTCGGCGATCACATCGCAACGGACTATGCCGCCGAAGATATTGATCAGAACCGAGCGAACGTGCTGGTCGGAGAGGAGGATTCTAAAGGCGTTCTTGACGCGTTCCGTGGTAGCGCCGCCACCCACGTCGAGGAAGTTTGCGGGCTCGCCTCCCTCCAGCTTGATCACGTCCATCGTCGCCATGGCAAGGCCGGCGCCGTTTACCATGCAGCCGATGTCGCCCTCCAGGCGTATGTAGTTCAGGCCGTACTTTCCGGCCTCGGTCTCCAGGGGGTCTTCCTCGCTAAGGTCGCGCAGTTCACGCACGTCCGGGTGCTTGTAGAGAGCGCTGTCGTCGAAATTCATCTTGGCGTCCAACGCTAAGACGTGGCCCTCCTCAGTAAGAACCAGCGGGTTGATTTCGGTCAACGTGGCGTCCGTTTCCTCGTGGGCCCGGTAGAGAGCCGTAACCAGCTTCACGCACTCTTTGAACGCATCGCCCCTAAACCCCAGCCCGAAAGCAACCCCCCTGGCGTGAAAGGGCTGGATTCCAAGAAGTGGATCAATCCAGGTCTTGAGTATATTCTCCGGGGTTTCAGCGGCTACCTTCTCGATTTCAACGCCGCCCTCCGTTGAGTACATGATGACGTTCATCTGCTTGGAACGGTCGAGGACGACGCCCAGGTAGTACTCCCTGGCAATGGTGCTTGCTTCGGTTACGTAAACCTTCTGAACCTCCCTGCCGGCGGGCCCGGTCTGGTGGGTTATAAGGGTATTGCCCAGCATTCTCTTGGCGTATTCCGAAGCTTCTTCGGCGGTTTTGGCCAGCTTAACCCCGCCCTTGAAGCCGTCCGTAAAAACGCCCTTGCCCCGGCCACCGGCGTGAATTTGCGCCTTGACGACCACGTTTCCGCCCAGTTCCCTGGCAATGGAATAGGCCTGCTCGGCCGAGAAGGCTACATTGCCCCTGAGCGCCGCCACGCCGTAGCGCCCCAGTATCTCTTTAGCTTGGTATTCATGGACTTTCACGTTAGACTCCGTTTTAAAAGTGTTTGACGGCGGTTTGCGGAAACCCCCTATAAAAGCATTGGAGTATCGCATAACCGGAGGCTGGTGTCAACGCAAGGATTTTGCCCTGTCAACACTCTTTAGAAATGTCCTCTTTCTTAGCTCTTTAGAAATGTCCTCTTTCTTAGCTCCTTAGAAATGTCCTCTTTTCTAAATAGCAGCAGGGGCTGTGGTAGGTGTGGAAAACGGCAAAGCTCCTGAGCTTTAGCTCTGAGGGAAAGGCGAAGCGAAGCCTTTTCCTCAGAGCGGCCGTTTTCCAAGCCCCGTGGGAAAGCCAAGCGCCGCCGGCCTGCCGCGCCTCGCATTGTGGGGGCCAATCCCTTTTCCCCGAACCTCATTGTGCGCGGCCCACGCGAGTTTCTCAGCAGCCTGCCGAGCGCCTGCCTGTGCGTTCCGCACGCAGACAGGCCACGCTTGCGTGCAACGCGGTAGGCGGGCGAATCCCCGTTTAGGCGGTGAGTTTGGGGCAATATGTTGAAACAACGAGAGGGGCCTCCCGGCCGGTTCTACTCCTGCGACGGCAAATAATCCATAGCTACGGATTTCATGGACTCCCAGATGTGCGACACGTCGTTGGAGAGAATCACCAGGTCTCTCCTGTGGCCGTGGATGTCCAACACATGACCCTTCAGAACGGCTTCTCTCTTGAAACCCAGCTTGATCAGCGTCTTCCTGGCACCCATTTGATTCTTGATAATCTCGGCAACCATTATTTCGAGCCCGAAATCAATAGCGTGGTTCACGAGAAGCTTCGCCAGAGCACTCCCAAGGCCGGCGCGCTGGAAGGGTCTTGCTACTACGAGCCTGAGTTCTCCAACGTGGGTCTTCCAACCGTGGCTGGAACGGCTCAGCGTTCCATCACCCACTACCCTGCCTTTGTGGAAGGCGAGAAGCGGTAATACTTTGTCGTAATCCAGGTAAGTGACGTAACGTTCTATGACATCGTCACGTGTAACGTCCTCTCTGAGGAAAAGGCGGTCTTCTTCCGGCAGTCCCCTGAAAAACTCCAGCAACGCGGGGCCGTCTTCAGCTTCCAGGGGCCGTATGGTTACCTCTTTGCCATCCTTAAGTGTGAGTTCTTTTGGATACCCTTTAAGCGCCATGGTTCTTTCCTCCAATTCTGTCCGTCAATTCCAAAACCTTCCGTAAATCCCGGAGATTCCGACCGCTTTCTCCACGGGGCTTCGCGGGTAAGACCCGAAGAGGTCCCGGGCAAACAACCACATTGTACGGCAATGCGCGCTAGAACTCCAACGTCCAAAATCCGCGATTGAAACGCCTGCGCCTTTGAATCGCGGGTGCTTCCCCCGGGAAAAGAAGCATTTTACGGAACGGGGAGGGCCATTCCCCCACCTGTATACGTGCAGGCGCGGCGCAGGCAGGTACGGCGGGACAAGGCTCATCCGCGTTGTTGCCGTCGCCCCGCATCCGGAACCGCGGCACGGGCAACGCGACCTACGGGAGCTTTTCAACAGCCTGCTCACATCTAAACCCTCTCCGCCCGTCTGCCGCCGGGCAGGCCGCCCCCTGTCCTCGGTTAAACGGCGAATCCAGGTTAATCCTTCCGCTTCCCGCCGGTCCTGATTGTCAGCACGGGACAGGGCGCTTTGCGCAAAACACGCTCGGCCGTGGAACCCAACAGGACGTGCGCCATACCGGTATAGCCGTGGGTAGCCATGACGATAAGGTCAGCCTCCTCTTCCATGGCAACCCGGACAACCTCTTCCGAAGCGCGGCCACGCTCGACGCGCTCGCTCCATTTCCCCGCCGGAAGATTCAAGCGGGAAGCCAACTCCAGTATGGACTGCCTGGAGCGACCGGTCAGCTTCTCCTCTATGTCTCTCGTGGTCAGGGGACCGAAGGCGAAGTCGGAAGGAGCTATGATAGGTTCCACGATGTGGAGGAGAACGATAGCGGCGTCGAAGGTTTCCCTAAGGTCGCAGGCGGTCCTCAGCGCCTCAGTGGAAATGTCGGAGAAATCAACGGGACAGACAATTTTACTGCAACTGAACATAGTCGCCTCCCTTCTGGTATAATATAAGCCTATTCGAGGCGTGTGGCTACCCCTGAACCGGGGACCGCACGCCTTTGGGTCAGGAGGAAAACAGCGTGAAACAAGACCGATTTTTGCGCGCATGCAGGCGTCAACCCGTTGACACGACACCCGTATGGATCATGAGGCAGGCCGGAAGATACCTGCCCCCGTACAGGAAAACACGCAGCCGCGCCGGCGACTTCCTGACCCTATGCAAGACTCCGGAACTTGCGTGCGAGGTCACGTTGCAGCCCGTGGATGCTATCGGAGTGGACGCGGCCATAATTTTCTCGGACATTCTCGTACCGGTTGAGGCGATGGGCGTGCCACTTGTCTTCGTGGAGGGAGAGGGACCGAAGTTGGAGGCGATTCGCGACGCCCGGGAGCTGCAAAAGCTTCATGTGCCCGACCCGGCTGCCGAAACGGGTTTCGTAATGGACGCCATAAGGCTGGCCAAACGGGAACTGGACGGACTGGTACCGCTTATAGGCTTTTCCGGCGCCCCCTTCACCCTCGCTGCCTACATTGTAGAGGGCGGCGTCTCCCGCAACTTCCGCTATGTTCTCGGCTGGATGTACCGGGATCCCGACGGCTTCAAGACCCTTCTCGACCTCCTGGCAAAAACGGTAATTCTCTACCTGAAGGCACAGGTCGAGGCCGGTGCGCAGGCCGTGCAGATATTCGACACGTGGGCCGGCATCCTTTCCAGGAGAAATTACCGGGAGTTCGCCATGGGTCCTACGACGCGCATCGTGGAGGCACTCAAACCGCTCGGCGTTCCGGTCATCCTGTTCGTCAGGGGAAGCGCCCCTTTCGTTGAAGAGACCGCGGCTACGGGTGCGGACGTTATTTCCGTCGATTGGCGCATTTCCCTGGCCGAGGCCGCATCGCGGACAAGGGGCGCCGTAGTGCTCCAGGGCAACCTTGACCCGATGGCACTCTTCGCACCAAGAAAGACCCTTGAAAGAGAGGTTTCCAGGATCCTGACCGAGGCGCCCTCCCGGGGCCACGTCTTCAACCTGGGCCACGGCATCCAGCCGGATACGCCCGTTGAATCGGCGCGCTCCCTCGTTGAAATGGTTCACAGGCTCGGACGTAGGGAACTCCAGGAAAACGCCGGCGCAATGCGGCTTAAGGAGTGAAACAATGGCCAATCGGTGGGATCCACCGTTTTTCGATAAAGCGATGATTCTCAAATACGACATGCCGGGGCCACGTTACACCTCGTACCCCACCGCGCCCCACTTCAACGAGTCCTTCGGCGCCGGTGCCTACGCCGAGGTTATCGAAGAAACCAACGCGGATAGCAACCCACCGCCCCTTTCCCTCTATTTCCACCTGCCCTTCTGTCGTTTTGTCTGCTACTTCTGCGGCTGTAACGTCGCCTACACCAAGGACCGCACCCTTGGCAGTCTTTATGTTGATTACGTACTAAAAGAGGTGGAAGCCGTGACCCACCGCCTGCGTCCCGGCAGGAAGGTCGCGCAGATACACTGGGGAGGCGGTACACCGACCTTCATTTCCGTGAAGGTGCTCGACCGCCTCTGGCAAGGCATAACAGCGCGCTTCGATATCGACAAAGATGCCGAAATCGGGGTGGAGTTGGACCCGCGCGAAGTTACGGAGGGACACCTCGAGTTTTTTGCCCGCGCGGGGTTTAACCGGATTTCAATAGGCGTCCAGGATTTCGACCCCGAAGTCCAAAAGGCGGTCCACCGCATACAGTCCGAGGAGCTGACCCGGAGCGTCTTCAACCGCTGTAGGGAACTTGGCTTCGAGTCCATAAACGTAGACCTTATATACGGCCTTCCCTACCAGACAACGGAGCGCTTCAGAAAAACCGTGGAGAAGATAATAGATATGAAGCCGGACCGGATCGCCAACTTCAACTTTGCCTACATTCCCGAGATGATCGGGCACCAGAAGGCTATCCCGAGGGAGGCCCTGCCGTCGCCCGGCGAGAAGCTCTCCATACTTGAAATGGTTGCATCTTCCTTCATAGAGGCAGGCTACGTCTTCGTGGGAATGGACCATTTCACGCGCCCGGAGGACGAACTCTGTACCGCTCTTAAAAACAGGACGCTCTATCGCAACTTCCAGGGCTACACGACTAAGGCCGGATGCGACCTCTATGGCTTCGGCGTTACTTCCATAAGCCAGGTGGGCCCCTGTTACGCTCAGAACGTCAAGGTTCTTAAGGAATACCAGAAGCGCGTCGGAGAAAAGGGCCTTGCCGTCTTTCGCGGCGTGCTTCTCACTGAAGAAGATATTCTCAGGCGTGACGTCATCAATCGGCTGATGTGCCACTTCGTGGTTTATAAGAAAGAAGTTGAAAAGCGCTACGAAATCGTTTTCGACGACCATTTCGCCGAGGCGTTGAAGGCCTTGCGGCCGATGGAGGAGGATGGACTGCTCCTCCTCAGCGACGACAGAATTGAAGTTAGTCCCCTCGGCCGGCTTCTTGCCAGGAACATCGCGATGGCCTTCGACGCCTACCTTGGAGGAAACGGCGGCGAACGGTTTTCGAGAACGGTATGAGCACCCAAGCCCGCGCCGGCAACCACGGGGGGGTGCGGACGGCGGTTCTCCTGATTAACTACGGCGGACCGGGCGGGCCGGAGGAGTGCAAACCCTACCTGCGCAATATCTTCATGGACCCCAGGCTGATTCCAATGCCCTCCCTGGTTCGTCCCCTTGTCGCGTCCTTCGCAGCGCGGAGAAGAGCACCGGCGCTCCGGAGAATCTATGAGGCCATGGGCCGCTACAGCCCCACGTTGGAGGGAACGACAACACAAGCCGAGGCCCTGCAAGGAGAACTGGGGGAAGGTTATGCGTGTTACCCGGCCATGCGCTACTGGAAGCCCTTTATCGGCGAGGTGTGCCGGAAGGTATTGGAGGCGGGCCACGACAGGATCGTCCTGCTTCCGCTCTACCCGCAGGAATCAACGACTACCACCGGTTCCGCGGAATGGGAGGCGAGAGAACGCCTCAAAGAGCTTGGCTTCGGGGGCTCCCTGACCGTAATTCACTCTTTCTGGAACTCTCCCGGCTATCTTGATCCCCTGTCCGGATTCATTAAATCAGCGGTTGACAAAGCCCCTGAAGGAACCCGGGTGCTCTTTACCGCGCACGGCCTCCCGGTAAAGGTGGCAAAGAGCGATAGATACCCCCGCCAGGTGGCAAAAACGGTCCTCGCTCTCTCGGAGAAAGCTGGTCTCACCTGCGCTCCCATCGCGATTCCGGGTCCGGCGCGCACCGGCGAAGAGGCGTTCCGGAATACCGGAGAAAACAGCGGGCTCGTCCCGGCCGCCCTAGCCTGGCAGAGCAGGATAGGACCCGTACGTTGGCTCGAACCCTCCGTTAATACCATCCTGAATCGCTTTGCGAAGGAGGGCGCCGGGAGGATCGTGGCCGCGCCGGTAACCTTCGTAAACGAACACAGCGAGACGCTATACGAACTTGATATCCTTTACGCCGGGCTTGCGGGCGACCTTGGAATGGCCTTTGAGAGAGTTCCCACCCTCGGCATCCATCCGGATTTCATTCGTGCGCTCGCGGAACTCTGCCGGGAGGCGCTTAGATGAAAAGAGTGGACGTAGCCGTCCTTGGAGGCGGCATCAGCGGGTTGACCACGGGCTATATTTTGCACGGGTGCGGGCTCCGCGTCGCCGTCGTCGAGGCTTCCGAAAAGCCCGGAGGCTGCATCAGAACTTGGCGCCAAGACGGTTTTCTCTTTGAACTTGGTCCCAATACGGCTCTCAACAACTCATTAAAGATCGACGACCTCTGCCGTGACGCAGGGATTATGGGAGACCGCCTCGGCGCCTATCCGGCGTCCAGGAAGCGTTTCGTCGTAAGGAACGGCAGATTGACGCTCCTACCAGGCGGTCCCCTGAGCTTCCTCTTTACACCGCTTTTCTCCCCCATAGCCAAGCTACGACTGATGAAGGAACCCTTCGTAAAGAGGGCACCGGCCGACGTGGAAGAATCTATAGCCGCTTTCGTCAGGCGTCGCTTGGGCAAAGAGTTTCTGGACTACGCGGTGGGGCCCTTCGTCTCCGGCGTCTACGCGGGTGATCCCGAAAAGCTCTCGGTACAGCACGCGGTATCGAAGATATACGCCCTCGAACGCGACTACGGCGGCCTTATTAGGGGCGCCCTCGCCAAGAAAAAAGGCCCCTCCCCGGCTGGGGGAATCTTCTCATTTCCGGCGGGCCTGGCAACCTTCCCCGAAACCCTCGCAAAACTCCTGGGAAACGATTTCATCCCTAACACGACCGTTAGCTCGGTGGGTTATGAAAAGAACGGCTACGTCGTTGAAACCATTGGAGAGGGAACAACTCTCCACGCCCGCGCCGTCGTCTCCGCCCTTCCCGCCCCGGCCGCCTCCATGGTGGCGGCGGGGCTGAGAGGCCCCTTTGCAAAGGTCATCGCCCGCCTGCCCTACGCCGACGTAGCACTTGTATCCATGGGTTTCAGGCGGGATCGGATAGATCACCCACTCGATGGTTTCGGCTTTCTCGCACCCGAAGTGGAAGGGCGCCACGTCCTCGGCTGTCTCTTTCCCTCTTCGCTCTTTCCCGGCCGGGCGCCCGAAGGTTGCGTCGCACTCTCCGCCTTCACCGGGGGAGCGGTTCACCCCGAACGGGTGGACCGCGCGGAAGGAGATATCCTCGCCGACGTCCTTGAAGACCTGAAACCATTGCTTAAAATTACCGGTAAACCGCTTCTCAGCCGGGTTGTGAAGTGGCGGCCCGCTATCCCCCAGTACGAGGTGGGCCATGGCGTCTTCAAGGCCGCCGCCGCCGAAAGCGAGGCGCTGAATCCCGGTTTCTTCGTCTCCGGCAACCTCTTGAACGGCGTTTCGGTCGGCAACTGCATCGAAAACGCCGCAACCCTCGCCGACCGCGTTTCGGCCTACCTGCAAAAGGGTGAATCCACACCGGATCCCCGATGCCTCGGGGATGACGGCAAAGGGCGTTGGTCTCGCTGATCCCCCGTTTTCGGCAGCTTTCAGCGTGTGAAAGCTTGCCGGACACTAAGTCCTTACGGACCAATCGTTCGTCATTCCCGCCTGCCTGCCGCGTCGCGTTGCAACGCGGCCTGTCTGCGTGCCCACCTGCCGCGTCGCGGTCGGGCATCGCACAGGCAGGCGCAGGCAGGGCTTGTCCGGAATCTGACGGCGCATCCCCAAACCATCATTCCGATTCCGGACGCGCTTCGCTTGCCGGAATGACAGGGAAAAGCCGTCATTCCCGCACCCCCCTTCGTCATTCCCGCGGAAGCGGGAATCCACACCGGATCCCCGGTGCCTCGGGGATGACGGCAAAGGACGCTGGTCTCACTTCCTGAGGGGGACAGTATGCAACTCCCTTCCTTGTACTCTTTCCAATGCTCCTGCCATATCTCTTTCACTCTCTTTCCAGCCGTCTTCGTCTTATCCCTACCTTGGGTAAGATTTCAGACGGCGCGATTCGGAACCTATTCGTGCAACGGGCTCTCGTGATATACTTGTTGTTTGACTGAGGAGAGACCATGGCCGTAAAGAAAACGAACTGGATTTGGATGAACGGAGCATTCGTACCCTGGGACGAGGCCAAGCTGCACGTTTTAGCACACGTCGTCCACTACGGCAGCAGCGTATTCGAAGGCATTCGCTGCTACGGAACTCCTAATGGGCCGATGGTGCTGCGCCTGGAGGAACACATCAGGCGGCTTTACAACTCCGCGAAGATCTACAGGATGGAGATTCCCTACCCGCTGGACGAGTACGTTGAAGTCTGCCTGGAAACCATACGCCGGAACAACCTGGGAGCCTGCTACATCCGGCCGGTGGTCTACCGCGGTTACGGGGACGTGGGTGTCAACCCCCTGAATTGTCCCGTGGATACGGCCGTGGCCGTTTGGGAGTGGGGCACCTACCTCGGTCCGGAGGCGCTTACGAAAGGCGTTAAGGTTTGCGTGTCGAGTTGGAACAGGATGGCGCCGAACACCCTTCCCGCCATGGCGAAGTGCGCGGCCAACTATATGAACAGCCAACTAATCAAGATGGAGGCCGTGCTTAGGGGTTACTCCGAGGGCATCGCGCTGGACACCTCGGGCCACCTGAGCGAGGGCTCGGGAGAGAACCTCTTCGTCGTCTACAAGGGAGAGGTCTACACACCCACCCTCGGCAATTCCATCCTTCCCGGCATCACGAGGAACGGGGTCATTAAGATTCTCGAAAAGGAGATGGGGCTCACGGTACGGCGCCAGGAAATTCCGAGGGACCTGCTCTACATCGCCGAGGAACTCTTCTTCGCCGGAACGGCGGCCGAGGTAACACCGATTTCCAGCGTCGACGATTTACCCGTAGGTACCGGAAGACGCGGACCGATAACGGAAGCCGTCCAGAAACGCTACCTGGAACTCGTAACCGGGAAGGCTGAGGATATTTACGGCTGGCTGACTCCCGTGAGAAAGTAGAGAAGCGCCGCTTTGAACCACTGTTGACAACGCCGATCACGATAAGTCGTGCGTCACTCGTGGAGGAAAATGGATGCACATAAACGATTACCTTAAAATTGCCATTGACATGGGCGCCAGCGACCTTCACCTGAAGGTTGGTTCCCACCCGATTGTACGGATAGACGGGCACCTTCGATCTCTCACCAAGCAAAAGCGTCTGATGCAGGAAGACACGATAGCAATGGCCTTCTCCATCATAGACGCGAAGCAGAAGGAAAAGTTCAAGGCCAACCTCGAATTGGACATAGCCTATTCGGTGCCCGGTCTTGGCCGCTTCCGCATCAACATCTTTCAGCAGCGAGGCACGGTCGGTATAGTTTCCCGTGTCATTCCCATCGGCATAAAGAGCATCAAGGAACTCCTGCTGCCGCTTATTCTCGAAAAGATATCCGCCGAGCCCCGGGGGCTCATCCTCTGCACGGGAACGACCGGCTCGGGCAAGTCAACTACGCTGGCTGCCATGATCGACCAGATTAACTCAACGCGCACCGAGCACATCATCACTGTCGAGGACCCCATAGAGTTTCTCCACCGCGACAAAAAATCCATCGTGAACCAAAGGGAAGTCGGCATCGACACCCGTTCCTTCGCGTCGGCCCTGCGGGCGGCCCTTCGTGAAGACCCGGACGTGATTCTCGTTGGCGAAATGCGCGACTACGAAACCATCGAAACGGCCATGATGGCGGCCGAAACGGGCCACCTCGTTCTCTCCACCCTCCACACCCTGGACGCCACCGAAACCGTCAACCGTGTGATCTCGGTCTTTCCCCCCCACCAGCAGAAGCAGGTTCGCCTCCAACTCGCGGCCGTCCTGAAAGCCGTCATCTCCCTCAGGTTGCTGCCCAAAGCCGACGGAGAGGGCAGGGTACCAGCCGTCGAGGTTATGATCTGCACTTCGACGATACGGGATTGCATTGAGAACAAGGAAAAGACCAAGCTGATCCGGGAGTACGTCGAACAGGGCTACAGCCAGTACGGGATGCAAACCTTCGACCAGTCACTCTACTTCCTTTACAGCGAGAAGATGATCACCCTCGAAGAAGCCCTCAGGAGGGCGACGAACCCCGATGAGTTCAAACTCAGGATAGCCGGCGTTCAATCCTCCTCGACCGCCGCCAATGAGCAAATGGATGCCATGGACTCCACTTCGGCCTCTCCAGGAACATCGGATTTCGTTAAGTACTGATGGCGCACGACAGCGGGGATATTGGCGGGACCCGGCGCGCCGCCGAGCGCATTCTGGCTATCCGGGACCACGGCAGGGAAGAACTCCGGACAAAACTGCTGCGCAGGGGCTTTGAAGAAGAACCGGTTCGCAAGGTTCTGGAAGAGCTTGAACGGTTGGGCTGGCTCAATGACCGGGAGTACGCCGAAACCTTGGCTCGGCGGGAGCTGGACCGCGGTCGCGGGTTGAATTACATTCGCGCCAAGCTGGTCAGGCGCGGCGTCTCGGTGGAACCCGCCTGCGCCACGCCGGCGGAGGAGGAGGCATCTCTCAAGCGCCTGCTGAAGAAGAAGAACCTTACTCGGGAGGCGTTGACAGGCGGACCCCAAAGAGCAAAAATACTTCGCTTCCTCCGGGGGCGGGGATACACGTTGACGACCGTGTCGGCGATAGTCCACTCCGAAGATGAGGATTGACGGGCCTGGTACGGCTTCAACGGTTCCCGCGCACGGGGCCTGACCGCTTATAGGACGCAAGATATGACCGCAAGTGAAGTTCGGACGGCTTTCCTGAGATACTTCGAAAAACGCGGTCACACCGTCGTTCGTTCCTCTTCCCTGATCCCGGCCCGGGACCCCACGCTTCTTTTCTCCAACGCCGGCATGAACCAGTTCAAAGACCTCTTCCTCGGCCAGGAAAAACGCTCCTACACCCGCGCGGTCTCCTGCCAGAAGTGCGTCAGGGCCGGGGGAAAACACAACGATCTTGAGAACGTCGGCCGCACCGCGCGCCACCACACCTTTTTCGAAATGCTGGGAAACTTCTCCTTCGGCGACTACTTCAAGAAGGATGCCATAGCCTACGCGTGGGACTTTCTGACGACCGTAGCCCACCTTCCGGAGGAACGAATGACGGCCACCGTTTTCAGGGGAGAAAACGGCGTGCCCGGGGACGATGAATCTTACGGCCACTGGCGCTCCCACCTACCGGAAGAAAGAATCCTTGAACTGGGAATGCACGACAACTTCTGGACCATGGGTGAAACCGGACCCTGCGGACCCTGTTCGGAGATCCACTACTTCCAGGGAGACGACCTTCCCTGCGAGGAGGAACGCGCCGGAAGAAGCTGCCGGGGAGTGGCGTGCGAATGTGACCGCTGGATAGAGGTCTGGAACCTGGTTTTCATGCAGTACAACCGGGACGAAGAGGGACGCCTCCAACCACTTCCGGCGCCGTGCGTAGACACCGGAATGGGGCTGGAGAGGATTACAGCTTTAATGCAGGGCAAGCAATCAAACTACGATACCGACCTTATTCTGCCCCTGATCGAGGCGGCCGCGGCTCTCACCGCCAAGGCATACTCCCCCGAAGAAGCAAGCGGCGTTTCACTGAAGGTCATCGCCGACCACGTGCGCGCCTCCACCTTCCTGATCGCCGACAGCGTCATACCTTCAAACGAGGGCCGGGGCTACGTTCTACGCAAGATAGTGCGCCGGGCCGCCCGCCACGGGCGAATGCTCGGAGTGGAAGGCCCCTTTCTCTTCAAGTTGGTCTCAAAGGTATGCGACCTGATGGGCGACGTCTACCCCGAGATCAGGGAAGAGAGGGAGTTCGTCGTGAAGGTCCTGAAGCGGGAGGAGGAGGCCTTCGCCGCGACCCTCTCGCAGGGACTTGCCAGGCTGATGGAGGCCGCGGCGTCACTCACTCCGCCCGATGAAATGGCCATCCCCGGCGAGGTGCTCTTCAAGCTCTATGATACCTTCGGTTTTCCCCTTGACCTGGCCGAAGATATCGCCAGGGACAAAGGCCTTACCCTTGACAAAGAAGGCTTTGAAGCCTGCATGGCCCGGCAGCGCGAACAGGCCAGGAGATCGTGGAAGGGTGCGATTGACGCCCGGAAGACCATGGACGTCGCGGCCTTCGGGGTTCACTCCGATTTTCTCGGTTACGATGCCCTGGAGGCGGGAGACGTTCGCTGCGTACTCATCCTGAAGGACGGGAAGAAAGTCCCCGGAGCCTCCGCCGGGGAGAAGGTGGAGGTAGCCTTCGAAAAGACTCCCTTCTACGCGGAGAGCGGCGGCCAGATTGGCGACAGGGGCGTAATCCGCACGGAAAACGCGGTCCTCAAGGTCTACGACACCCGGAAACCGGCGGAGGGACTCATGCTTCACCGCACCGAGGTCCTGAGCGGAGCTATTAAGGAGGGCGACCACGCCGTTCTCGAAGTAGACAGGGATGCACGCGCCGCGACTACGGCCCACCACACGGCCACCCATCTCCTCCACGCAGCCCTCAGGGAAATTCTCGGCCCCCACGTAAAACAGGCCGGTTCCCTCGTCGCGCCGACCCACCTTCGTTTCGACTTTCAGCACTTTGCTCCGGTGGCGCCGGCGGTTCTTGGATCCGTTGAAGAGTGGGTCAACCGGGCGATCCTGGCCGACGCAAAGGTCAACACGAGCGTCATGGCCCTTGACCGGGCCGTGTCCTCCGGCGCCATGGCCCTCTTCGGCGAAAAGTACGGTGAAAGGGTCCGCGTCGTAGATATCCCCGGCTTCTCACGCGAGCTGTGCGGGGGCACCCACGTCGCCAACACCGCCCGCATAGGTCTCTTCAAGATTACCGAGGAGCACTCCGCCTCCGCCGGTGTGAGGCGCATCGAAGGTGTTGCGCACATCCCCGCCTACCGTTACGTTACAGAACGCAGCAGATTCTTGTCCGCCGTCTCCGCGATCCTGAACGTCCCGGCTGACGGCGTGCCCGCCGCCGTCGAACAACTCCGGTCCAGTCTCAAGCACGGCGAGAAAGAACTCTCCGGGCTCAAGCTCAAGCTCGCCGCCTCCTCCCCCGAAGAGGGCGACGGCCTCGTGGAGGTTGAAGGCGTGAAGCTCATCGTCCGCCGGGTTGATGGACTCTCCGGCTCCGAAGTCAAGAACCTCGCCGATTCCCTGAGGGAGCGCGTCAAAAGCGGCGTCGTGGTCATCGGCAACAGGCTCGAAGGCAAAGCCAACCTGACCGTCGCCGCCACGAAGGACTTGCTGCACCGTTTGAAAGCCGTAGAACTCGCGCGTCCGCTGGGCAGGATAATCGGCGGCGGCGGCGGCGGCAAACCGGACCTCGCCGAAGCCGGTGGCCGCTTCCCCGAAAAGCTGGAAGAAGCCCTCGCCGCCGCCGCCGATATTCTCGCCGCCATTCTTAAGAACAGGCCTAAGGACTGATTCTATTTCCACATCAAGAGTGAATCTATAACAAGAAATCCTGATTGACTTGGCATTAACATATAGGTCAATAACCCGCCCTTCGTCCGCTGTGCGGACGGATGGTCTGCAACCGCGGGCGTCTTTAAAAGCAAGCTTCTAAGCCGCCTGCCTTAGAAGTCGAATGAAACCCCTTTCACCCGGCATCTGCCATCTCACCTCTGTGAACGGACGAGCATCGCGTAGATCGCCGGTTCCCGTGTGGGCATGAGCCGGGAGATTCCCACAAGGAGAATGCCATAGGCGATAAGGGCGTAGATAACCATCGTCGCCGACACCACCACGGCAATCAGCGGATTGGCGCCCAGGCGAACGAGGGCGTAGCGGGCCAAAAAAACGGGTATGGCGAGGCTCGAAGCGATCATGAGTACAAACGAGTGTACGAAAAGAACCAGCAACATCCGGCCGACGGGAATCTGTGCCCTAAGCCGTTTACCCTTGGGCGCCATGGGAACCGGCAGCAAAACCGCCGTGTAGTTGCTGCATCCAAAATAGATGAGGCCAAGTGAAATTGCGAGCGCCAACTCCGGGGCCAGGAAGGCCCACCGCAGGTTCCCCCGGAAAGCTATGGCGGCAACCACGCCGGTTACGGCCAGGTAGGGAACCATCAGCGCCATATTTTTCCCCAGGAGAAGGCGCCACCTTGGCAAAGGACTGATGAGAGACGTCACAAGCCCCGCCCGCTCCATCGCGAGGTGGTTGCCGGCAAGCTGTCCAAAGTAGATGAGCACCAGATAGGGAAGAAAGTATTGAATGAAGCTCGATCCCCTGAAGTGAGACGGCAGCAGAAAAATCGCCACGATTATGAGCGGCCCCGCCATGATACCGATCAGCATGGTCTTCAGGAAGGGATCCCGGAAGTAGTACCGGAGATCCTTGATAAAAACGGGCCACCCGGGAAGAGCGGCGATAGGGCCCGCCCCCCTCTTAACGGCGCGGCTCTTCACGTGCTTTCTCTTTCCGGCTGAAACGGCCATTCCCTTGTCCATCAACCTGTGGAGCAGGAGAAAGCACGCCCACAAGAGAAGGAGCGTTTCCGCGATGGCGGCGGCGATAATCACTACCCCGTATGCGCCGCTTCCAACCCAGCCCACAGTTGAAAAGCCGGGCAGCAGAAGGACGACGCGGCCGTAGGAATGCCAGAAGGCAACAAGAACTCCGCCCCACCCTCCGAAGGAGTGCCCCGACGGGGACCGCATAAAGAAGAACTGCTGAAAGATAATCCACCCCATAATGACGGTCATCACCGCTATCCCGGCGAACTCCGCCAAGCGCCTCGACCTGCGCACGAAAAAGAGCAGGTAGTCCCCGGCCATCAGCAGGAGAAAAGCCTGGGCGCACCACAACGCGGCGGCGATGGGCATTGAGAGTCCGAAGAGGATATTGCCTCCCGACAATCCCCCGAGGGTGAAGCCCGCAAAGAGGGCCGTCGGCGGCAGTCCCCACGGGCTGAGAAAGCGGGAGAAGAAGCCGGAAGCGACCATCTCGTACTCGCTTACCGGAAGGTGAAAGAGCAGGCTGACGTCTATGCCGGAGCCGAGTCCCTCCTGGAAAAGACCGAGGAGCAGGTATATGCAGAGGAGGGCTACCCCCGCCAGAAGCGGAATCAGGTGAAGAGCCGTCGAGTCGGAAGCAAATTTGAATGCGAGCACGAAACCCGCTACGGCACAGCCGGTTGAAATAAAAAAAACCACGAGGATGGCCGCGGCCGCCGCCAGTTTGTCGAGGGCCTTGCCCTCCATTGAAAACCTCCAGGAGAGCAGCAGGTGGAGCTTGAGGAGAACCCGCAGGCGTTGGGGGTTCAAGTTGTCTCTCAGCGCGCTCAAGAGACAAGCCACCCGGCGTCTTTGGCGGCGTTGCCGCCGACCGCATCGACAAAAACCTCTTCGAGGGTAGCCCCCTTGTCAAGGCCACCGGAAATCCGGAGTTCGCCGAGACTCCCCGACGCCAAGAGCCTGCCTTTGTTCAGAATGGCCACCCTGGAGCAGAGCCTTTCGACGAGTTCCATGACGTGAGAGGAAAAGATAATCGTCGTTCCATCCCCGACCATGCGATTGAGGACGTCTTTTATCGCCTTGACGCTTATGGGGTCGATTCCCGAGAAGGGTTCGTCCAGGAAGAGCAACCGGGGTCTGTGAATCAGGGCGCAGCCGATGGCCACCTTCTTCCTCATTCCCTGCGAATAGTCCACGATGAGCGAGCCGCCCGCCTCTTCAAGCCCCAGCCAGGCCATCAGGTCCCGTGCGCGGTTCCTGGAGGTTTTGGGATCAAGCAAGTGGATCCTTGCGGCAAACTCCAGGGCCTCGCGCCCCGTCAGGCGGTCGTGCATGGGCACGTCCTCCGGGACCACTCCTATCCGCGCCTTGACCTCCAGGCCCCGTTTATAGGGGTCCATCCCGAAAACACGGACGCCGCCCGAAGTCGGCTTCAGCAAACCCGTTACCATGTTCAACGTCGTGGACTTACCGGCCCCGTTCGGTCCGACGATGCCGAAAAACTCGCCCTCCTCCACGGAAAGGCTCAGGTCGTCCACGGCCCGAAGACCGTCGAAGTCCCTGGTCAGGCGGCTGATTTCCAGAACTAAGCCGTTATACGCCATTGCAGACTCACTCTCCTATACCGTGGCGGCAACCTTATTCAAGAGTTCTTTGCGGCGTTGTCGATATATCCCTGATCCTTGTTGCATCGTCCTGTTCTCCTGATGCTCTCTTCTATCCTTCATAGCGCCAAGTTTACCACAACACGGAACCATTCGCGGCGGGGACGCCGCTCCTACGCTCCCCTGCTCCCCTGCCCTGTTTTCCCTCTCGTCCTCGCTGTGAATTGCTTTATAGGGTCATTCCGGCAAGCGAAGCGCGACCGGAATCGGGTTACCGTCGGATTCCGGACAAGCCGGAATGACGGCTGGGGTGATTACCGTCGGATTCCGGACAAGCTGAAATCCTGGCAAGCGAAGCGAGACCAGGACCTAGAATGACGGCAAGGGAATCGCGGCGGGGGCGGGGGCCCTACGGCTCGATGGTGGTTCTGCCTTTCCTTCGCCCTTCCTCCCGTCCTCTTTTCCTCCCTGTGAATGGGTTGGTTTTCTCCGCGCCTCCGCGCCTCCGCGGTTAGAGCGCGTCCGTAATCGGTTGGCCGTCTGATTCCGGACAAGCCGGAATGACGGCTTAAAGAATCGCGGCGGGGACGCCGCTCCTAGTGCGCCCGGGAAGGCGCGTAGTCAGAGAGGTGAAAGTCCTCTTCGGGGCATACGCTCTCCGGCCCCGAAACCGAACGTAACTGCGTCGCAGCGATGCGGGGTGGGGAGCAATGTGAGGTGAACCGCCGGTCCGTAGGATGACGAACTCGATTCGGCCTGATGAGTAGGCGAGCCTGCTAGGAAATGGCGAAGCCGGGAACCGGACGAAAGAGCCGGGGTACTCTCCGCGGTGAGGGGTAGCGTGCGAAAGCGACGGGGAGGGCTCAT
>CAZIBS010000005.1:0-41432 GCA_964537405.1 uncultured Thermoanaerobaculia bacterium | reverse complement strand
CCGAGGCACTTCTTTCACACCCATCGCGGAATTAGGGGTTGCACGAATGCTTGACATGAATATTGAGGGGGGATTGGCTTCGTAGAATGGTCGAGGTTAGACGAAACAGCATCAACCCATAGAAAAAGACTCGCGGAAAATTGCTGAAACGGCCAATTTTTATTCATGCAACAGGCTCACAACCAGTGCGCAATTTCTCCTTTTATTGGTAAGGGAGTACAATTGCGTGGAGGCCCCGGGTGGGGGCCAGGGTTCTATGGCGAGGGAAGTGAAGCAGGAAGTTCTTATCACCCGAAATTCGTGGCAGACCGAGGTAGCCCTCATGGAGGAGGGCAGGTTGGTGGAGTACCGCCAGGAGCCTTTGCACCTGGACGGTCTGGTCGGCAACCTGTACGTGGGTAAGATCAAGCGTATCATGGCGGGCGTTCAAAGCGCTTTCGTGGATATCGGCATGGACCGTGACGGCTTTCTCTGCGAGAGCGACATAGGTCCCACCGAAGCCGCCGACAGGGGGAGCCGGGGCGGGGGCGCTGCCAGGAAAATAAGCAGCCTGCGGGAGGGGGACAACATTCTCGTGCAGGTTGCAAAGGAGTCTCTTGGAGCCAAGGGTCCCAGGCTTTCGTCGCAGATATCTCTGCCCGGAAAGTACGTCATTCTTCTACCCTACGTCCAACATACGGGTGTTTCCCGCAAGATCGACGGTAAGGAGAGGGCGCGGTTGAAGGCCGTAGCCCATTCTCTCGTGAGGGTGTGTGGTGAGGGCGTTATCCTGAGAACCTCCGCAAAAGGGGTCCCCGAAGCGGAACTACTCTCCGAGATGCAGGAGCTTCTCGAACTATGGTCGCTGATTCGTCTTAGAAGTCGAAGTTGCCAAGCACCGGAGTTGATCCACCAGGAGGCGGATCTTATCGACTGGACCATGCGTGAAATCCTGCTAAAGGGAGACGGAGTGGTCGTTACCGATCGACCGGCCATAGCCGCCAGGTGCAGGGAGGCTATAGTTTCCTCCAAGGTGGGCGAAGAACGGGTTATGCTACGGAGTGATCGCCGACGCTCTCTCTTCGAACGGTACGGTGTGGGCGAAGAACTGGAAAAGGCCTTGAGACCGCGTGTTTGGCTGGCTTCGGGTGGTTGCATCGTCATCCAGTCCACGGAGGCGCTCGTGGCTATTGACGTTAATTCGGGTCGTTACGCGGAAAAACGGTCGTTGGAAGAAACGGCCTTCAGTATAAATATGGAAGCGGCAGAGGAAATAACAAGACAAATTCGCCTCAGGGGATTGGGCGGCATCATCATCATCGATTTTATCGACATGACTAAGAAAGCACACCGGGAAGCCCTCTTTGAGAAGCTGAGCCGACTGTTCAGCCTCGATCGCTCCAAGACGTGCATCCTGAACATCAGCGCCTTCGGCTTGGTGCAGATGACCAGGAAACGCAGCCACAGGAACCTTGAGAGAATAATGACGGGGACCTGCCCGTGCTGCGACGGAAGGGGACGAATAGCAGCGCCTTGGCGCATTACGCAGCAGGTTGCCCACGCGGTCGAGGGGAACCCATCTCTCCGCCAGGGTATGGTCAGGGTCTCACCGGAGGTTCTGCGCTTCATTAACGATAACCGGGAGCGCTTTGATTTCCCGGAGACCATGCGTTTTGAAGAGATGTCGCTTCCCCGGCCCGCCAAGTTCGACCTCGTTTCCGATCGAAAGGAAAACCGTTCCCGTTGAGGTTGCCCGTTCCCGGCGCGGTTCAGTGTTGAGGTTCCTTGACATCCTTCGTTTTGTTTCTTTTCCTGAAAAAAAGGTAGCTTCCCAGGAACAGCACCAGGAGCAGGAAGAGGGCGCCTAGCCAATACTGGTAGAGATGATAGAGCGTGGTCAGGCGCGCGTAGTGTCTTCCCGCTCCGTACCCTATGCCCGCCAAAACGACGCCGAACAAGAAGTTCCCCGCCAGCGCGCTGGCGAAGACCGGTTTCCTTGGCATCTTTAGAAGTCCCGCCGCGGGGAAGAGAAAGGGGCGAACATAGGGGATAAAGCGATTGAATAAGAGCGGCCACCACCCCCAGCGCTTGAGTATGGGTTGCACCGAGGTAATTACCCTGCGAACGGACTTTGGGCCGCGCAGCCACTTGGCGCTGTAGCCCCAGTAGAAGGCGGCGATGGCCCCGGCGGCGCCGCCCAGGGCTATGGCGACCATGGCTCCTATCCAGCTTCCCTCCTTGACGCCGATGAAAAAGAGCGAGACGAGCATGAGGGTGTCTCCGGGCAAGAAGGGCACGAGGTACTTGGCCATTGCCATGGCTGCAAGCAAAAAATAAAGGGGCCATAGCGGCTCACGCCCAAGGAAACCGAAGGAGTCGAGTAGGGGAAGCAAGGTGAGGCTCCGGCCAAGCTAGAAAGGAATGTCGTCGTCGTATTCGGCGGAGTTCTCGGAGGCGCCCTCCGACGGAGCTGGACCGGGGTCGCCGTCCCGGGAGGAGTTTGATAAAGAATCACCACCCCGACCGAGCATGACCATGTTGCCGGCTCGAATCTCCGTTACGGTTTTGTCCCGACCTTCCCTGTCCTTGTAGGTTCTCGAACGAATGCTTCCTTCGATGTAAACCTGGCGGCCCTTGTGGAGATACTCACCGCAGATCTCGGCAAGCTTGTTCCAGGCTACGATGCGGTGCCATTCGGTATGTTCCTGCTTGTTGCCCTCTTTGTCTTTCCACTTGTCGTTCGTTGCCAGTGTGAAGTTGACTACCGCGGCGCCGCTGGGCGTGTACTTCAATTCGGGGTCACGCCCCAGGTTGCCGACCAGAATAACCTTGTTTACGCTTGCCATCTAATCTCTCCTTTTTCGACCATGCCCATTTTGCTTCCCTGCGATTTCTACATTACGGTATAATAGACGTTGAAAGGGTTGGTGTCAACGTGAAAATAGTTGGAGGTCAATTCAAGGGAAGAAGGCTTCACGCGCCGCCGGGAATGAGTACAAGGCCCAGCCCTGAGAAAGTCCGTGAGGCCCTCTTCGACATATTGGCAGATCAGGTAGCCGGCTCTTCCTTTGTTGACCTCTACGCCGGAACGGGCGCCGTTGGAATTGAGGCCCTGAGCAGGGGCGCGCGCAGCGCAATTTTCGTGGAGAAGGAGAGTCGGGCTCTTTCGGCCATCAGGCGAAACATAGAGGCCTTGGGGTTCTCTCGCCGAGCCGGAATCTACGCGACGAGCGTAGAAAAAGCCGGCAGCCTTTTCAAGGCGGAAGTGCAATCCGTGGACCTGGTCTACTGCGATCCGCCCTACGCGGATAAGGGTTGGCCCTTTACACTCTCATCAATGGCCGGCTTTTTTAACTGGAGCAGCGACGGCCTCCTGATCGTGGAACACCACGTGAAGAGAAGACCGGAGTGTCCGGTCGGGTTTCACCATGGTCGTAGTTACAGGTACGGCGATACGGGGCTGGCCTTCTTTTCGGTAAAAACGGGAGTTTCCGCATGAAAAACGTGGTGGTTGGAACGGCGGGGCACGTGGACCACGGCAAGACGCTCCTGGTAAAGGCTCTGACGGGGACGGATGCGGACCGCTGGGAGGAGGAGAAGCGCCGCGGCATAACCATGGATATAGGTTTCGCCGAGATGGTTCTGCCCGCCCTCCACCTTCATTTTGTGGACCTCCCCGGCCACGAACGCTTCATCAAGAACATGCTGGCCGGCGCTACCGGTATAGACCTTGCCCTCATTGTCATTGCGGCCGACGAGTCGGTCATGCCCCAGACTAAAGAGCACGTGGACATCCTGGCGCTTCTTGGGATCAAACGTGGCGTGGTGGCCCTGAACAAGGTAGACCTGGTGGACGAAGAAACACTGGCGTTCGCCCGGGTTGAGGTGGCCGAATTCCTCGAATCGAGGGGCATGGGTAACATGCGGGTGATTCCAGTGAGCGCCAGGACGGGGGAGGGCCTGCCTGCCTTGATTGATGCTCTTCAGCAGCATGCCTTGGAGTGTCCTCCTCCGCGGACCGGCCGACCCTTCAGGCTCCCGGTTGACAGGGTCTTTTCGGTTAAGGGTTTCGGGACGGTGATCACCGGTACGTGCCTCGACGGAAGGGTCGCGGTTGGCGAAATGGTAGAACTCTTTCCGGGAGCGCGTAAGACAAGGGTGAGGGGCTTGCAGGTCTTTGGAAAAACCGTTGAAGACGTCACGGCCGGACAACGCGTCGCGGTGAACCTGCAAGGGCTCAGGCGCGAGGAAGTCGAGCGGGGAAACATGGCGGGAAGACCCGGCGCCCTGTGGCCCACGAGACTTCTCTACGCAAAGCTCAAGGTATTGGAGTCGGCGCGACAACCGATTAAGACGGGATCGGTTTCCGTTCTTCACGTCCATACGCAGGAGGTCGAAGCCCATCTCCACCTTAATGGTGCAAAAGCCCTGGAAGCCGGAGAAGAGGGCCTGGTCCAGATAAGGACGGCGGTCCCGGTAATGGCTTGGCCGGGGGACAGGTTCATACTGCGCATGCCCTCTCCGGCGCGGACCGTAGCCGGCGGCGAGGTTTGCTTTCCGGCAAAGAGGAGGGCGCGCTGGCTCAGGCCCAGGGGCGGGGCTATAGCCGGGGCGCTCGCCGGGAACGATGTGTTGAGGGCGCTCTTGCTCGAAGCCGGTCCCGCGGGTCTCTTGCCGGAGGATATTTCGAGCCGGATGGGGCTGACGGCAGAAGCTCTCTCCGAAATTGCCGCGGACGGAGTTGAGAGGGGCGTGTTGGTTTTATGGGGAGGTGGCGCGTGGTGGCTCGAAGCCTCCGAGGCGGAGGGCTGGATGGAAAGAGCGCTGTTGTGGTTGAAGGGGCGCACGGAGGGAGGGGCGCTGCTCTCGTGGGTGGCAAAACAGGAACTAACGGTTCGCTGGAGACGCGTTCTGGATGGCGGCAGGGGAGCAGCCCTCATCAAAGCCCTGGAGAAGTTGGGCAAGATCGAGTGCAAGGATGACAAGCTGAGACCGGCGGGCCACCGCGTAACTCTGAATCCCGCGCAGAAGGAAGCGTGGGCGAAGGCCGAAATGCTCCTGAAGAAAGGTGTTTCGCCCGTCATGAGCGGAAAGGAACTGGAGGCGGAGGTCGGGAAAGCGGTTCGCACCGTACTGCCTCTCATAGTGGAAAATGGAGACATCCTTCGTTTCGGCGGAGACTTCTTTATGGCCGCCGCCGTTCTTGAAAGGCTTCGCAACAATCTCTCAACATGGAAAGCTGAAAAGGGAGAGGTTATAACCGTTCCGGAGTTCAAGGAGTTGCTGGCCATAACCCGTAAGTACGCCGTGCCGCTGCTCGAATACCTCGACGATCTGCGTTGGACGCGGCGTGTTGAGAAGGGAAGGGTTATTCTCGTTCCGTGACACGCCTCAGCTTCCCGGCTGAGGCCCAATCCGCGCGGAACGCGCCTTTCTCCCTCCCTTCGGTCGGTCGGCAGGCCTGGTACTAATAACCGGACTTACCGGGCTTCGCCCGGAAGGCGCACTTCGTGCGCAAGCCCTTGGCAGTGTACAATGAAACTTTCACCATCTTCAGGGTTGGCTGTCATTACATAGTTGGCTTAGAAATCGAATGAGATGGTCGCCCTCGGTCCCCGGTTAGGCGGCGGATCCAGTCCTGCCGCTGTAGCTGTGCGTATCAGAACAAACAGGGTTCCTTATCACTACCACTGTTGCATACCTTAAGAAAAAAGGCGCCCGGTTTGATCCGGGCGCCCCTTTGAAACCAACTTCGTTGCTTATCAACCGAAGTGGATGGCGTAGAAAATTGGTGCGAGAATCAGCGATACCACGCTCATGAGCTTGATGAGGATGTTCAGTGAAGGACCTGACGTGTCCTTGAAGGGGTCTCCGATGGTATCGCAGGTAACGGTGGCCGTGTACATGTCGTTGTAGCCTTCCTTGTGAATCTTGTGGCCTTCCTCCTTGACCTGTTTCTTGGAGTTGTCCCAAGCCGCGCCCGCGTTGGCCTGGAAGATGGCCATGCAGACGCCGGAGATAGTAACGCCGATGAGAAGCCCGCCGAGCATATTCACGGAAATGAGGCCGATGACAATTGGCACGACGAGGGCCATAAGACCGGGGGCGATCATCTTTTTGAGGGCTGCCGCGGTGGAGATGTCGATACACCGATTGTAGTCGGCCTTGCCGTCCGCGGAATCGATGACGGCTTGCTCTTCCTCGGTGGGTTCCCGGTCTTCGCTTTCGGCCCGCTGGGCGGCGAGGAGGGCGGGTTTGAGTTCGGGGATCTCACGGAACTGGCGGCGCACCTCCTGGATCATGTCCTGGGCGGCCTTGCTCACCGCCACGATGGCCATGGCGGAGAAGCGGAAGGGAAGCATACAACCGATGAGAAGCCCCACCAGGACGTAAGGATTGGCGGCGTCGATGTGGACTTTTCCGTGCATCTGGGTCATGTAGGCCGCGATTAGCGCCAAGGCGGTCAGGGCGGCCGAACTGATGGCGAAGCCCTTACCGATGGCGGCGGTGGTGTTGCCCACGGCATCGAGCTTGTCGGTGCGCGCGCGGACATCGCGTCCCAGACCCGCCATTTCGGCCACGCCGCCGGCGTTGTCGGCGATGGGACCGTAGGCGTCGGTGGCGAGCTGTATGCCCGTGGTGCTCAGCATTCCAACCGCCGCCAAGGCGATACCGTAGAGACCCGCGTAACGGTACGCCAGAATGATGGCTACGCAGATGGCCAGGATAGGCCAGGTGGTTGAGTTCATACCCACCGCGATTCCCTGGAGGACGGTTGTTGCGGCGCCCGTCTTGGATGCCTCGACGATTCGAGCAACGGGTGATTTGAAGGTCGCGGTGTAGAACTCGGTGAGAAGGCCGACGGCGATCCCGGCGAGCAGGCCCGCGATTACCGCGACCGCGAGACCCCACCAGTGGTAGGTTGTCAGGTTGCCTGTAATGAGACTCTTAACTTCCACGTCGCCCGCCGGGATGAGCCACCTGATGGCAAGGATCGTGAAGATGAGCATGAGGATGCCCGCGCCGAAGGTGCCTCGGTTCAAGCCCGCCTGAGGGTTGCCGCCCTCCTTGGTCCTGACGAAGAAGAAGCCGATGATGGAGCAGACAATGCCGATCACGCACACCATGATGGGCAGGTAGACGGCGTGCATGCCCGTACCCGCATGAAGGGCTTCAAGGCCCTTGATCCAGGCGATTCCGAGGATCATGGAGGAGACGATGGCCCCGACGTAAGACTCGAAGAGGTCGGCGCCCATCCCGGCGACGTCGCCCACGTTGTCGCCAACGTTGTCTGCGATGGTTGCGGGGTTCAGGGGGTGGTCTTCGGGGATGCCGGCTTCAAGCTTGCCGACCAGGTCGGCGCCCACGTCGGCGGCCTTGGTATATATTCCCCCGCCCACGCGGGCGAAGAGGGCGATGGAGGAAGCACCCATGGAGAACCCGGCCAGGATATTCACCACGAGGGTCATTGCGGCCTGGTTGGTCATGGCGGCGGGATAGATAACGGTGTAGAGCAAGAAGAGGGAGCCGAGGCCCAGGAGGGCAAGCCCGACCACGCTGAGTCCCATCACGCTTCCGCCGGTGAAGGCGACCTTCAGCGCGTCGTTGAGACCCTTGCGAGCCGCGTTGGTGGCACGATAGTTGGCCATGGTCGCCGTTTTCATGCCGAAGTAGCCGGCGAGCCCGGAGCATACCGCTCCCAGGACGAAGGAGAGCGCCACGAAGGCGTTGGTGTTCTCGGCGTAGTAGTAGTTGGATACGCCCAGCAGGATGCCGACGGCTACGACGAAGACGGCGAGTACGCGGTACTCCCGAGAGAGAAAGGCCATGGCGCCGTCGGCGATCCACTTGCCGATCATCCTGATTCGTTTGTTGCCCTGATCCTGGCGCTTGACCCAGGCAGCCCTGAGCCACGCGTATAGAAGTGCTGCCACCGCAACGATGATGGGCAGGTAGTAGAAGATGAACTTGTTCATGAGGCCTCCTTCAGAGAAAGTTGCTCAAAACGATTTACACGCTGTGTCGGCATTTCTATTTGATTGTATCTCCCGGCGAACAAGCAAAAGCCGTGGGCAACAAAAAAACCACGGCTCTCCACTTCAAATGAAATCTCATCGCATCAAAACCCTAAACAGGGTTCAACCTTGTTTAATGGTCCTAACACTGCGTCCCTCAGTTTACCACGAAACCGATCGTCTTAACCTTCCCCGGTCCATGGGCGATATCGAGTGCCTTGACGACCCTACCATAAATAACGTTGTCATCGGCATCGACGAAGAGCACCTTGTCCGCTCTGGTAGCATAGATAGCGCCAAGGCGATCGCCGAGAGCCTGCATTGTTACGGGCTGCTTGTTTATTGCCATGGCACCATTAGCCGACATCTGCAGGACGATTACGTTGGTTTGGGCGGTTGGCGTGGTAGTTGGCGGCGCCTTTGGAGGCACCTGCGTGTAAAACCCCTTCTGGATGATCGGAGTGATGATCATGAAGATGATCAGGAGCACGAGGAGAACGTCGACAAGGGGCGTGATGTTCGGATCCGACATTATTCCTTGGCCGCTGGGCGAACTCATTGCCATGGTCTGTCTCCTCTACGCGTTGGCATTGCCGGTAACGGGGTTGCCGCTGGCGTCGACGTGCTGGGCAACTAGCCCGACCTGTTTGAAACCCACCGACCGCACCACCCGAAGGACACTCTTTACGGCTTTGAACTCAAGGTGTTCATCGCCCTTGATGTATACGTCGCGCGTTGGATTGCGGGCGTAGGCTTCCTGGAGCTTTTCCCTGAGGACGTCGCTCGGTATCCATTTGGGGCCGTACCACACCTTGCCGTCAGCCTGAATGGTTATGGTCAGGTTGCTCTTACTGTCGGGCTGAGTTACCGGGTTCAAAGCCTTGGGCAGTTGGACGTGTATCCCTTTCTGGAGCATGGGAGTGACAACCATGAAGATGATAAGAAGGACGAGGCAAATATCACAGAACGGCGTGACGTTAATGTCCGTCTTCACAGTCTTTGTGCTGCCGCCTACGTGCATTCCCATTGCAACCTCCCGGAGTTACTTTTCTTCAATGCCCGTGATCTTCACAAAGTGGTCTACCAGCTCGGAGGAGGCATTGCTCATCTCTATGGTGATCATGTCGGCCTTGGTAGCGAAGTAGTTGTAGAACCAAACGGCCGGGATTGCCACGAAGAGGCCTGCCGCCGTCGTGATCAAGGCCTCGGCAATGCCGGCGGATACGGCCGTGAGGCCGCCGGAACCGGCGGTGGACATGCTGGCAAAAGCGTTGATGATGCCCATGACCGTACCGAGCAGGCCTACGAACGGGGCTGTGGCGCCTATTGTAGCCAGTGATCCAAGCCCACGCTTCATCTCCGCAGCGGTCTTGGCTGTAACGCGTTCTATGGCGCGCTTAGAAGATTCTATAACGTTGTAGTCGGCGTCCGAGGCATTTTCCACCTTGAACTCAAGGAGAGCGGCGGAGAAAACCTTTGCAAGGTGACTGGCCTTGAACTTCTTGGCGAGCGCTATGCAGTCGTCAAGCTTGTTTTTCTTGAGCAGGTTTCCAACCTTTGAAATGAACTGAAGAGACTGCTTCTTCGCCAAACGGAACAGGATGAAACGATCGATGAAAACCCAGAGGGATAGGAGGTTCATAATCAAAAGAACGAAAACTATTCCCTTGGCCATCCATCCCATGTGGCTCCACATGTCTAAGAGGTTAAAACTCATTGCCTGGACTCCTTTCTGACTTAAACCGGCCGCGATTTCGCCTAACGGTTGCCTGCAAACGTGATTACGATATCCCAATACACCGCAACTTTCTGACCCGCCTGAGAGATTGGAGGAGAGTACCTCCACTTCCTGACCGCCCTCAGGGCCGCTTGGTTGAAGATGGGATTGTTGGACTGAAGGATCCTTGCTTTCACGACCCTGCCATCTTGGTTGATGACGATCTCGACAACCACTCTGCCCGAGAGCCCCATTGCCTGGGCCGCTGGAGGATAAATGGGTTTAGGACTGTAAAGAGCCCGGGGTTTCTTGATGGACCCCATGGAAAAAATCTTCCGCTTGGGCGGAGCGCCCCCGAGGATACCACCGAGAACGCCGCCTTTGACGCCCCCAATAACGCCCCCAATAACGCCTCCGCCTCCACTAGGGGCCTTGGGTTCCGGCGGTGGGATCTTGTTGGGAATAATCGTGGGTGCTATGAGGTTGTGGGGGTTCACCGGGTGGGGCACCACGGCAACATGGTGTTTAGGCGCCGGAGGGGGTGGCGGCGGCGGCGGCGGCGGCGGCGGCGGCGCCGAGGTGAAAAAGGTCACCACTATAGGTGGAGGCACCAATACGTTTTTGGCGTATACGGAGTAAACGAGCAAAACCGCAATAAGTACAACGTGGAACAGAATTGCGGCGGGAAGGCTGTACACCTTAACCTTGGAGGGCTTTGCGCGTTTTGTTTCGACCAACGATTCTTCAAACACGGCGCACCTCCTTAGTTGTTATCCGATGCAGGCGAGGTTACGGCGCCCGGTTTCCGGTTGGATGGACCGGAGGAGCCGTTACCATGGCGAATCGCGATGGCCGTGTCTCTCTCCTGGTTAGCCATATTGAGAAAATCGTCCGACTTGGCAAGGAGCGCTCTCTTCTTACTCCGGTTTCTCTCCTTGCCCGCGGCATTTTTAGCCAGTATGGATTTCTGGCGGTAGAGCAGGTTCAGGAAGAGGTGAGCGTTGAAGTTGTTTGTGTTGATGGCGATGGCTCTCTTGAGTGCGGCAATACCCTGGTCCGAAATACTGCCGCGCTCTTCGTCGGGGTCAACGGCATTGTAGGAACGGTTCCAGCAAAGAGCGCCGATGAACAGCCACCCGGAAATATCCCCGGGCTTCTCTTTTGCCTTCATAACCGAGTATTCGAGGGCCTTTGGGAAATTGTTCTCCTTGGCGTACATGGTGGAGAGGGTCTGCATGATACGAACGTCTTTTGGGTATATCTCCAACTGTGCTTCATAGAACTTAATTCCCTGGTCAAGTCGGTTCTGGCTAATATAAAGGTTGATCATATAGTTCTGGACCTTGTCGTCTTTGCCCACCATGCTGAGATACTTCTGGAAGGCCGCGAGGGCCTTGTCGGTGTACTGCTGGTCAATCGGTTGCTTGGAGCCCGGCTCAACGAGGCTCCAGTAAGTGTAGCCGAGGTACTTCCAATTCTCGGCGCGGTTGGGATTGATGGCCAGCGCCGTTTCGAAATCCTTGGCCGCCAGGGTGAACTTCTGGCTCTTGTAAGCCTTGGCGGCGTCCTTCATGGCAATGTGTTCCCTAAGGGAGGAACAGCTTGCGATAGCCACCAGGGCCGATACCGATAGAAGAACGGCGGCTGCCTTGTATGCCCATTGTCGCCGGTAAGAATGGCCTGAACTCATAGCCTTGGCCTCCCAAAGGAATCCCCGAAGTGGGGCAAAAAACATTCTGCGCGAAACCGCTAATCCCGGCCGGTGATAAAAATCGATTGTTGCAACATTTAAAACTCACCCCTGAAGAACCTATCGCGCACCTTTCGCCGGAGCCCTCTCATTCGATGAGGATCGCAAGGAAACCCCCGGCGGATAATGAGAACATACTTTTGAAGATTTGGCAAGGGTCAAGATGGGTTGCAACGATCTGAAGTGGTGGTGGTGGGGTGAAGAGTCTTGGTGCTACTGCGATTGAGCGAGGCATGGACCTGAATCCGCCATCTAACCGAGGATCGAGGGCGGCTAGGATGGTTCAGGTGCTGGAACCTACCCCGGAATAAGGCATGGCCCCGTCCCTTCGGGTGCGGTCGGCGGGCTTCGCATGACAGCGTTGGCCTCTCTGGAAAGGCGTGGCAAGACCCGCCCGCGCAGGCAGGCGCAGACGGGCTGCGCTTGCACGTAACGCGGTAGGCAGGCGAACCCCGGTTTAGGTGGTGGATTTAGGTCAGTAGGTATCAAAGGCGCCGGTTTCGAGGTTCAGCAATACCGTCAATCGGGAAGCGGCGTCGTACTGGTAGGTGGCCTTCACCCCATTCGGGTAGGGCAGGCTCGTGTGCCTGAACAGCGCGTTGTAGGCAAGGGTGTAGCTTCCCCGCCGAGCGTTAAAAGAAACTTTAGCCGGATATTTTCGTATCGCAATTGAGGAGTGCTGAAAGGCGGCGCTCATGCGGGGAGGATTCTTTATGGCCAAACTCTTTAAGATATTTATCATCCTTGTAGTTGTCGGCATCATAGCCGCGTCGATATACTCCGTAATCCGCCATCGAAACTCGAAGGGTGACAAGATCAAGCTGATCGAGGTTAAACGTGGAGAAATAACCGAGAAGGCCCTGGCGGTAGGCCAGATAGAACCCCGCCTGAAATTCCAGGTAAAGTCAAAGATATCGGGCATCGTGAAGCGCTGCGTCGTCAACGTCGGCGACAAGGTAAAGGCCGGCGACGCTCTCTTCGAAATCGCTCCGGATCCTACTCCCTCCCAGCTCATCGAGGTCGACAGGACCCTGGACTCCGCGAAGGCATCATTCAAGAAGACCGATGCTGATTACCAAAGGTACCGCAAGCTCTACTCCCAGGGGATCGTTTCCAGTGAAGACCTCGGCCTGTATCGCGAACGGTACGAACTGGCCGGGGTCGCCCTGGACAAGGCGCGCCAAAACCGCGAGTTGACCATCAAGGGCAGGGTGTCCGGTGGAGGCGCCGCTATGGAAACGGTAATCCGCGCCCCCGCCGCCGGCACAATTCTCAGCCGTTCCGTCGACCCAGGCGACCCCGTTGTCCCGCTGACTGCTTACCAGGCTGGAACCCAGCTCGCATCCATCGCCCGTATGAACGACCTCATCTTCAAGGGCACGGTGGATGAGATCGATGTGGGCAAGATGAAGGTCGGCCTCCCGGCCCGCATCAAAGTGGGGGCGTTGCCTTCGGATATTGTGACCGGCCACGTCTCCCGTATCGCCCCCGAAGCCGAAAAAGCAGAGGGGGCGACCCTCTTTAATATCGAAATCGAGCTTAACCCCGGCCAAAAAATAACGTTGAGGGCCGGTTATTCGGCTAACGCCGAAGTCGTTATCAAGGAGGAGAAGAACGTCTTAACCATCCCGGAGCGGCTGGTTCACTTCGAAAAAGGGGGGAAGAAAGCCTACGTGGATGTGCCTGGCGCCACCTCGAAGGCCAAAACACGCAAGGTCGACGTAAAGCTGGGTCTCTCCGACGGGCTCAACGTGGAAATTCTCTCGGGCCTGAAGGAGGGCGATAAGGTCGTCGAGCTTCCGCCAAAAGAGATAAGTTGAGCCGGGAAGCGCTCCAAAAGGTCACGAAGAGTTGTAGAGGCCGGTTTCGCCCCGAACATACTTTCTGCGGAGGACAGGTTCGTGGCAGGCGCCTTTGAAACCATCAGGCAGCTTAACAGGAATCTCAGGAGCCAGAAGCTCCGCACTTTCCTCACCACCTTCGGGATAGTGTGGGGCACCGTGGCCGTCTGTCTGCTCCTCGCCTTCGGCCAGGGTCTTCACAAGCAGTTGATCAAGAGCATCGCGGGACTCGGCGATCGCATCGTGATCGTCTGGCCCTCCCGGACATCCCTTCCCTACCAAGGCCTCGGCAAGGGCCGCAGGATCAGGGCGACGGAGGAGGACATAGAAGCCATCAGGAAGCAGGCCACGGGACTCACCGCCATTTCGAGTGAGTACTCCACCGGCTTCAGGGTCCACCACGGCGAGAAAACCATGGTGGTAAGCGTGTCCGGCGTATCGCCGGTTTTCGGGATTATGCGGAACCTGATCCCGCGGGAAGGCGGCCGGTTCATTGACCCCATCGACATGGCCGACCGTCGACGCGTAGCGTTTCTGGGGAATGACTTCGCCAAAGAATTCCTGGGCAACGGAAACCCCGTGGGCAAGACTTTCATGCTCGGCAACTCGCCCTTCCTGGTGATAGGCGTCCTAAAGCCCAAGGACCAGGATTCAAGTTACAGCGGTCGCGACAAAGACAAAGCCTTCATCCCATCCACGACCTTCCGCGCCATCACGGGCCGGAAGTACTTCAACGACATGATCTACAAGGCGAAAAAGCCTTCGATGAACAAAGCGCTCACCGCGCAGGTGAGAAACATCCTGTCCAGGCGGCTGCAGTTTTCGCCGAAGGACACCCAGGCTCTCATGGTTTGGGACACCACGAAAATGTTCACCTTTATGAACACCTTCATGCTGGCCTTTCAGCTCTTTCTGGGAATCGTCGGCTCCCTGACTCTCGTAGTCGGTGGTATAGGAGTCTCCAATATAATGAACGTAGTGGTCGAGGAGCGGACCCGCGAGATCGGTATCAAGATGGCCCTCGGCGCGCACAAGGGCTACATCCTGCGCCAATTCCTGATGGAAACCCTGCTCCTGACGGCCTCCGGCGGCGCGATCGGTCTTGTCATCGCCTACGGCATCTGCTCCGTCTTTCCCAGCTTCGGGTTGACGCAGTACGTGGGAAACCCGGTGGTCTCTCCGATGGTGGCGCTTTTGACCGCGGGCGCACTGGGCCTCGTGGGTCTCCTCTCCGGGTACTTTCCGGCGAAGGACGCCGCCAACCTGGATCCCGTCGTTGCGATGAAGCTATAAATGCAAGAACCACGGAACACCCCGATCCCGCGACGGTTGATGCGCATAGCCACGGAAGGCCCAACAGGCCGGCTGTCCGGGAAAACAGCGTTTTACTCATCAAGGGATTGGGGGACTTCGGGCCGAAGGTCAAGAAGGCGCCAGGAGTGGAGCGGGGCCAACGGGCTTTGCCCGCCTGCCTGTTCGGCCGGTTCTCGCCAGCACGCAGACAGGTGGGACGGGGAGAGACTGGCCATCCCCGTTCCGGGAGATGCTTCTTTCCCCGGGAGAAGTACTCGCGATTCGAAGGCGTGGGCGTTTCAATCGCGGAATTTGGGTGATAGAAGATGAGAATTAAATTGATATTTCAACTCTTCCTGAGAAGCTCCATGCTTCAAAAGAAGCGCGCCGTCCTCACCGTGGCCGCCATCGCCTGGGGCACCGTGGCCATCCTCCTGCTCCTGGCCTTCGGACAGGGGCTCAGGAACCAGTTCATGAAGGGCCGGCGCGGGATGGGCGAAAACCTGGCCATTATCTGGCCGGGTGAAACGTCCAAGCCCTGGCAAGGCCTCCCGGCCGGTCGTCTCATACGACCCGTAGTCGACGACGTGAACTTCGTCAGGCGGCGTATTCCCGCCAACGTAAGCCTGCTGGGAGAGATGCACAACTGGGGCGCCATCTTCACCTACGGAAAAAAGACCGTTGCGGGCCACGACGTCATCGGCACTAACTGGGAGTATGGAACCATGCGCAACAACATCGCCCAGGCCGGAGGACGATTCATCGATCCCATAGACGAACGGGAGAAACGGCGGGTGATTTTCCTCGGCAACAAGCTCGCCGAAGAGATCTTCGGCAAAAAGGACCCCGTCGGCGAGAAGCTCCTCCTGAACGACTCTCCATACTTTGTGATAGGCGTAATGAAACCCAAGCTCCAGATGGGCAACTACGCGGGTATGGAAAACGCCCACGCGGTCATTCCAATCACCACCTTCGTGGGACAGTTCGGCAGGCGGAAGATCACTAACTTCGTCCTTAAAGTCAAAGATCCTCGTGAGATGACCGCCGCCCTCGCCCGCTTCAAAGAGATACTCGCCGCCAAGTATCGTTTCGACCCCAAGGATCCGAAGGTTTTCGGCGTCTGGAACACGGTAAAATCCTCCGATATAATGAACAATATGAGCCTGGGCGTCGAACTCTTCCTGGGCATCATCGGCGCGCTGACGCTGCTCATAGGAGGCATAGGCGTCGCAAACATCATGTACGCCGTGGTCAAGGAAAAGACGCGCGAGATCGGCATTCAGATGGCCATGGGGGCCAGGCGCTCCTGGATTACCGGCCCCTTCGTTCTTCAAGGCATCATCTATACCTTTCTGGGCGGCATAATCGGACTGATCATATCGGTCATCCTCGTCCTGCTGGTGGGCCTGATTCCGACGGGGAGCAACGAAGCCCTCAAGTTCCTGGGCAAGCCTACGCTCTCACTGCCCATCGGAGTGGCCACCGCGTTAATCTTGGGCGTCGTAGGCCTGCTCGCGGGCTACTTCCCCGCGCGACGGGCGGCGAGCGTGGACCCGGCCGCGACATTGAGATACGAGTAGCAAGGCGAATTCAACGGAGTTTGAAATGAACTGGCCGCTGTTAAGAAAGAATGGAAAGGAGCCCTTAACTTCCAGCGACGATATCATTCGAATGGAAGCTATCTCCAAGGTCTACCACAAAGGCGACATCAAGATACCCGCCTTAATAGAGATCGACCTCGTAGTCGGGCAGGGCGAATTTGTCGCGATAGTAGGGCCTTCCGGATCGGGGAAGTCAACCCTTATGAACCTTCTGGGGTGCCTGGACACGGCCACCTCCGGCTCATACCACCTTTCCGGTGAAGCCGTTTCGGGCCTCGGCGCCGACCGCCTCGCCGACGTGCGAAACCGCCGTATCGGCTTCGTCTTCCAGAACTTCAACCTCCTTCCGCAGATCAGTGCCTTTGAAAACGTGGAGATGCCCATGCTTTTCGGCGGGGTATCCATGAAAGAGCGCAAGGAGAGAATCAAGGAGCTTATGGGGCGAGTCGGCCTTGCCGACCGCATGGATCACAAGCCAACGGAGCTTTCCGGAGGACAGATGCAACGCGTCGCCATCGCCCGCGCCCTCGCCATGAAACCGGACATCGTTCTTGCCGACGAACCCACCGGCAACCTGGACACCACGGCCGGCGGCGACATCATGAGCCTCTTCAAAGAGTTGTGGGAACAGGGCCACACCATAATCGTCGTCACGCACGACATGGCCCTCGCCAACCGCGCAAGCCGCACCGTGGAACTCCGCGACGGCCGCATCATCCGGGACACCGGCAAGGCGGAATCCTACGCCTGAATTCTACGGGACTCCGGGATTGCGGGATTAGGAGCGGCCAAGCAAGGTTAGTCCGATGGGCAAAGAGGTGACGATATTCCTTTGTATGCGGTGAAGCTCTTACAACCCCGAATCGATCAATAACAATTCGTGGCAGGGTACTGCTCCTACTCGCCGGAGCAGGGTTCGGAGAAAATACTTCTAAGAACACTATGGTATCCTGTTGTGTGAAGTGGAGGAGATCATGCTTCACGCAGGTTACGCCTTCAACGCCCGCCTCCTTGAATCCGTAAAAAGGCAGATAAGGGAGTTCCAGGGGCCCGGCGACGATGAACTCGAAGCCTACTACCGCTCCTATTCCGACGAGCTGGAACGACGGGGCGCGCGTAGAATCGAGGCGGGAAAGTTCCTGGAGACCTGCGCTGGGGAGACGATCACCGTGGTGGGCGATTTCCACACTCTGGACCAGGCACAGAAAGCCTACCTGAAGTTGGTCAAAGGGCTGGTTTCAATGGAGGAGCGGCCGGTTCTTCTCCTGGAAATGGTATCCGCCAATCACGACGGCGCCCTCCGGAAATACGTGAATTCGGAATTGGAGGCGCAGGATTTCCTGGAAGAAATCAACTACTTCAAGCACTGGGGCTTTAATTTCTACAACTACGATCCGATCCTGAAGTACGCCGGCGAAAAAGGGCTTGCTGTTCACGGCTTGAACAAGGAGGGCAACCTCTCAAACAGAGACCGCTTTATGGCCGCGAAGATTCTGCATATAGCCAGCCACCATCCCGGCCAACCGGTTCTTGCACTGGTCGGCGACCTGCACCTCGCAGAGCCCCACCTTCCCGCGGCATTGGAAAAAGCAGGTATCGTGCCCCTCTTGCTCTTCCAAAACAGCGAAAGCGTGTACATGCGAAAGCTCAGGCGCGGTGCGCCGCCGACCGGCTGGTGGTCGCTCGGTTCGGGGCGCTACCTCAACAACAACACTCCGCCAGCCATAAAGATGCAGAGCTACCTTGATTGGCTTGAACACGGTGGTGAAGCGATGTGCATTTTCTTCGGTATCTGCTCCCTGGGGATGAACAGGGAGGATGACGTTGATCTCAGCGACACCGTCCTCACGTACGTACGAGCCCTGGAAGATCTCTTTGCCCTCGGCCACAAAGAGAACCACGACTTTGAGACCTACACGCTGAAATCCCTGGATTTCCTGAGAGACCCCTTCTACAAAAAAGGCTATGGGAGGCTCCTGGCCGGCCTTGTAAGGGAGGGCCACTCCCTCTACGTGGAAGAGAAGAGGACGCTCTTCGTACCACTCCTTGACGTAAACCACACCGTCGAGGAGGCGACACATTATCTCATGCACGCAGAGTTTCCCCTCGGAGAAAGCCTGCCGGATTTTACCGCGCGTCTGCACTACTTTGCCTGCGGCTACCTTGGCTCGAAGCTCATGAATCCCAGCAGAAGCACCCCGATGGCGGCGGAGATGCGAAAACGACTCAGGGTCAAGGCCGAAGCGCTGAGAGAAACCGAGCGAGAAAAACTCGTCGAAGAGAGGAGAGTCTTCGGCGCAGCGTTGGACTTTTTCGGCCTTGTGAGAACCGGTAAAGACAAGGAACCAGGCACGATGGATGAAATCCTTTGCGCAGACAGCGACAACCACTTCATGGTTTCAAGACGCATCGGCTACATTATCGGCGAGACCATCTACGACTCCTACGACGCCGGCGGCTATTCCGGCGGAGAACTGGGCGACTTCGTTTTCAAAGAACGGACGCCCTTCGCCCTCCTGGACACCTCCGAGATCCTGAAACGAGTCGGCCATGGCCGGAGGTAAGCCCTCTTCCGCCGCACAATCGCGGAGGGCGTCTTCTACCCGGCTTTGCCGGGAAGTGACCATATCTGATTGTAACTCCTTGATCCTAATTCCGCGATAGGGACTGGTTGTCAGGCATAGGAATGCCTTGTAGGATATGGTAGAATACTGGTTATCGAAAAGAGCTTGCGATTCACCTGCAAGGTGAGATGATGATACGAAAAAACGTTCTACCCTTCAAGTTGACCATCACGAAAGAAACGTTGACCCCTTTCTCCGGACCAACCCTTCGTCATTCCCCTACCCCCGTTCGTCATTCCCGCGAAAGCGGGAATCTACACTCCTGAATCCTGGCACAGGCGACGCGCCGGAAGCATCCGCTACGCCCTCTATGCTGTTGCCTGGCGTAGGGGAGAGCGATCCTGCCCTCCCGCCCGTCTTTACGGCTTATATCTTTTCCGGAGAATACTTGAGTCTGTTGCACGACTTCGGCACGCGTTTTTGTGGAAAAATTCGGCTTCGTAAAATGGCCGAGGATCAACGAGAATGACTAAACCTATACAAAATGACCCCCTGTAAAACACCAAAGATGTCAATTTTGCACTTCGTGCAACAGTCTCACTTGGAAAGATTTCCCACGCTCCGGTGCTTTACCTGTCCCTTTTCCCGGCAAGACACTCTCAAGAGGCGCCCCGAAACACTCTGGCCCCATATATATCAATTGGTTACAGCGTTTCGGCCGGTGTAAGATCCGCCAGGTGGTTTATACCTTACGGAGGCTTTCTTCGGAGTGGAGATGGGGTGGGTAACGGGGCCCTGCCTGCGCCGCGAAGGAGCCCGGCGCGGCAGGCAGGCGAAGCCACGTGCCTACTTACGAAACCAGCCGAACAGGGACCAATCCCTTGCCGTCCCAAGTAACAACGTACCCGCCATTATGCGGAGCGGTGCACCGGAACGTCTTTCAAAGCAGCTTGATATCATTTTGTTGCTGGGCTGCCTGAATTTGGACGATCTTTGCGCCATGAGGTACAAGGTTGGATCGGATTTCGTGAACGAGACCCCACGCCTTTGCCTCTTCAGAATTCAGGGTTGTACGTTGAATCATCGCTTGGACCACTTCCTCAAGGGACTTTTGGGCATTAGCCGCAACGACCTTCGAAATGTTCTCAATGTCGCTTCGCAAACCTTTAAGGCGTTCTTCAAGCTGTGGTTCTTCAAGTTGCGCTGCCTGAGGAAACTGGGCACTAACACCATGCAAGAGAAACCGCGCTTGGGGGACACAATATCTTTCCGTCCCGGCGCAGTACAGCACAACGCCAATTGAGTCAACGCTGCCATAGTTATGTGTGGTTAAATGGATCGGTAAACCCTTCAAATAGTTATAGGCGCTTAGCCCATGAAAGACCGAGCCGCCTGGAGTCGATATTAGAAGGATGATCTCGTTTTGACCGCTGCCCAATTCTTGCGTAACAGTGGAAAGAAGGGTGTTGATTGTTACATCAAGCACGGGAGCTAAGAACTGAATCACGGTTGCCGGTCTCTTAGCCATTTTTTCTCCCATATTGTCGTCCCAAGATGCGGAGCCTGTTCTGCCGCCCTCATAATACGCCTTGGGATTCCTTACTGAAGGCGCGTTAATCCCTATGTATTTAGTCGCTTGCTGCTTGTTTATACCCTTTTGCGGATCGGCATAATAACCACCCTTGATGATCTCAGGACTCGTCAGGCAAGCTGCTAACGTCCGCCGAGCCGCTCGGATCTTCCGATCCCACCGTTATTGCTTCACGCCTCCTTCCACCCTCATCATACCACTGCTTCCTTTGGGTATCCAAAGCCCAACGGCCTACGTGCGTTGTAATGGCCGGCGCCAGCTTCTTGTCAGCGGTTTGCCCGGCGGCGCACGACGGTTTCGGGCACCCAGCGTATGACGACCCAGGCACCGGCCAGGCACATAATCGCCCCCACCAGGAAGGGAAGTTCAAAAGAAAAGATATCGAGCACACCCGCCGTAAGGGGGCCAACGGCGATTCCGAGGCCGAAGCCCATGGTTATGATGCTCATCTGGCGGCCCTCGCCGCCAGCCTTGGCGATGTCCGCCGCCACTGCGAATACCGGTGCCGCGATGGCCGCAGCGGCAACGCCCTGCAGCAACCGGAGTCCCGTGAGCTGAGACGTGGTTGCCACCATGCCGAGGAGCGCCGTGGCCGGGGCCATGAATACGAGGCCACCTATAATGAGGGGCTTCCGGCCGAGTTTGTCCGACAGCCTTCCAAGCGGGATCTGGAAAATAAATCGGCTGATCATAACCGCGCTGAAGGCGACGCTGAACCCGATGGCCGTTTCGTGAAGGCGTTCGTTGAACTGCTTCTCCAGGGTAGTCATCATGGAAAACGCCCCGGCCATGACAAAGGTGGCGATGCCAAGCGCCACCAGCCCCGGGGTGTAGAGTTCCAGGTCCCATAACTTAAAAGAACGCCCCGCTGCGCCTGGTACCTTCATGGTTGCGGGCACGTCGCTCACCCACGCCTGGACGAGCCCCATACCGAAGAAGATGAACGCTCCGCCGGTCAAAAAAGCGGCGTTGAAGCCGAAGCGTACCACGATCACACCACCGAGGAGGGGACCAATTGCGAATCCGACCATCCGCATCGTCGTGTAAACGCCCATGGAACCGCCGCGGGTCTCCTTCTTGGTGACGGCGGCCATGATGGCCATTGATGCCGGGATAGTCAGCGCCACGCCAATGCCCTGCAATGTCCTGAAAAGCAGCAGATCCCTGAAGTGAGTTGAAAACATGAAGGCGATGGTCCCGCAACCCATCACCAGCAGTCCCGCCTGTATGATTATCTTGCGTTTTTCGAGCCTATCGCTGAGCGCCCCCATGATCGGTTGAAAGGTGGCGGCGGTGAGCCCAAAGAGTGACAGGAGAATGCCCACCCGAACGGGTTCGGGGAAGGGGAACCACGGGGCGGGCAGGTGGGCCACGTAGAGCGGCAGGACGATGAAGAGGATGCTGTTGCCGATGGCGTCCGCCAGCCTGGCAAAAGACAGGGCCATGACCGGCCGGTTGACGCCGATGTTTTCAAACAAGTTCATACGGTTGCGCCCCCCCCGGAATGATGTTTGTTAAGGGTGCCTTTCTTTCCCGGCGGATGGAATGGAATTAACGAACGACCCTCCGTATATCAGGATATCAGGCCGTCGAGTGCCGAGCGCCTGACTTATTATTGTATCACCATTCGTTCGCTGGCAGTGTGAAGGAGCAAGATTTGGGGAGGAGCCGCTTAAGCAACCTCGCCGAAGCGGTATTCGATGCATAGAGCGGAATTGCTTCGTTTAAGCCCGTCTGCGAGCGTTCCTCGCAATGACAGGGAAGGAGGTCGTGATGTGCGGTGAGATTGCCACGTCGCCCTTCAGATTTCCCGTAATGACAGGGAAAGAAGGAGCCCGTGCCGCGCTACGTCCGCAACGTTCGATGCTGCCACTCTCTCTTCCTTGTTGGCGTCAGGGAGCAATCAGTAGGGTGAAGGTCGTACTCACGGGTTTGCGGCCGATGGCGTCCTTGGCTTGAACGCGCCAGTAAACGGTTGACCGGTTTTTGAGCTTCTTCCATTTTTTTGTACTTGGAGTCCATTTGCTCTTGTGCAGCCACTTGCGACTGGGGGTGGAGCTGGAGAGGAGAACTCCGCTCGAAAAGTCGCCGGTGTCGCTGATTTCCAGGATGAAATGGTCGTTGTGGGCGGCGTCCCACTGGAAGGCGGGCGGCGTTCCGTAGGATGCCTGGGAGTTGTCGGCGGGAGCAGTGGGGACCGGGATAAGGGCGTGGGAGATGTTGAATGTCCCGCTTGCGAGTGGAGGGAGGCTCTGCTCGCCGCTAGCAAAAACACGCCAGTAGACGGGTGTTTCAGCATCCATGTTGTCTGAGGCCGTGTTGAGAACCTTCTTCCATTTTTTTGGGGGAGGCTGCCATGTCGTTTTCTTCAACCAGGGTCGGGCGCTCGTCTTGGACGTGGTGATAATAGAGTCGAAAGCCGCGTCGGTGGAGAACTGGAGTCGGAACCTCTTTTCTCCGCCGGCCGCCTGCCAGGAAAAGACAGGGGGAGGCGTATCGGGGTATATCTCGGTCGGCTCGTCGCTATTCTGGACGGTAATGTCCACGTGGCTTGTTACGGTTTGACCCGCGGAATCCTTGACCTGGGCGGCCAACGTGTAGGGGCCGTTGGCCATTGTAGTGGTCGTCAGCATCGTGGTAAAGGGAGGATCACCTACGGTGGCAATTATTTTGTTCCCTACTTTGAACCGTACGTAGAGGTCCTTGGTGAAGTCGTCTGAGGCATCGGCGGTTAGCACGACCGTACCGGTGAGCGTGTCGCCGTTCTGGGGAGAGGTGAAGGAGACTGTGGGCGGGTTGTCTACGCGGAATAGGTGACGGGGGCCAGCCCCTAACTGGTTCCACGGCGCGGTAATATCCGGGCCGGATGGAGGCTTGTAGCAGTAGAGATTTCGGCTGCCCGAGGTAAAGCAGAGCCTGGGACCGTTACTCGTTTGTGAGAGAAGCATGGGGCCGGTAACGTCGGGCAGGATGGTAGTGAATTCGGTAGCGTCGTGGGTCTGGGTGTCAACGGCGTAAACTATTTTGTCGCTTCCGCCGCCTATGTAGAGAAGGCCACCCTGCGCGAGGGCCGGGGTTCCTTCACCGCCGCCCTGCCACGTCCAGAGGGACGATCCGCTCGACGCGTCGATGGCCTGGAGCGTTCCACCGGTGGTTGCAAGGTAGATGACGCCGTTGGATACGTTGGAGACGACGGGAGATACTGTTGCGGCAAGGGAGGGATCCTGCCAGTTCAGCGTCCCATTCGACGCAATGCTCCAGAGGTTGCCTTTTGCATCGGTGAAGTAAACGCCGCCGATTTTGTCGAGGGCAAGTTCGCCCGTGACCGGCGATCCGAGGGGAGTCTCCCATTGTAATCTGCCGTCCGATCCAAGTTGGAAGAGATTGTAGTAGCTGGCAAAGATGATATTGCCCGCGTGGGTAACGACCGGGCCGGCGAGGATGGGATCGCCCGATTGGAACCGCCACTTGAGGTCGCCGGCGGACGTTACCGCGGCCAGATAGCCCGTGATGGTCCCGACGTAGATGGTTCCATTGCCCGCAACGGCGGGGATGGTTCTGATATCCGAGTGGAGGTCCAGGCGCCAGGCCAGCGAGCCGTTCGTTTCGTAGGCCGCGAGTTCCCCCTGGCTGGTGGAGAAGTAGAGAACGCCCTTTTCCAACGCCATGCCGGTCGAGGGAAGCCCGCCGGGATCCACGCCCCACAGCAACCGGCCGGAAGCCGACACGGCTCTGATCGACCGGTCGCTCGTAGCGAAATAGACGGTTCCGTCGCTGCCGACGACCGGGGGGAAAAGAATATCGGCCTGGGTTTTGTAGCTCCAGATAAGCTGTTGAGCCCGAACCGGCCACGCCGGAATAAGAAACGCCAAAAGGCAGACTATCGAAAAAACAGACTTCAAAGCGATGCGTGTTCTCTTCATTGTTGCATTCTCCTGAACTCGTAAGCTCACGCGCTCACCCCCCCTTTGGCGGAAGCGGGGGCTTTCCACCGCCGGGGCCGGGAGGCCGCGGGCCGCCCTTTATCGGTATCCCGGGGCGCATTGGTCCTCTGGGCGCCGGTATTACGAGAGGGGAGAAATACCATTCGTTGTAGTAATCTTTTCCCCTGTACTGCCGGAAAGCCTTGGCATCTTTCTTCGCGTACACGCCGAGAATCGGTTGCCCCTCCTTGCCGTCCAGGCGAAAGGGCAGAATCTGCATTCTGATTCGCCTTCCGTTTCCGCCGGCGCTCCGCGCGGGCGGCCGCATCGGCACGGAACCCCGGCTGCCGGGCGCCCCCACTGGAACGTACGTCTTCTTCCCGTTTTTGCCGATCTTGATGATGGTTGAGCCGGGTCCCAGCAAACTCCACTTTCCCTCGGGGTTCATGGGGTTCGGATAGAGCTGCCGTATTGAGCGGATCTTCTTGGGTCCGCCGAGTTTCAGAAGGTCTTTGAGGTGCGTGGGGAAGGCGCCGTGGTTTTCGCGCCTGTAGGTCCTTATCGCTTCGGTGTACGCTTCGCCCCTGAAAACCAGCTCCTTTTCGCGCTCGCGCTTGGCGACTATCGAAGCCGGTTGGATGGCCGCCATCAGTAAGATTGCGACAACGAACATGGCCAGCAGAATGCCGATAAAGACTATGCCGATTTCGAAGCGCTCCGGACGGCTTGTTGTCTTCATGGCCTCACCAATTCGCATACTTTTCCACCGAGGAGTGGACATCCCATATTCCACCGGTATCCTGGTTACCCGTCGGCGTCAACTGGCCTCCGCCGGAGCCCGAGAACTGTACTGTCACCCAATCGGCCTTGCCGCTCATCGGGTCTACCGGCAGCTTTCTCAGGTAGCCGGCGGAGACGAGATCGTCGAGCGAGTCGGGATACTTGTCCTTGTCGCTGTAGTACTGGTCTATGCAATCCCTGAGCGTATAGAGATTCTCCTTCAGAACCGTTTCCCTGGCCCTTTGCAGGACATGGCGGTAGCTGGGAATTGCCATCGAAGCCAGGATACCGATAATGGCTATAACAACCATCAGCTCTATTAGAGTGAAGCCCCCATTGTGTTCTCTATTCTGCCTCATCATCTTCTTTCACCATTCGTTGTAGTGGGTCTTTCCGTCCAAAGCAAGCGCATCGCTCTGGGAATAAACGTCATAGACGTTCTCTCCCCCCCACATCGTCGAATCGGGCTCGTCGCGGGTGGATCTCAACCCCCAATCCTTGTTGCCCGTCATTGGATCTATGGGAATCCTCCTCAGGAAACGGATCTTCTTGCCCGTAGGGTCCCCTACGAGCGCCACGCCGTTTACGAGCGTCTCGAGGTCGGGGGGATAGAAATCCTGCGAGACGTCGGTTTGGAGAATCATGCCCTGTATAGCGTACCGGTGGTACTCGTCGATGGCATTTCTCATGCGCCTCAGATCCGTGTGCAGTTCCAGCTCTTTGGCGCGCCTTACCATCATCTGCCTGGCCGGCAGCGCTATGAGTGCAAGTATAGCCAGCAGGGCCACGGCGAGGCCAATCTCCATGAAGGATATGCCCCTTTCACTCCGATCGGAATAAACCTTGCCGTCCAATGCCGACTCCTACTTAGTTTTGGGCTTCTTTGCCCTGACCACTACCATCGCGAAGGTTGAAGCCATGGGAGCGCTCTGGCCCGCGAGTCCCAGGACCTTGGCGGATGAGAGGGCGATCTTGCTCTCTCCCACCGTTCCGGCCGTAAAGCTGATTCTGGCGACGAGGCCGGATCCCGAAGCCCCCGACCGGGTTCCCCTGGTCACGTTCAACACGACGGCGCCCGGTCCCGATTCCTGCCCGGAAAAGGTTGTTGTTCCACCGCCGAGCTTGAAGAAGGCGCCTTCCTCGGTGCCCTGATACTTGAGTATACCGGGTGAAAAGGACAGCTTGGTGGTCATGCCCTTTGCAGCCTTGGCGCCTATGATCACAAGGTTGAGAACAACCGGGTCTCCGGGGGCGGCCTCTATGGTCGTGGGACTCAGGAGCAGCCGGCCGGAAGGCGCTTGCGGCTTCTCGGGCTTCTTTTTTGACTCTTGTCCTCCGGGTGTCGGCGTCTCCGCGACCGGCGCCTGCTCGAAGGGACCCCGGGAAGGGCCGGCGAAGGGGGAGCCTTCGCTTCCGCTCAGGTGGGGGTTGTCTTTCGTCCCGACGAAGAGCGGTTCAAGGTTCTGCTCCGTGATGTTAGGCATACGAACGATGTGGGGCGTCACCAGCATGACCACATCGGTGGATTTCTTTTCGCGGGTTGTATTGGAGAAGAGGCGCCTGAGGAAGGGGACTTCGCTGAGGCCCGGAATGCCGGAAAGAGTGGTTGTACCGTTTTTCTTGATGAGACCGGCCAGGAGACTGGTTTCCCCGTCCTTCAGCCGTATTACCGTTTTCATCTCTCGCGTGCTGATTATGGGCTGCTTTCCGCTCAGGGAATTACCGGACTGGATGTAGCCGTTTATGGCGGAGACTTCCACCTTGAGCTTGAGGGTAACTTCCCGGTTAAAGTGTACCCGTGGTTCAACCTGTATTTTTACACCGGTGTCCTGGTAGGTGTAGCTCGTCAGAGGCGTATAGCTTGTCGTGCCTTGGCTTGGAAGGTAGGACTGAGAGGTGGGGATTGGAATGCGGTCTCCTATGTGAACCATGGCCTTTTCGCCCTCCATTACGCGAAGTTGCGGTTGGGCCAGCACCTGGCTGTCGCTGTTGGTGAGGAGCATGTTGACGATCAGGTTTGGAATGGGGGCTACGAAGAGGGCGTGGCCGAGTGTCCTGCCCAGCTCGTTCAATGGAATGGGCCCGGCGTCTCCGAAGGCGGTCCCGTTGTCCGTGGTCTGTACGTTGATCTTGGGGCCGATCATAAAGGTTTTACTGGAAAGGTCTATACCGAGGTCCCTGGTGAGGAAAGAGTCGACTTCCAGCAGCTCCACGTCAACCACTACCTCGCCCTTACTCTTGTCGTTGTTCTCTATTATTTTCTGGGCGATGGCTACGCGTTCGGGCGTATCCTGTATGGTAATGGAATTGAGCTTCTGGTTCATGGCCATCTTCCGGATCTGGAGGATCGAGCGGACTAGCTGAAAGACGTCCTTGACGTTGGCGTTGGAGAGGTAGAAGGTTTGAATGACTTGGTCTTCGTACTCCGCTCGCTTCTGTCTGTTGTCCGGCACGATAATGATGGAGTGAGGGTCGAGAACCTTGTAGAAGTTTTTGGACTGCATCATCAGGTAGTTTAGAACCTGTTCCAGCCTGACCTTGGCAAAATCCACACTGACCTTCTTGTTCACGTTGGCGCGTTCGTCATAGAGAAAGTTGATCCCGCTGGCCTTGGAGATGGCTTCCAGGATGGTTTTCAGCGATGTATTCTTGAATTTCAGTACGATTGGTATGTTCGAATCAGGACTGAGCTTGGGCACGCCTGACTTCTTTTCAGCCTCTTTCTTCATCTGGGCGATGGTCAACCGGGGGGCCTTACTCTTTTTCTCCTCGGCCTTGGCGGTCGCCAGAACCCTTGCCAGGGTGTCCCTGGCGTATTGGTTGCCCGGGTCCAGTTTTAGCGCTTTCATGAGTTCATCGGCGGCCTTGGTGAGTTCTCTGCGGGCCAGGGCGCGCTTTGCGGCTTCAACGTGTTTCTGCGAGGCCGCAAAGCGCGTACGGACGAGGGTCGTCTTGTACTTGATGCTGTTGGGATTGGCCTTCACGGCGGCTTTAAGGTTCGCTACGGCTTGGTCAAGGTTGTCCTGTTCCGAGAATCGTACCGCCCTGTGGTATGCCATGGAGCCGCACGAAAGAGCCAAAGCCAACAGGCTCAACAGAAATAGCTGTCTGAGAAGTTTTGCCGTCACCTTATGCTACCTCCTCCGGATAGAGGGATGCGCTTGGTTTCCTTGAAGTGTTTAAAGCCGATCTCGGCCGATTCGTAGCCTATATCCAAGATATGAAAGCGGGACAGTATGGTGTCGCCCTTTTGGGCCAGGAGTACGTTCTTGTTGTCTGAGGTGGTGAAGACGCCAATCTTTTTCTGTGGGAGTCCGAAGTATCCGACAAAATGGAATGTAATGGTGGGAGGCTGTGGCTTGGGCGGATGTTGGGCACGGACCTTCTGCTGTCGTGTTAGTTCTTTAGCCGTTTTTTTGGCTAGTTTCTCCCGGAGTGCGGCCGCCTTGGCGGCCGCTGCCTTGCGGGCCGCCAGTACGGCCGGATCCTGCTCGAAGGCGAACAGGTTGCGGGAGGGACCCTTTTTTGACTCCCGGGTGGGGTAGAGGTTATCCAGGCTCAAGGTTGATAAGGTGGGGGCGGTCTGCGCCTTTTTGTGAGCGCGTCGTCGGACTCGGGGGGAAGTTTCTTGCACAACCGTTCCTGGAGAAGAGCATCCCGCGAGTCCGCCGACGGCCAGGAGGACCGTCAACAACAGCCACAAAGAACGCCTCACGGTTTGCCTCCCTTTTTCCCGGCTTCACGGTAGCCTCCAGGATTGTCTATGAAGTAGGTACTAAGCGACAGGCTCACATTGAGTTCGGCGCCGCCCTCCGTACTGCTGGAGAGGGAGAGCGCCCCAACTACGAAAAATTGGGGCGAGGCCTGGAGGTCGTGGATGATGCCCTTGATGCCGGCGTAGGGACCGCTCAGGGGAAGCTGCATATCAACCCTTACGTAGGAGTGCTCCCAGCCGCTGGTACGCTCTTTGCGCCCGGGAAAGCGCTTGTATGAGTAAGAGATGGTCTTGGAGTTGAGGTGGTTGGAATCTATCAGGTGTTGCAGGGTTTTCTGGAGTGTCACCATGCGGCTGCCCTGCGTCTTAAACACATTCTTTGCCAATTTATTTGTGACGCGGCGGTCATTCCGGATGCCCTCAATTTTGAGGGCAAGTTGCGCCTTCTCCGCTTCGATTTCCTTGAGAACATTCCCGTTTGCGGAAACCTTCCCCTTGACTACCTGGGCGAAGTGGCCGAGGCGGGCAACGCCGAAAATATAGACGCCGGTGTTCAGCAACAACAATACCAGGCCGCTCCATAGAAAGACGGTGAATTTGCTTGCCATCAGGCGCTCAACGTTCACGGACGGCCTCCGGGAGGTATTCAACCGAAATCTGGAAGGTAGTCCACGGATTCCCTTCGTTCTTACTTTCCGCCGTGACCTCGGCATTCCTGAAGGCCGAATCGTTGAAGAAATTGTTCTCGAGTTCCAGGAGTTCCTTCCTTGGATTGGCCACGCCGCGGAGGTTGACTTTCACAGTTGATTCCTTGGTGGACTGGGGGGAGACGCTCACGAACATCACTCCGTAAGGTTTGACGCGTTCAAGGTCGTCAAGGAAGTGCGTCCAGGAAAAGCGTTTGGCGGCCAGAACACCCGCTAGAAAGCCGCTTTCCTTGGAGAGCGAGGCTGTTTCACCTCCGGTCAGGAGCTTCTTTTCCCCCGTTATCTCCCTCTTCAGAGTGGAGAGCCGGGCCTCCTGTGCCCTTAGAATGCCCTTTTCCTTACGGTACGAACGTCCCAGTATGGAGAAGGAAGCGACGTTCAGCGCGGTGAAGAGCAGGACCGCGCCGAGGACCGTGGAGAGAATGGCCGAAAGAACTGCCCGGTTGATGAAGGGCGAGGAGGCCATGTTGACATTGAGGCGTTTCACGGCGAGCCCTCCGTTATGGCAAAGAGGGGGAGGTAGTCCGCTCCCCTGCGTTCGCCGCCCGCAAGCTCGCCGAACATATCCTCCAATTTCTTCACGAGCGTTTCTTCTCCGGCCACCTCCTTGACGGGAAGGTCGACGCCTTCGGGCCACCGTCTTACGAGTATCTTCCCGAGTGGTTCTCCGCCGAGTTTTTCCTCGTAGTATTTCAGCGTCAGGCGCAGCTCACGGGAGATCCGGTGGACGGCGTCTTCACCCCGGTCATCGCCGTGAAGTGTTTTGCAGCGGAAGAAGAGAGGCGTGCCTTTGTCAACGAAAAGGAAGGAGACGTATTCGGGCGTCCTGTTCAGTAGCAGGGCGCTGCCCTCCTCTCCCAAACCCTTGACGGCGATCACGAAGTTGTAGAGGGCCGCGCTCACCGGGGCGACGTAGCCAATCCGGCAGTTTCCGGCTGCGAAGACTTCTTCGATTTCCAGGATCGTCTTCCGGGGGATTGTCGTGACGAGCAGACTAACCCCCCGGGGTGTTTTCTTCAGGAGTTGGTAGGAGAGGCGGAGTTCCTCGCCGCTTTCCCCAAGGTTCTTCCTGAGGTGCCATAAGATTACGCGCTTTCTCTCCTCATCGCTCCTCGGGAAATCGGTCAATGTAAGAACCTTAATGGTGAAGAAGGGATCGCCGAGAAGGAGGCTCAGGCGCCGTGGCGCGCCCATGCGGGTCAAGAGCGACTCAACCAGGCTTTTCAACACGGCCGCTTCCGGCAAGGGACCGTCAAAGCCCTCGCCAAGTGGTTCCTGGTGGCGAAAGATTGGTAGGGCTTCACCCTTCTTACCACCAATCCTAAGGGCGAAGAGGGTAGAGGACTCCATCATCACCGCGGCGGGTGGGAAACTTGGTTTGAGGTGCGTAAGCAACGACTTCATCGGTAGGTATCTTCCACGAAGGTCACTTTGTTTATCTCCTTCAGGGTGGTTTTTCCGGCGAGGAACTCCCGCACCGCTGCCTCCCTGAGGGTAACCATCCCCTCCCGGCGCCCGGCCTTCTTGATTTCGCTGGAGGGTTTGCGGTTGATTATCAGTTCCCGAATGTTGTCGGAAAGGTCAAGAAGTTCGGCTATGGCCATTCGACCGCGGTAGCCCGTACCGTTGCAGTCGAGACAACCCTTGCCCTCGTAGAATTCGGCCTTCGAAGCTTCCTCGATAATCGGGATCTTGGAATCAAGGAGAAGCTGTTCCGGATAGACGATCCTCTCCCGGCAGTTGGGACAGATACGGCGAACCAGGCGCTGGGCCAGCACACAGTTGAGCGCTGAAATGAAGTTGTAGGGGTCAACCTTCATGTTGAGAAAACGGCCCAGGACGTCTACGACGTTGTTCGCATGCACCGTGGTAAAGACCAAGTGCCCGGTAAGGGCCGATTGAATGGCGATATTCGCCGTTTCTTCGTCCCTGATCTCACCTACCATTATTTTGTCGGGGTCGTGCCTCAATATCGAACGCAACCCTCTGGCGAAGGTGAGCCCTTTCTTCTGGTTGACTGGAATCTGCGTGATGCCCCTGAGTTGGTACTCCACCGGGTCCTCAATGGTGATCATCTTGAACTCCGAGGACTTTATCTCGGAGAGAACGGCGTAGAGCGTTGTGGTCTTTCCCGAGCCGGTCGGCCCCGTGACGAGGAGCATGCCGTAGGGTTCCGCCGCGTGATGACGGATCTTCTTCTTGATCAAGGGGTCGAGGCCCAGAACGTCCAGGCTGAGGTTCTTGAACTCATCACTCGTGGATTCCTTGTCCAGGATTCTTATGACGCAGTCCTCTCCGTGGATGGTGGGAATGATACTTACCCTGAAGTCGACGTTGCGACCCTTTATCCTGAGTTTGAAGCGGCCGTCCTGGGGTATGCGTTTCTCGGCGATATCGAGTTCCGCCATTATCTTGATCCGGGAGATGATGGTTGCGTGAAAGCGTTTGTCGATGGGATCCATCGCGGGGTAGAGTACACCGTCTATGCGGTACTTGATGACAACTTCATTTTCCTGGGACTCGATGTGAACGTCGCTGGCGCGGCGTTGAAGGGCGTTGAAAACGGTGAAGTCAACGAGCTTTATGATCGGGCTCGTATCTTCCGAGAGACTATCGAGAGATACGATGTCTTCGGTTCCCTCGTCGGCGTCTTCACGGACAATCTGGATACGAAAGTCCTCACTGACTTCATCAAGCACCCTCTGGCTGGATTCCGACTTCTTAAGAACCTCCTGGATTTCGCTCCTCATTCCGACGTAGATATTAATAGGCCTTTTAAGAAGCACCTCCAGTTCGTCCATCGTGGTGACATCCGCCGGGTCGGCGGCCACGACCGCGAGAGCCTTCCCCTCTTCCCTGTAGGGAACGAAAGCGCTCTTGGACATAAGGTCTACGGGCAGAGAGCGGAAGAGGGCCGGGTCGACCTTAAAGTCTTTCAGCGAAAGAAATTGCAGGTGCAGCACCTCCGCGAGCCTCTTGGCGGTCTTCTCCTCGTTGAGAAGTTCCCCTTTTCCGGGAAGGGATTTTATGAGTCCTATCGGGGAAGCGCCCATCATCGTCTCCTGTTACTGAACGAGGTTATACATTGAAAAGAGCGGCATGTAGACCGACAGGACCACTAACGCGATGACCACGGCCATCACGACAAGGAGCGCGGGTTCCAACAAGGCCACGAAGCGTTCCACGGCGGAAGAGAGTTCCTCGTCATAGAAGTTGCTTACCTGTTCGAGCATCTGGGCGAGGGCGCCGGTGGACTCGCCCACCTCGATCATCTCAATGGCCATCGGAGTCGCAATTCGCGTTTTTTCCAAACTCGACCAGAGCGATTGGCCTTCAAGGACCCGGCGCTTCACCTTCTTCAGCTCAACGCGGTAGACTTCGTTCCCCATCGCGTTGGAAAGCACGTCGAGCGCACCGATTATCGGAATACCACCGCTGACAAGAATCCCGAGAGTTCTGCACATCTGCGCTATATTGTAGCGCTTGATATTCAAGCCCAGCACCGGCAAACGCATGGAAAGCGAGGCGAGTGCCAAGCGTCCTGCCGGATGTGCGGTTATGAGCTTTAAGACGGCGGGAATTGCAACGATTGCGGCCAGGAAAAAGGGCCACCCGTACTGAAAGAGCTTGGAGATGGCCATGACGTCCCTGGTGAGCACGGGCAGCTTGGCACCGGCGCCCATGAAGAGGGTGGCGAACTTGGGGATGATGAAGGTCATGAGCAGGAAGATCAGGCCAACCGCGAGCGTGAGTAAAATGATGGGATAGATCATGGCGGCGACTACCTTCTTGCGTATGGTCTGAACCGTCTTGAGGTAAAAGATGTAGCGATGGATGACTTCCACCAATTCACCGCTCCGCTCGCCGGCTGCCAGCGTGGCGGAGTAAATTGGCGGAAAGACGGCGCCCCTGTTGCTGAAGGCTTCCGAGAGGCTGCTCCCGGACCGGACATCATCACTGATCAGTTCCAACATCCTTTGGAGTTGTCCCTTGCTCTTGCGCCCTATCAGCAGGTCCAGCGTCGTAAGGACGGGAAGGCCCGCCTTTAACAGGGCCGAGAATTCCTGGTTAAAGATTATGAAGTCGCGGAGCTTAACCTTCCCACCGATCTTCAAAATCGGCTTTAAGAAACTCTCCAGGGCGTAGGCCGGTTTTATGGAGAAGACGAAGTAACCCTTGTCTTCGAGTTGGTTTTTCAGGGAAGATTCGCTGACCGCCGTAAACTCCTGAACCGCGACGTCTCCGCCGGTGGTGCCTAGGCGGCACTTGAACTTTGGCATCAACCTTCTCCCGGCTTGGAGACAACCGGCACGAGCATGGGCTTTATGCTGAGTCTCAGGGGCGGAGCGTGGGTGGAGGCGCCCACGAGGAAGAGGGTTCCACTGCCCTCGGGGAGCACGGCTTTGCCGCTTAGAATCTCGAATGACGGTTCTCCCTTTCTTCCGTTCCGGGTAAGGGAAAGGGAGGCGAAGGCGAGCCTGCGGCGGGAGGGGTCGAAGCCGCCCGCGACAACACGGAGCCGGTAGTCGCCCAGGCCGCAGGAGCCTTTGCCGCCCTCGTAGAGGTCCATGAGACAGCTATAGGAGGCCCGCGGCTTTGCGTCCCGCGCCCACCGGGTTGCGTCCACGAAGGTGTAGTCAGGCTTAAAAAGACCCCTGGACGATGGTTCCGGAAAGAGGTCCAACCTGGTTTGAAGGGCGAAGCGCCGGGCGGGAACGTCCAGTTGGTCGATGAGGCCGTTTATCTTCTTCAATCGCCCGGCTTCATCCTCCACGGTTATTCGGTTGGCGGTTGCGTCCACGCGCACCCTGCCCTGCGGACCGACCTCTTCGATGATTCGCGAGATAACCGACCGCACATCCCTGTGGTGAAGGATACGGGTAATGGTAGCGTTTCCCTGCGCGGCCAGAAGCAGGGGCAGCAAGGGTAGAACGGCCCACGCCAACAGCTTCCTTCCTTTCATGAGCGGCCCCCTTCTTGAATGATTACGGCGTTGCCTCGAAAGAACACACTTCCATTCTTCGGTGTAAAGGAGGGGGCGGAGGTGGTTGGAACCTCGGCCCTCAAGAGGTTGCAGATTGGTTGTGGGAGCGGGAATGGAACCACGTAGAGCAGAAAGGTAAAGAGTGCGAGGGCGCTTATCGTGCAGAGGATAGTTAGTGTTCTTTTGTGCCGCCGCACCTGGAGCTTGCGTTCGAGTTCTCTCATAAAGTGTTCCCATTCTTCCGGGTTTCTCCGTTTCTCCGCAAGGCCTTGGCATTTCATAGCTCTATACCTCCCGAACGAAGAATGGCTTCCAGCTTACGCCTCGCCGCCATGACGTGGTTTCGGACTGTGCTTGGAGAAACCTTCAGGATGGAGGATATCTCTTTGTAGTCGAGTTCTTCGATGACGCGCAGAACGAAGGCGGCGCGCTGTTGAGGAGGCAGTAGGGATAGCGCCCGGTCAAGGATGGCCTCGGTTTCGCCCGCCAGCGCGGTTGCTTCGATATTCTCTCCGGAGGAAAGTTGGTCCGGTTCGGGCAGGCTTGAAGGGCCGGAGCGGTTCCGCTCCCTACGAAGGTAGTCAATGGCGCGGTTTGTGCAGACGCGCCGCAGCCAGCCCGCGGGATTACGGGGCGCCCTCGTCCGTCCCAGTTCCCAATAGGCCATGTAGGCTTCCTGAAGGATTTCCTCTGCTATGGCTTCTCTTCCCACCATTCTCCTGACCGTCCAGTAGAGCCGTTCCCTCGTCTCCTCGACGAGTTGGCGGAAGGCTTCTTCCCGTTTCCCCCAATCAAAGAGAGAGAAGGGGCCGCTTTTCCTTGGAGGGTTCACTTCTCTCCCTCACTTCTATTGACGTATGAAGCGCTGTTTTGTCTAGTCCCTCTCCCGAGCGCTCCGTAGGTTATCGCTCCGGCCACGAATCCACCCGCGCAGGCGAAGAGCACTCCCCCTATAGCCATTGCCTTGGCGGTTCCAGACAGGATGTTTGGTGAGAGGGCAACGGTGGGGGCGCCAAGAACCCATCGCCCCACCGCGTACTCCGTTGCGTAGATGATGGGGATGGTAAAGGGTTGGCAGACCATGGTGCCCGCAATGGCGTACAAGCGATTCAGGCGAAAAATGAGGGCAAGAAGCAATGCAACCGCGCTTTGTAGAGGGACGATAGGAAGAAGTCCGACCGCTACGCCTACTCCTACGGCGACGGAGTTGGAAACCCGACCGCCGCCGAGACCCGCTGCTCGTGAGAGGGCTTTAGCGATTGAAGTGGTCGAAACCTTGCGGATCCAGTTTTTCACTGCGGCCACCGGGCAACCTCAATACAATTTCGGGTGTAGCTACCAGTCTTCCAATTCGTCTTACGGCGGGAGACAACGATTCGATTGCTTCACTCCCGCCGGGGGAAGCGGCGAAGATAAGCGCCTGTTCCTCGCCCCCGAAGAGCCCTAACTCCATCCTCCTTGCGGCGGAAAGGTTTTCAGTCAACGGGTCCAGGGGGAGCAGTTCTCTCTCGACGAGGGCGCCTACTCCCGAAGCTGCGCAGAGGTGCTGAAGATCCTTGGCGAAGCCGTCGGAGATGTCTATGCAGCAGGTCGCGAGGGAGCGGCCTGCCAGCGCCGTTCCCAACTTACCCATGGTTGGCGGGCGGTAGAAGCGGTCAAGGAGCGCGTCTCCCTCCTTCCGCGGTGGGGCTAAAGGATCGAACTCGTTCAGCGTTTCTCCGGCCTCGAAGCGTTTCAGGGCCGCCGCCGGAGCGCCAAGAGATCCCGAGAGATACAGGATGTCTCCGGGTCGCCCCCCGGAACGTAGGAGGGGCGCGGCCTTCTGCTCACCAACCAGGGTGAGGCTCACGACAAGCCGGTCAAGCGAGGAGGAGAGGTCGCCCCCACAGAGGAAGATTTCCTCTCTCTCGCTCAGCGCCAGCATACCGTTGAGTACACCCTCTATGAAGAGGTCGGGAACGGTGGATGGGATGGCCAGGGTCAGGAGGAAAAAGCGGGACTTGGCGCCCATCGCGGCCAGGTCTGAGAGGTTGGCGGCGAGGGACTTATAGCCCAGGGCTTCGGGCGGCGCCCACGTCCTCTCAAAGTCGACGCCTTCAACGAGCGTGTCGGTGGTGAGCGCGTAGCGGCCGATCGGCAGGACGCAGGCGTCGTCGCCGATGGCGACTTCCGCGGCGGAGCGCTTCCAGAGACCGGCGATATGCCGGATCCAGGCGGCTTCGTCGCGCCTGGAAACGTTCACGAACGGAAATTCCCGTTCAGGCCGTAGCGCTCCATTTTCACGTTCAGGGTGTTTCGGTGCATCCCAAGACGTTTTGCAGCGCGGCTCCGGTTGCCGTCGCACGCCTTGAGGGCCCTTGAGATGAAGAGGCGCTCTACCTCGGTCTGGGTTTCCTTCAGGGTGATTCCCAGGCGGAAGAGAATCCCGATCATCTCTTCCATGCGCCCATTCAGGGAACTGCCTTTCTCCAGCGGGTCTTCAAACGGCAGGCGTCCAATGGTCACCCAAGACCTCCCGCGCCGGGTGCAAAGAGGGCTTCCCCCCGCCCACGCAAAGAGTGTAGTGGATCTCCGCCAATCCCTGAGAGGTTCGGCATGGTTCCCCCGGAATCTACCTGGAATCTTCTTGGTGCTTCTTGGCAATTAGCAGCATCTTATCTTTAAGTGTCAGCTTCATCTTCTTGACCGCCGCAACGCGAACTTCTTCTTCGGGGCTCAGGAACCCCTTTTTTGCGAGAGCGTCCAGCTCTTCCTCCAGCTTCTGGTGTTTTTCGTAGAAGCGCCTGAAGTTTTCGTCATCCCTTGCCAGAGTTTCTCGAATACGTCGGGTTAGCTGCATCTAGGCCCTCCCCAAGGCGGAGGAGTTCACCGTGGCCGCTTCATTATGCGGCGCCAACGGGTCTTCCCAAAGAAATGAACGACTTTGTCTGCAAATCTACGGACGATCTGGCCCGGTGAATTCCTAAGGTAATCGTATTCTCCCTCTCTAAAAGACCACCATATAACCCATGCCTTTCCCAGCACCAAGCGTTGATCCAGGGCGCCCCAGTAGCGGCTGTCCTCGCTGTTCATCCGGTTGTCACCCATCATGAACAGGTGCCCCACCGGTATACGATAAGGCCCAAAGTTGCCTTGGTCAAGGGCACGGTATCCCCCGCCTTTGAGGCTGACCTGCACCCGGTTGTACGCAACCTCCCTGGTGAAGGCGTTAGGCTGGGTCAGGTAGTCGGGCAGTTCGGGAATTACCGTTCCCGGAGGTAGCCTGGGAGGAGGAATGTAGGTATCTTTTATCTTGTCCATGAGGCCGCGGGGATACAGGGTGTAGCCCTCGACCAACATTTTACCGTTTACGAAGACGTGATGGCGAACGATCTGGACTATGTCCCCGCCCTTGGCGATAACGCGTTTTATGAAGGGAACCTGTGGGTTTCCGGGAAACTTGAAGACTACGATGTCTCCACGCTTGACGTTGCGCATCGGTAGGACGGCTTTCTCCAAGGGTGAAAGCACCGGTCCATAGATGAAAGAGTTTACGATAAGCCGGTCGCCGACTAGAAGCGTGTCTTTCATCGAGCCCGACGGAATGTTGCTGTTCTGAAAGACCCAGGTTCTCGCGAAGAGCACGAAGATAAGAACGACGCAGATAGTTTCCCAGTAATCACGAATGGTGCCCTTGGGTGAAACTCCGGGCGGCGCTTTCCCTCCCTTGGCTCGCTTAGTCTTGTGCGACATCTTTCACTCCGTTCGCCTTGATGGCTTCCTTGACCGCGTCCACCGGCTCGCGGGCCTTCAGGACGCAAGTGGCGCATTGTAACAGATTTTCTTCAACTACGCCGCTAGTCCATAATTCACTACCTGCACCGGGATTCGTACTGCGGGATAAGGCTCATCTGCGGTGTTGCTTTCGCCGATTTGATGCTCAACGTAGTACTACTACGCCTGCGCTCAAATCGTCTCGGCGCCTGGCATCTAAGCCTTCCCCGCCGCCCTCGGTCCTCGGTTAGGCGGTGGATTATGGTAGTATGCAACCCGGTCAGGATAGCCTTCCAACGGGGGCCAACCGGGTACAAATCTTTTGCGTCCATCATTCCCGCCTTGGGCATGGTCCGGAGGCCGACTACCTTGCAAAGCATGCCGGTTCGTGGGTCCATCGCGATGAAGCAATCGGCGCCTTCGATAAGGCGCCTCGTGTGTTCGAAGAGGTTGTCGGTCCAAACCAGACGCGAAAGATAGGAATTAGGAGTTATTTCCTTCAAATACGCGGCTACGCTATATTCTTGCCGGTTCACTTGACTATTCAAGGCAACTCAGTAGATCGTAAACGATCTGGTGGCGCTATAGCTTTTGGAACCCTCAATGAAGAGAACCCTCCAGTAGAGGGTAACCTCACCCCTTCCCTTCTTAAGAATGGTATGCCACTGGTTTCCGTTCGGTATCCAGTAAGGCGTCTTGAAAGCTTTGTGCTTAATTTTACCCGTAAAGGTTTTCTTGCCGGGGAAGGCCGGGTCGGTGGATATCTTTACCTCGTACTTGGCGCCGGTACGTCCGGTCCACGTGAAGAGGGGTTGCCCAAAGGGTGAAAGCCGTGCGTTATCGCACGGAAGTGTCAGGTCTGCGCCCTGGCAATCGGAGAGGGATAGCACCCAGAGCCCGCCGTTTTTGGACGCCGTGACGCGCTCTCCATCGGCGAGAAGAGTGGAGGCGGAACAGAAACCGGGGCTCTCAAAGACCCTGACCGGCGCGGGTATGGCGGGGTTGGCCAGATCGAACTCCCTGAGACCGAACTGCCCGTTGGAGACGAGGAGGACGTTGCCTTGGAGCGAAATACCGTAGGCGTAACCGGTTTTTATTTCCGAGGTCGTCTTGGGGTTTTTAGGGTCGGCAATCTTCACCGCGCGGATACCTGAATCGAAGGCAGCCTCGTATAGATAGTCGCCGCTGACTACCACGTCGCCGTAGTTGCTTCCGTAATTGATGGTGCCAAGGGCCTTGGGCGTGGTGGGATTGGTGAGGTCAAGCGCCGTTATACCCTTGAAGGTCTGGGCGACCCATAGTATCGTCTGGGAAGCGAAGCCCACCCCGACTACGGAATCTTGCTGGGCGTTCCACGTACCCAGGATTGAGGGGTTGGACGGGTCGGTAATATCCACTATGTCGACGCCCTTGTCCCCACTGGCGACGGCCATCAGATCCCCGTTCACACTGACCTGGCCGGCCGCGCCTGTCGTAGGGAGCACCGAGAGGAGAGTTGGCGGAAAGGAGGGCGAAAGGTTGTAGATGGCCAACCCGGCGGCGGCGCAGGACACGAATAAGAGGCCGTTATAAATCAGGAGGTGGTTGACGAAGCCGGGAGCGGTAAAGGAGCCCGAGAATGTGTTCAGGTCCGTTATTATCACCTCCGAGCCTTGACTTGCGTAGACGATATCACCGACGGACGTTACCACGTTCCAGCCCGGTGCGCCCGAAACCAACTGCGCCGCCGCCGGAGTTGAGGGATCGGCTACATTAAGACTCCAAAAGCCCTCTTTTCCACAGAGAAGATAGCCGCCCCAACCGGAGGCCGCCGCCGCCACGGCCTGGACCGGCGCCGGTGACGACGACTGTGCCGCTATGACGGGCGCCGATGGCGTGGAGGCGTCTACGAGAGTGTAGCCGGCTGTTCCCTGCCCGGCGAGGACCAGCGGCTCGCTGCCGAAAATGGCGCAGTCCACGGGCCTGGGCATGATGTTCATCGTTGCCTCCACCCGCGGATTGTCCCATGAGGGATAGCTTATAAGAACGAGGCCCTGCTTGGCGTCTGTTGCAGCGACCAGCTTGCCCAGAACGGCAATACGGCCAACTGCGTTTATCGCTTTAACCTTCGAAAGCAGTTTCGGCTTTCTTGGATGCCGCAACGAGAAAGCCTCAATTCCCTTGCCCCCGGCGGCGGCAAGCAAGACCTTGTTGGTCGAGCCGGCTACGAGGAGTTGGTATACCGTAGCGTTGTGAAGCGTCTTTGTATTCACCACGTGTGGATGGGCGGGGTCGGTAAGTTTGACGATTCTTATGTAAGGGTCCGCGCTCGCCAGGTAGGCGTAGCCCCCCGATGCGCTCACGGCTACGGACTGGGCGAAGTATTTGCTCAGCGCGCCGCTCAGGGTAGGGTTGTAGGGATCCGTAAAGTTGTAGACGAGCAGGCCCGAGGGCCCGTCCGCTATGAGCAGAGACTTGTTGTCGTAGGCTGCTACGTCACGGATATCCGAAGGAGCGTTGATCGAGGAGACGACTGTTGGGGCAGCGGGATTGCTATCGTCGTAGATCGTAAGGAAGGGGCCGGCAATAACCGCCATAAAAGGCGGAGTTAGTTGCTTCGCTCCCGTAAAAGATTTTGAGGCAATGTTGCTTTCGACGGAGTAACCTTCCACCGTCAACGGAACGGTCGTTTGAGACTGGACGAGAGTGCCCGGGCCGAGAAGAATACAACCAAACAACAACCAAGGCAGCGCAGCAGGGGCACAGCCGAAAACACTGATTTTCATCGCCACTTCCTTTCTCCTTTCGCGGAGTGCAAACTCCAACCGCCTCCCAATATAGCCGCATAGTCCCGACGGGTCAAGGATGGGAACAACAGCCGTAATGACACCTTTCGGTCTTTGCGAACAAAGGCCGCTACGGGTAAAAGATATTTCGTTTTGCAGGAACCACGGGTGTGTCAATGCAACGCCACGCAGGAACGATGCGGCACACCATGCGTATCCGTACTGTGTTTGGTGCGCCCGGCGGGACTCGAACCCATTCTTCCCTGGAAGCCTCGCGCCACGGAGGGCGCTGCGTTTCAAGGGAAGCTACGGGTTCCGGGGCTGGTCCCCTTTCCGGTTTTCTACGGCTTGTCGCCAAGCAGTTGGCGCCAAAACCTCGAAAACCAGGACCATTCCCCGCCCTTCTCATCCCTTTTTAGTTGTCGGGTGTGAAAGCAAACACGGAGAGGGGCTC
>CAZIBS010000004.1:0-42112 GCA_964537405.1 uncultured Thermoanaerobaculia bacterium | reverse complement strand
GCCTCCGCGCTCCATGACGCTCCCGGCTATATGAATCAAGGAGAATCGAACGGCCTTCATGCGACGGCTTCCCCACTCCTTCCCCAGCACCAGGCCCTTCATGGCCTCATTGAGGTTCAGCGCAAGGATCATAATTGTCCACCAGGCCGCATTAACCCCGAACTTCCCGGAGGGCAGCGTCCCTCCGGCAAGGTCTCCCTTCATCACCGAGCGGGCTTGCTCGCTGACTCCGCACCTCAGCCTCTGCCAGTGAATCAGGGTCTCCCCTTCCCAATCCATGTTGCTGACCATCCCGAAAAGCTTGCAGGCCCGATTATCGAAAAACATCGTGGGAAATGGAAGCTGCTTTTCCATTCCGGGAAGACAGGGTCTGGCAAGAGGCTCCCGGATCGCAAGAAAGCGGTAAGTGCCTTTTTTGGTGTTGCACATTTTGTTCGGAACAAAGACCACCTCGGCCCATTCCCGGCCGGTCTTGATTTTCAGGCCGTCCACTTCATCCCGGATGGGCTTCCACTCTTCTTCGGGCGCCAGAGCTACGGCTGCCTTGAATGCCGGGGTCACGTCGCATCCGACGGCAAACTCTATTCGGCCAAATCGCTCGTTTTTGCCTTGCTCGCAGTATTGAAGAAGCTCGTGTTCGTACCCGGCCGTATCGATCCTTAATCGTACCTTCTCTACACCGGCCGGCAACCGCCGCGGTGCTTCCTTAAAAACCCTGAGCTGCTCAAATCCCGCGGGGACGTTGCCGTCCCGAAATTCACTGTGTACTAAAAGGCGTTGCTCAAACCACCATAGGTTGAGCGGTTGATAACTCCTGGATTTCTTGTAACTATACAGAGCCGCTGCTTTCATCGTCTCGATCAGCGTTGCGTCCATATCCGGCGTGGCTACGGACTCAGGCCTCATGCGCCGCACTTCGGCCACGAGATCCGTGAGTACGTCCATCCCTGACCGTTCCGCCTCAACACCATGCGCCCGCGGATGGACCTGCTCAATTCCAGCACCTACGCAAAGTCCATATAAACCGGCAATCCAGCCAACCCCGTCAACCCGCTGTCTCTTGTTGCCTCACCGTATTTGTATGGAAGCAGTTCGGGCACCATCTTTTCTCCTCATCTTTGGTGACGGTTCAGTAACCCTCACACCTCCATTATAACACTGTATAATATAACTATCAATATGATTAAAACCTTTTTGATGGTGAATCCGGGTCGCCCAACCACCGGTTCAATCGCGGATTCGGGCGCGGGTGTTTCAATCGCGGAATCCGGGTCATCTGTGTTATCTTGACGCTCGGAGCACCCGCCGTGAACAAGCATGGGCGGAGGTCTCAAAGCGTGGAGCGAACCGTGGATCTCTCCTTTCTTACTACCGTAACCAAGCCCACCCGTTACACGGGAGGGGAGGTGAACGAGGTCGTAAAGAACGACGGCCCGGAAATGTTTCACGTCGCAATCGCCTTTCCCGACGCCTACGAAATTGCCATGAGTACCATGGGTATGAAGATTCTCTACAAGATTTTAAACGAGCAACCGTGGCTCTGGGCGGAAAGGGTCTTCATGGTGATGCCCGATATGGAGGAGGCCATGGCCGCCCGCGGCCTGCCCCTCTACGGCCTCGAATCGAAGCGTCCGCTGTGCGACTTCGACGTTGTAGGCTTTTCGCTTCAATTCGAACTCGACTACGCAAACATTCTCCACATGCTCAACATGGGACGCATTCCATTGAGGGCGGCCCTGAGGGGGCCGGACCACCCGGTAGTGGTCGCGGGAGGCCCGTGCGCCTGCAATCCCGAGCCCGTCGCTCCCTTCATGGACGCGATCTTGGTAGGAGACGGCGAGGAAGGATTTCTTGAACTCTGCGAAGTGGCCAGGACCATGAAAGGCAAGAGCAGGAGGGAACTCTGGCGGGAGCTGGCAAAGGTGGAGGGGGCCTATGTTCCGGCCATGTACGAGACGGCGGTTGATCCCGAGACGGCCATGGAGATGGTCACGGCACCGCTTGAAAAGGGCGTTCCCTTCCCGGTCAAGAAGCGTCTTCTTAAAGATATGGACCGTTTTCCTTTTCCCACCGATGTCATTGTTCCGCACCACGAGGTCGTGCATGACCGTTACTCCGTAGAAATAGCCAGGGGTTGTTCCGCGGGGTGCCGTTTCTGCCAGGCGGGCTACGTCTACCGCCCCGAGCGCCGCCGTTCCCCCTCTTCGATTCTGGAATCGGTGGAGGAGGGACTCGAAAAGACCGGCTTCAACGAAGTCACTCTCCTCAGCCTGAACGCGGGCGAATACGAAGGGGTGGAGAGGCTTATTGAGACGATAGCCGACGAGGGAGAAGACCGGCGCGTCTCCGTTGCCATGCCGAGCCTCAGGGTGAATTCGCTGACGCGCCGGCTCGTTGAAGCTCTCTCCTCGGGCAGGAAGACGAGCTTCACGATTGCGCCGGAGGCTGGTTCCCAGCGTCTCCGGGATATTGTCAACAAGAAAATAACCGAAGAGGACGTATGCAACGCCTCCACCGTTCTCTTTTCCGCCGGAGTCAAGCTCGTAAAGCTCTACTTCATGATGGGCCTTCCGCTGGAAACCGATGAAGACGTAGAGGCAATAGTGCGCCTCGCCGGGCTGGTTGTTAAAACGGCGAAGGAGGCGGGGGCTTCCCACCCGAGGGCGACCGTTTCGGTATCCTCATTCGTGCCTAAACCATTCACCCCGTTTCAGTGGCATCCGATGGCGCCCGCCGCGGTTCTCAGGGAGAAGCAGAGTTATCTTAAGAAGATGCTGCGTGGTCCGATTGCTTTCAAGTGGCACGACGTGGATGCAACCGTGGTTGAAGGTGTTTTTTCGCTGGGAGACAGGCGGCTGTCGAAGGTCCTGGAAGAGGCGGTTTCGCTGGGCTGCCGCCTCGATGCGTGGTCGGAACACTTTAAACGGGACGCGTGGAGAGAGGCCTTCGAGCGGTGCGGGGTGGCGCCCGGGGATTACATCTACCGACAAAGGAGAGAGAACGAACCTTTGCCCTGGGATATTATAGACGTCGGCGTCCATAAAAAGTTCCTCCGGAATGAGTGGCAAAGGGCGTTGAAGGGTGAGACCACGAAGACCTGCGGACCCGCTGATTGTCTTGGTTGTGGCTCCTTCGCCAAGGCCTGCGTTGCCGGCGCATACGCAAGGCCGCTTCCCGACGCATCGATCCGGAGAACCTCCCCCGCCAACAGCCGTTCCTTCGCCACTTTTCGGCTCCGCTACCGAAAGGAGGGATTAGCGCGCTTCCTCGGCCACTTGGACTTTGTGGAAACCCTTGTCCGCGCTCTCAGGAGGGTGGGCGTCCTACTGGCATACTCGAAGGGCTACCATCCGATGCCGAAGGTGGTTTTTCCCGCCCCGCTTCCGCTCGGCGTGGAGGGCCGTGAGGAGTGGGGGGAGTTCGTGGGGATAGTCGGCGACAGGCGCCTCCTGCTTGAAAAGCTCAAGGGAAACCTTCCTTCCGGAATCGTTCCCGAAATGCTCACGGTGGTTCCCCCGGGTGCGCCGTCACTCTCCGAACTCACCGTACAGCTCTACCACGTTGGAATCGAAGGCCTCGATTCCGGGGAACGAACCGGCTTTCTCGAAAGGGTATCAGCTCTTAACGCTGCCGCCGAATGGATGGTGACGCGCACGGGTAAAAAAACCAGGCGCTACGATATAAAAGAACGCGTGCTTTCCCTTTCCATGGATGAAGGGGGCCTTACGGTACGCCTTCGTCGCGGCGGTTTTATGAGTCTCGTCAAGGTTCTCTGTCCCGGCCCCGAATCTTCAAGGCTTTCCCTTGCCCGCCTCGGCCTCGAGTTCGAAAGCGTGCGGGAAAGTCCCCAATCCCGCGACGGGTGATGCGGAAAGTCGGAAAAGACTCCGCGGTCCACGGTTTCGCACCTACGGTGTTTTACCCATCAAGGGATTGGGGATTTAGGAAGCGTTGTATTCTTCTCTCCAGGGAGGAGTATAATAACTTCTGTTGGTTTATTTGGAACGGCGGAGGAGAAACCATGAGAGACAAGGAAAAGGAACACCAACTCGGGGACTTCATTAAGGGCAGAACGCTCTTTATTCAGGAGATATGCAAGAAAAAGGGCCTTAACTTCGAGGATACGCAGGAGGCCATCCGGCGGGAAGCGGTACGCCTGGCAAAGAGGAACGAAAGGGGAGAGCAACTCGAAAAGCGTCTCTTCGGCGGTGCAATCCTTGCCAGCTCATACTTGCCTGACTGGGTTGACAAATTCTTCCTGAAAGCCATGACGGTGGTTCTGCAGGGACCTGGCTCGCAACTCTACACTACCAGTTCTAAGAGACCGTGCATTGCATTCGAAGCGGGACGCTTTAACGCGCACCGCCAGGCGGAGGGGGTTTTTCACGTTTTCTTCGTCGGCAAAAAGCCTGAAGAATGGCTGACGGGCGCCTTTGCGACGATTTACCGCCAGTGCTATGGAGCAAAGGCGGCCGAGCGCCTTGTATCGGAACAACTCTCGGAGAAGCACTTCAAGATCATGCTCGACAACAAGGACCTGGAGAAGGCCGGTCCTATTGACTGTTCCACCGTCATCGGCTATCTCTACGGCGGCCTTGAAAAGCTCGGCGCGAAGGGTATCGAGGTGAACCACACTAAGTGTGCGGTTCTGGCAGGCAGTATTGAAACGCACTGCATCTACGACGTCACCTGGAAGTAGCAATTACCGGTATCACTGGTGGTTCCACCGGTTTCGAATAAGTGCCCGAACGTTTACACGAAGCTTCTCGACCGCCTTAAGCCCGGCGACTTCAAGAGTTGCAGATTAATAAACCCCCACTTCCCCGATGCAGGCAACGCTCCTTTTTCGACAGCTTTCCAAGAGCTGGGCTACAATAACGGCTCTGGGGGGAATGGGAGTGACAATGGGCTACAGGCTGGCCATCGTGGCTGGGGAGCACTCGGGGGACACGCACGGCGGCCATTTGGCCGCGGCCTTTAATAAACTTGTACCGGGCAGCAAATGGTTCGGCGCCGGAGGACCCACCCTGACTTCCGTAGGAATGGACGTGGTTGTCCCGATGGAGAAGCTGGCCGTCGTAGGCATCGGAGAAGTGCTCTCCAGCCTTCCGGGGTTGTGGCTGGAAATGAACAGGCTGAAGAGGACTCTTAGAGAGCGGCGCCCCGATGCACTGCTTCTCGTGGATTTCCCCGACTTCAACTTCAGGCTGGCTAAGTACGCCCGCGCCCTCGGCATACCGGTGGTCTACTACATCACTCCCCAGGTATGGGCATGGCGCCGGGGCCGAACACGCTTCCTCCGCAGGTACGTAAATCGCGCCCTCGTCATCTTCCCCTTCGAGGAATCATTTCTTCAAGCGCACGGCGTGGATGCGCGCTTCGTAGGCCATCCCCTTATCGACACGGCTCACACCGATTCATCCCTGGAATCTTTCCTGTTTCGGCATTCCATCGGGCCGGAGATAAAACGAGTCTCTCTTCTACCCGGCAGCAGGGCCTCGGAGGTAAAGCGCAACCTTCCACCAATGATGGAGGCCGCCTCCCGGCTTCTCCACACCCGGCGGGAGATGGCAATCTTCGTACCGTGGGCTGAAGGATTGCCGGAGAAGCTAAAGGCTCCCTACCAAGGCTTCGGTGTTCGGTGGGTCAAAGATTACAGGGATGTCCTGGGTTACTCCCAGGCGGCGGTGGTAGCCTCGGGAACCGCCACTTTGGAGGCAGCCCTCATGGGCGTACCCTCGACCATCGTTTACCGCGTAAAGGCACTTACCTATGCCATGGGAAAACGCCTGGTAAAGCTGCCGTACGTTGGTCTGCCGAATGTAGTGCTTGGCCGTGCGGCAATACCGGAATTCATCCAGGGAGAGTTCACAGCGGAAAGGGTGGTCCATGAAGTTGAGCGCATGGTTGAAACGGAAGAGGCTTCAGAACGGAACGCGGCCTCCATTTCCTCCGAGATAAGGCAGAAACTCGGCAAAGGCAACGCCTCCGCCCGGGCCGCTGAAGAACTCCTGGAGTTCCTGAACGATTACCCCGGCGCCGCGGATTAAGCCTTGGAGTGGAGTGTAGCCATCGTTGCGGTTATTTAACCGGCCTTCTGAACCTTACCAGCCTTGAGGCATTTTGTGCAGACGCGCATGGTCTTGGTCTGGCCGTTTACCTTGGCCTTAACATTTTGAAGGTTCGGAAGCCAGCGCCTCTTCGTCAGGTTGTGCGCATGGCTGATATTATTGCCTACTCCAGGTTTCTTACCACAGATATCACATACTCTAGACATGGTGAAACTCCTTCCACGAACCGCTCTTTATAGCAGAAAGCCGGCGTCTTTGCAACCTTCCCCCCAAAATCAGCGATGGGCTCGGCCGGATTGCGGACGTGCTCCGCTTGCCGGAATGACAGGGGAAAGCCGTCATTCCAACTCGTCGGGAATCGGACGGCTGGATGGCGACCGGGCTTCCGGGACCAGGGGGCTTGCTTCCCACCGGAAGAGGCGTAAGATAATGAAGGTAAAGGAGGAGTGGAACCTGAAAGAAGCGGCAGGATATCCCGAAGGTCCAGGAACCCCGCTGCCACGGTGATGTGAAACCACCATGATATACACCCACCTGCTCACCCGGCTTCACTCGCTCAATGGAAGGAGGTGCGGATTGTATACCACGTTTCTCGGAGAAAAGGGTCTTGACAATGGGGTTTGCCTTACTAATCCGCGGCGGGATGTTGTTTCAACAAAACGAATCACAATCTTGTTGTAGGAGGGGCATCCTGCCGCGAACCTCCATCAACCAATTCGGGGCTGTAAGCCCCTCCTACGGAAAATCCCTTGTACGAAGGAGGAGCAACACGGCCAAGCGGGATGGATCGGCGGGCAGCATATGACAGTTGTTCCATGGCAGACCCTTAGTGTTTCTCCCTGGAAAAAAAGCATTTTCTGAAACGGGGAGGGCCGGTCCTTCCCCACCCCTGGTGCCTTCGTCCGGGAAGGAAGGCGGCAAGAACTACGAGGAGGGGGATGAAAAGCCAGAAGTCGCCGATGCGCGTCCATAGGGTTTCTGTACGCCTCGGCTCCACCAGGCCCCAAAAGGAGGCCGCGGTATTGGGTGGAGTGGTACTTTCGAGGCGCCCGCGAGGATCAACAATGCCGCTGACGCCTTCGTTGGCGCTGCGAATGAGGTAGCGGTCGGTCTCCACGGCCCTGACCCTCTCCATGAGAAAGTGCTGGACCGGCCCAGGCGTACCTTTGTACCATGCGTCGTTGGTCATGTTGACGAGGAGTTCCGCCCCTGCCCGCACCTTACGCCGTACGAGTTCCGGAAAGATTCCCTCGTAGCAGATGGTAACCCCGACCTTGCCGGCGGGTGTCTGAAGCGGCGCCCCCTCTTTGCCGGGAACAAAGTCTCCTATGGTATCGACGATGGGCCTGGCGAAGAAGAGCCACCTTCGGAGTGGAACATACTCTCCGAAGGGCACCAGGTGGATCTTGGCGTAGCGCCCGGCGACTTTGCCGTCCGGCATAAGAAGAATCGCGGAGTTCTGATAGCCCTTGCCGGAGTCCGTGACGGTTCCCAGCAGGATGGGTGCATCGTCGGCGCGCGCAATCTTCATCACCCTGTCGCGGAAGGTCTGGTCCTCGTCCCATTCGAAGGGAGTGCTCGATTCGGGCCAGACGAGGAGTTTCAAGCGGTAGTGTTTGAAGGCCAGGGAGAGGTTTTCGAACCTTTGCATCGTAGCTTCGGCGTAGGTGTGGTTCCACTTCTGATCCTGCGGTATATTGGGCTGGAGGTAGCCGACCCTTTCTTCGGGTTTCGGCGTTATCGGCCGACCATCCTGCCACGCCCCCCAGATAAAGGCGGTGAGGAGCAGCACGAGGAATACCGGCACGCCGACAAGTGCGGCGGGGTGGGTTCTCTCGCGAAGGTAGAGTGCAACGGCCGAGGCGGTACCGACGGCCAGAAACGAGAGACCAAGAATGCCGGCGATCCTCGTGGTTTGCAGGAAGGCTTGGTAGACGCTGAGCCCGTAGCCCGGCCCCCACCACGGGAAGCCGGTGAAGAGGTGGCCCCTCAGCCACTCCCAGAGAACCCACAGGAACGGCGCCAGGAGTAGCGCGCCCTCTCCCCTTCTCTTCGTTATGGCGCAGAGGAGGCCGAGGAAGCCGGCCATGTAAAGACCGAGTACGGCGCACATTCCCAGGATAAGGAGCGTGGCAACCGGTAGGGAGATGGCGCCGTAGTTGGTCAGCGTTGGGATCAACCACCAGAGCGTGACAAACTCCCACGCGGCTCCGCCGAGCCAACCCCACGCCGCCACTCTTCCAGGGGTCTCGTCCGGTAACACCGTGAGAGGGGGAATGAAGGCAACTATTGCAAGGATTCCAAAGCCGTATGGAGGGAGCGACAGGGCCCACAGGATAACCCCCGCCGCGAGGGCCAAGGGAAACCTTAGCCAATCCTTCCGTAGGAACCCCAGGTAGCGAGCCACTTTTCGACCCATTTTTCGAACACCTCCTTCTCATCACCTTCCCACGGATAAGAGTCGTGCGCAAGCCTTTCAGCCCAGCTCCTCGCCCGCTTCAGTATTTCGTGATCCCTCAAGGGGCTGGCTATTTTGAAGGTCCCGCCGCCCCATTGGCGCGTTCCGCCGAACTCGCCCGGCCCCCTGAATTGGAGGTCGGCCTCGGCGATTTCAAAGCCGTCCGAGGTCTGTTCCATCACCTCGAGCCGCTTGAGAGCCTCGGGCCGGATGGATTCCGGATGTATGAGCACGCAGTAGCCCTTCTGGCCGCTCCTTCCCACGCGGCCCCGAAGCTGGTGAAGTTGGGCCAGGCCGAAACGGTCGGCGTTTTCGACAACAATCGCGGAGGCGTCGGGCAGGTCAACGCCGACTTCTACAACCGTTGTCGCCACGAGGAGCTTCACTTCGCCGTTGCGTACGCGCGCCATTACCCCTTCCTTCTCCCTCGCCTTCATCCTGCCGTGAAGCAGCGCCGCCGGATAACCCCTGAATGCGCCCTCCTTCAAGCGTTTGAAGGCCTCCGTGGCGGCCTTGAGGTCTACGGCCTCCGACTCCTCGACCAGCGGAAAGACGAAGAAGACCTGGCCGCCCCCATCCATCTCCTTGCGTAGGAAGGCTTCCATCCGGCGGCGGGACGATTCACCCCTGACCAGGGTGGCGACTCTCTTCCTGCCGGGCGGCATTTCGTCTATCACGGAGAGGTCAAGGTCTCCGTAGATGGTCATGGCAAGGCTCCGGGGTATCGGCGTGGCCGTCATGATGAGTACGTTGGGGTTTGCGCCCTTGGCGACAAGTCGTGCCCTCTGTTCCACGCCGAACCGGTGTTGCTCGTCTATCACCGCCAGGCCGAGGCGGTCGTATTCCACCCCTTCCTGGAAGAGGCTGTGGGTGCCTACGATCATCTTAAATAAACCCTTTCTGAGGCCGCCGATAATCTCCCGGCGCGCCTTCCCAGTGACCGCTCCGCTCAGAAAACCGACGGAGACGCCGGTGCCTTCCGCCAACGCCTTGAGCTTCAGGTACTGCTGGTTTGCAAGCACTTCGGTGGGTGCCATGTAGGCCGCCTGAAAACCTTGGTGAGCCGCCATGAACATGGCCAGGAAGGCAACGACCGTCTTCCCGCTGCCCACGTCTCCGTGGAGAAGCCTGTACATGGGCTTGTCATCCGCAAGGTCTTTTACTATCTCCCTCAGCGTCCGCCTTTGCGCACCGGTCAACCTGAAGGGCAGAACGCTTCTAAGAAGGTCGCCCGTCTCCTTCAAGGGCTGGATTACAACCCCGCTGCATCCCCTCCTCTCACTACGCGAACGAACCAGCGCCCACTGAAAGGCAAGAAGTTCTTCAAAAATCAACCTCTTCTGGGGTGGCGTAGCATACCTCTCCAACTCCTCAATCCTCGCCGTAGGGCCTGGAAAATGCGCTTCCCGGAAGGCAATGTTCCGGGGAATCATGCCCTCTTCCTCGAGGAGGCTGGACGGAAGAACTTCCGCTATCACCATGGCTTTCTTGAAGTAACGGAAAAAGAGCGTTCTCAGGGCCTTGCTCGACATGGATCCGGCCTTGTGGTAGACGGGCGCCACGCGGTTCGTGTGTACGGCCTCGAATTTACCGCCCTTGATCTTCTCGACTTCCGGATTCTCCAACTGGAGACGCAGTCCGGCCTTGGTCGAAAAAAGGGCGGTCTTACCGTAAAGGAACACCTCCGTTCCGGGCTTCAACGAGTTGCCGAGCCACGGCTGGTTGAACCAGACGACGTGTAGCGTCCCCGACGCGTCCTTGACGATCGATTCGGTGATGCTGACGCCGCGCCCGTAGGCACTGCGCGACTTGATGGCCGCCACGCCGACCCTGAAGCAGGCGGTCATTCCGGGCTTGGCGGAAGAGAGGGGGACGGGATTGCTCCTGTCCTCATAGCGGAAGGGAAGCCACCAGCGAAAATCCTCCTCCCCTTCTATCCCGGCGGCGGCCAGTTGCTTCAGGACGGACGGTCCCGCGGGCAGCCGGGAAGCGTCATCGGCCCGCGGCGCCTTCCTTCGCCCGGCCGAATCAGCGGCAGATGTCTTCCCTGTCATACCCTTCGGCCGAATAGAGAGATTCTATTTCATCAGCGTACTTTACGGCAATAACCCGGCGCTTCGTCTTCAGCGTCGGAGTAAGTTCTCCGTCCTCCTGGCTGAACTCCTTGGTCAGGAGTGTACAACGCTTGATCTGCTCGTAGCGCGAAAGGTCTTTATTCACCCGCTCTACAACGCCTTTGAAGAGTTCATGAACAACCGGATTTTTCTTGAGTTCTCTCGGATCAACCTCGTTCACTCCCTTTTCCCTGGCATACACGATGACGTTGTCCCAGTTGGGCACGATAAGAGCCGCGATGTAGGGACGCTTGTCCCCGATAAGCACCACCTGGGTCACGTACTTGCTGCGCTTCACTTCGTTCTCGATTGGCTGCGGCGCTACATTCTTGCCTCCGGCCGTGACCAGAATCTCCTTTTTCCTATCCGTTATGTAAATATAACCATCCTCGTCCTGGCGCGCGATATCGCCGGTAGCCAGCCAACCGGCCTCCGAGAGAACTTCGGCCGTTTCTTCGGGCAGCTTGTAGTAACCGCTCATGACGTTCGGCCCTCTTACCGAGAGTTCGCCATCTTCGGCGATTCGCACCTCTACGTTCGTAAGGGGACGACCCGGAGAACCGAAACGGATGAAATCTTTTCCGCCTTTCCCCATCCGGCTGACCGAGATTACAGGCGCGGTCTCCGTGAGGCCGTAGCCTTCTGCGATGGGCAATCCGCAACCGTAGAAGAGCACGGCGAGGTGGCGCGGCAAGGGAGCACCTCCGGAGACGATAAACCTGAAGCGTCCACCCAGGAGTTCGCGTATCTTGCTCAGCACCAGACGGTCGGCCAAAAAATGGCACAGCCTCAAGCCAAGGCCGACCTTGCCGGCCTTGACGGCCTCGGCCCAGTCGCTTGCCGATTTCAAGCTCCAGTAAACAAGCCTCTTCTTTACCGGAGATGCCTTGGAGGCCTTCTCCATGATTCCGGCATAGAGCTTTTCAAAAACGCGCGGAACGGTGGCCATTATCGTCGGTTTGGTCTCGGCAATGTTGTCGAGCAGGGCCTCGATGTTTTCCACGTAAGTGATGTTGGCTCCCCTCCAAAAGTAGCAGTAGTCGATCATGCGTTCGAAGACGTGACTCAGCGGAAGGAAGACAAAAGCCTTGTCGTTCTTGTCTACATACAGGTAGTCAAGGCCCGCCCGGCAGTTTTCCACGAAACACTTGTGTTCGAGTTGGACCCCCTTTTGCTTCCCGGTGGTGCCGGAGGTATAAACGATGCTGGCCAGGGTTTCGGTTTTGACCCCCGAGGCAACGCTCTTGTGAACTCCCGGGTTGCGACGGGCGTAATCTTTGCCCCATTCCATTACCCGCTCCCACGGAACAAGTTCCTTTTCGCCTTCGATAGGAGGGTCCATGATCACGATGTCCCTCAGCCGCGGTAGAGACGCCTTTTGCGACAGCAGCTTGTTTGCGTGGTTCTCGTTGGAAACCACCGCGACCTCGGCATCGCTGTCATTCACTATGTAGGCCGAGTCCGGCGCGTTCAACGTCGGATAGATGGGAACGGTAACGGCACCCGCCGTGAGAATCGCGTAGTCGGTTATCAGCCACTTGGGCCTGTCCTCCGAAATAATGACAACCTTGTCTCCCGGTTTAACGCCCAGGGCCATCAGCCCGCAGGAAAAGGTCTCGACGGTTGCGGCGACCTCTTCGGTTGACAGCACCTCCCACAGTCCCTTCTTCTTCATCGTGAGGAGGTCCGGACGTTTAAGGTTCTCCACGTTGTTGAAGTAGAGATCGCACAACGTTTTTATTTCAGCCATATTCATCTCCTCCCAATAGCGTAAACAACGTGCCAATTCACGAAGCCAGCTCCAGGAGCAGACCCGCGGGCTATTCCATCAAGAAATGTCTTCATTCGCCGCTTCCGAGGGGTAGAAACCCTTTAGGAATGCGCACCCCCGAAACTCCGTCCATAAAATGGTCTCCGTCAGGAAAGAAGGGGACTCCCGCGTAAAGAATATCCTTGACTTCGTAACGACCTTCCAGGCCCGTAACGTCGCTGAAGCGGTCGAGGTATCCCAGCCAGGTAAGGCGCGCCATTTCGGTCAGAATGGCCGGGTCCCTTATTCCGTCGAGAATCGCGTCGTCCCGGCCCTCTTCAAAGGCCATCTTCGCCTCCTCCTTCGAGTAGGTCAGCGTAAGGTTATCGAAGTAGCCGAGCCTGGGACTCCAGAAAGCCGGGAAGTACAGCGGCCCCAGGGACCGTATCCTGCCGTATCCGATAGACTGTTTCTTATTCGCGCCCGACGCCTTGAAGGTTCCGGTGACTCTCCAAAAAGGAACATAGACCCTCTGAGAAGCCGCTTTTACGTGCGCCTTTACGTAGCGTACGGGGTACTTCTCCCCCGGTCTTTCCATGAAGAGGGCGTAGGAGCATTCACGGCAGAGGTATATACGGGCGCCGTTTCCTCCGTCGAGGTCGTCCCCGCACTCCGGGCAGGTAAGGGGAATGAGAAGGCGTTCTTTTCGCTCCACCATCATTCGTCTCCCCTTTCCACCGGTAAAGCCCGCCTGAAGAATGCTTTGATGAGCGCGTTTACCGGGTTGAGAGGACTGCGGGGAAGCTCTATTGGCGATTCGAGCCTACCGCCCTTGCTCGTAAGCTTCAGGAAGTAAGGCGTCCTGAAGAAGAGCCAGGCCGCGTTCAATCCGGCCGTGGCAACAAGAGCAATAACGACGCACAGAACCCCGAGGATCTTTGCGGTTTCGAGATAGCTGTTCGCTTGGGCGGGGGTTTCGGAAACCATCTCAATTATGGTGCGGGCAAACTGTCCGATAAAGAAACCTAAACCTGCGATGAGAGTCAGCCCGCCCAGGAAGGCCCAGCCCCTCCGGAAGGGCAAACTGCCCGAGACAACGCGGCCTTCCAACTCCTCCACTACCACGTTGAAGATGGCCTGTCCGTAGCGGAACGTGACTATCCGCACGGGAACGTATACGACAACAACCGTGAGTTCCAGGACCTCCAACGCACCGGCCCTCGTACCCCCCGTGCCTACTCCCTTTGCTATGACCGTCTCCAGGGGAATGGAGACGTCCGCTATCTTCCCACTTTTTACAAGTTCTCCCAGGGTTACGGGCCTGGCTTCTCCAAGCCTTGAAAGCACGGAAGCTTCAAGGTCGGCGTCGGAGAAGTTCCAGTTTTCAAGCGAAACGGCCTGGTAGAGATACTGAAAGTCCCCCAGGACCACGCTGCTGTCCTCTTCCACGATCACTTCCGGCCGACGGTGAGGGACGGGGCTGACGGAGATTTCTCCCGAACCGGCCGCCATTCTATCTACAACGCTAAGCGGCTTCCACGAATGGTCGATGCGCTCTTTGTTGGTCTGCAAAATCCCGCCGCGCTTGCCGGTCATAAAGTAGAAGGGTAGATACATCCTGTGCTTCTGCAGAAGAAGCGCCCTTCGAGCGAGATCCCCGGGCACGGCGAGCCCTTTGAAAAGGTCCATGCAGACGTCGTGAAGCCCTTCCTCGCTGAGATTCGACCGCAGAGCCAAACGCGGCAGAAAGTCTTTGCCCGCGTAGTAGAAAGCCTTGCCGCAGAATTCGCACCCGGTCTTTCTCGACCCCAGTGGAGGCAAAACAGCGCCCCCGCACGACGGACACGATAACGCTCTGGGCCCGGCCATCAGCCGCCCCCCTCAAAAAAGTTCGCCAGCAGGGGAAAAACGCCGGCCGCGGTAACCACTACGGCCACAAAAGCCCATACTCCCGGAAGCACGATCGCTTCGCCGAAAAAAAGAAGAAACAGGACCACGAGGGCGCCCCAGAAGCGGGACGATATCTTCCCCGTCAGCGAAGGCGGCGCCTGGTCAAGAAAGAGCCGACCTGAAACCGCGTCTATCCAAATTGTGTACCTAACCCTGTGCGAACCGGTGGTTATTTCGTAGAAGGGAATATGGAAAAGACTGAAGGCATTGGTGTCCCCGCCGCTCTCCCAATGGGCCGAAGAGGACTCCGAACAGGCAACCTCTTCAAACCCTTCCGGCGCTTCATCGTATAGTTCCGCGCCGGAGGGGGGAAGGTGGTAGCCTTCCAGAGCGGGGTGGGGCGGCGGAAAAGCCGGTATGGTTTCAAGACTTTCCCCGCCGCGTTTTCTCCAAAAAGGGAGAAGTTTTCCCCTGGTTTCCAGAACGGGAAGCCGGGACAGTTCCCTCTTCTCCAGCTCCTCTTTGAGGAGATCCAGGGCTCGCGTCTTCGAGATGGAGGGTTTCAGAAGATAGTGGTTAAAGGTGTGGGAGCGGTCAAGGTAGAGGGTCGAAGCGCAGAAGGGGCACGAAAGAAAGGGGACGTCCACCTTGAGCGGAATCTTCGCCCCGCAGTTGGCGCACTTCACTTCCATGAAAAGCTCCTAGTCCCTGCCAACAACACCCCCGTTAAGCAAGGAAGCCCTGGCCGCCAGGCGCGCCGGGAGGTCGTCGAAGGGACCGGACGAGAAAAAAACAAGAAGAGCCGGAGCGGCACGGCAGGCGTCCAGAATACCATAGTAGGCATCAAAGCTATCCATTATCGTAGTCGCCACTCCCATCCCCTCTAGTTCCGAGGCCACCTTCGAAAGGTCCAGTCTCTCGTCTTCCGGAATCTTCGGGTGGGGGTTGAAGGGTCCCAGGAAGACCTCGTCCGCCGGCGAAAGCGCACCGGGAAGGCCCTTCTGGTGAACCCTCGTCCGGCACGTGTAAGAGCGCGGCTCGAAACAGGCCACTATCCTTCTTCCGACGTAGCGCTGTCTCAATCCCCTGATGGTTTCCTCGATGGCCGTAGGGTGGTGGGCGAAGTCGTCGACTATCGCCAGGCTGCCGTCATCGTAAACGACCTCCTGGCGTCTCTTCACGCCGGCAAAGTTCGGAAGGGCGCTCTTCAGCGCGCCGGGGTCCGCGCCGGCACTTATGGAGGCCGCAAGCGCCGCCAGGACATTCCGAAGGTTGTGTTGCCCGAAGAGAGGGCTCTCGAAAACGCCGAGGTCCTCTTCCTTGTGGCAAAGCTTGAAGACAGTGGCGTTGACCCCGTAATTGACGGCTTCCGCACGCCATTCTTCGCCTCCAGAGAGGCCGAAGGTCTCAATTCTTCTTCCCGCTATCGGCAGCAATTTCGCCACGGTCGGCGACTCTGTTCCGGCGATTATCAACCCACCCGGGCGCACAACCCCGAAGAGCCTCACAAAAGCCGTCTCCACTTCCCCCATGTTTTCAAAATTGTCCCTGTGGTCCATCTCAATGTTGTTTAGGACGAGAATCGAAGGATCGTAGTGGAGAAACTTGGGTCCCTTGTCAAAGAAAGCTGTCTCGTACTCGTCGCCTTCGAGAACCGTCCACCCACCCCCTCCCCACCGGAAGGAAGTCTCCCAGCCCCTGACTACGCCGCCGACCAGTACGTTCGGATCCAGGCCGGCCTCCTTGAGGAGAAAACCCACGATGGCCGTCGTTGTCGTCTTCCCGTGCGTTCCCGCGACAACGAGGCTTTCCCTCCCATCAACGGCGAAGCGTCGCACCGCTTCCGCCATGGAAAGGTACTCTACTCCCCTCTCTATCGCCGCCTTCGCCTCCGGGTTGTCTCGGTGTATCGCGTTCCCGATGATTACGAGGTCCGGCTTGGAATCCAGGTGCGATTTGTCGAAACCGGTTTGCGCTTCTATTCCGTAGCGCGTTAAAGCCTCACTCATGGGAGGATAGAGCGCGGAGTCGCAGCCGGTCACTTCAAACCCCCTCGCCTTCAGGAGACCAGCCAGGCTTCCCATTCCAGTTCCGCATATCGCCATCATGTGGACGCGCATCCAGCCTCCATATTTTTCCATCTTACCATTACCCGGCATAATTTGCGGCGACGGCCCCATGGCCGCAAGCACTCATCAAGCCGTCGGGGTGAGCCTTCCCACCCACGTCAGGAACTCAGGCGTCGTGGTGTCCACCAGGAAGAAACTTTGCCGTGACAGGGTAACCCCTTAATCCCCAACGCATTACGAACCATGCGCCATTCGTTTTTAGCTGGAAGACCCGCTCTAAAGAGTGTCGGCAATCGAAAAAATCAGGGAAGGAGGCTGTTGCACGAAGTGCAAAATTGACATCTTTGGTGTTTTACAGGGGGTCATTTTGTATAGGTTTAGTCATTCTCGTTGATCCTCGGCCATTTTACGAAGCCGAATTTTTCTACAAAAGCGCGTACCGGAGTCGTGCAACAGGCTCAAAGACCCGGGTTGGAGTCTACGTGGTTTGCAAGCCATTCCTGCACCCTATGGGCAACGCTTAAGCCGGAATCGGTGTAGAAAAAACAGTGAGGATATTCCTGGAGGCTAAGCATCTCGGCGCCAAGCAGGGTGGCGGTTTTCTCCAATTCGGCGGGTTTTACGAAGAAATCCGCACTGGAAGCAACGATAAGGCTTGGGCGTCCGCGCTGGGCTTTAGCCAGGCGCGACACGCGCACTCTCACGCTTCCCGGAAACCTCAGGGGCAACAATGCGATTTCCCTCAACGCCTTGGGGCTCTCGGCCACGCTCTCCTTCATGAAGCGTTTGAGGATTGTTTTCGACGTCCCTTCCGTGAAGCAAACGTCCCGGACGGTTCTTTCGTCCAACCGGGGCGGCTTGCCGAGAAGCATGGCCGAAAGGGTGCGCCCACGGGTCATGCCGACGAGAGCCTTCATCGTTTTAAGCGAAAGCCCTCTGTGGGGTATCGGCGCCAGAAGGACGCTCGCCGCGACCTTGAGGGACTCCAGTACCTTGAGAATGGTCCATCCACCCATGCTGTGGCCGATGAGGACCGTGCGTTCCGGGTTCCGAATCGCAGCTTCCACCGCTTCGGCGTAATCGATGAGACCGAATCTCCGGGGATCCTCACCGGGACCGTGGCCGGGAAGGGTGATGCTTCGAACGGACCATCCCTCTTCGGCAAAGTATGCGCTCCAACTCCTAAAAATCCAGGGCCCCTCCCAAGCGCCGTGAACGAAAATAAGGTCCGTGTTCCACATAGGGCCTCCCTAAGGTTAAGAGCCTATCACGAAATGGGGCGCGCGCCCGAAGGGACGGGGCCATGGCTTATTCCCGGATAGGTTCCGGGTATGGGGAGTTTTTCAGCAACCACTCCACCGTGGCTTTCAGCCCCTCGTCGAAGGGAATGGCTGCTTTGAAGCCCAGGGCTTCTTCGGTGGCCGAAGGGTCCATGGACCTGCTCGCGTCGTGGGCTTCGCGGTCCCGGACGAAACCTATGAGTCCCTCTGCTTCCTCCATCGACCGTCCGAGACCGGCGGCCGCCAACCTCGCCACCCGGTGAACAAGTTCGAGGTTGGTTCTTTCGCACCTGGCCCCGAGGAGGTAGACGCCGCCGGCTTTCCCTTTTTCGAGGGTTAAAAGCACTCCACGGTTGTGGTCGTCAACGTGAATCCAATCGCGGCGGTTGAGACCGTTACCGAAGACGGGGATGGTTTTTCTGCGTTTCACCCGGTCCACGATGGCGGGAATCAACTTGTCCCTCGATTGGTAGGGACCGTAGATATTGGTCGTTCGGGTTACGAGGGTTCTCATGTTGTAGGTTCGGTGGTATGCGAGCGTGAGTTGGTCGGCTGAGGCCTTGCTGGCGGCGTAGGGTGTCGAAGGGTTCAGGGGTGAGCCCTCGGTGAAAACCCGTGATTCATCCGAACCGTAAACCTCGTAAGAGGATAGGTGCAGGAAGGTTCCTTCCCCTTCTTTCCACGCAGCGCGAACGGTTTCAAGAAGCATGGCGGTGCCAATAATGTTGACCTCCACGAAAGCCCCGGGGTCAACAATATCGTCTCCCGACGGATTCTTTGCCGCGAAGTGAACAATCGTATCGAAGGTGCGCGTTGAAAAAAGGGCTTCAAGGTCGGCTTTACTGGTAACGTGGCCCCTGATAAGTTCGAAGCGCTCCGGATAGCGTTTTGCCGGTTCGTCCAGTACGGGTGCGTTTTTTCGGCCGGTGAGGCTGTCAAAGACCGTAACCTTCAGAGAGGGGCGTTCTCTTAGAACGAGGCGGACGAAGTTGCCGCCGACAAAACCGCCGCCGCCGGTTACCAGCAGGTGTTTCACCCGGAACCCTTTCCATAGAGTTGTTCGACGAAAGTGCGGTACTCTCCGCTCATAACCCTGCGCCACCATCTCTCGTTGGCGATGTACCAATCGACGGTTGCGCGAAGTCCCTCGTCGAAGGAAACTCCCGGATAAAAGCCGAGTTCCTTCTCGGCTTTGGATGGATCTATTGCGTATCGCCAGTCGTGGCCGGGACGGTCTTTTACGAAGGTTATCCGTTTTTCAAGGCTGGATGGGTCCAGTTCCTTTACGACCGCCACTTCGCGAATGAGTGCTTTGACGAGGTCTATGTTGCTCTTTTCGCACCTTGCGCCCAGGTTGTAAACGCTTCCGGCTCGGCCCTTTTCGAAGGCGAGAAGAACCCCGAGGTTGTGGTCCCGAACGTGGATCCAGTCGCGCACGTTCTCCCCCTTGCCGTAGACCGGGAGGGTCTTACCGTCCAGGAGCCTCGCTATCATCAGTGGAATCAGTTTCTCCGGAAACTGGTAGGGACCATAGTTGTTGCAGCAACGGGTTATGACGGTGTCGAGCCCGAAGGTCCTGTGGTAGGCCAACACCAGGTGATCGGCCGCGGCCTTGCTGGCGGAGTAGGGAGAACTGGGGTCCAGCGGGGTGTTCTCGGAAAAAAAACCGGTTTTCCCCAGGGCGCCGTAGACTTCGTCGGTGGAAACCTGTAGAAAGCGTCCCTCCTCACCCGCCGACCATGATTTCCGGCAGGCGTCGAGAAGGTTTGCGGTACCCTGCACGTTGGTTTTTACGAAGGCCAGGGGCTCCAGTATAGACCTGTCCACGTGGCTTTCCGCGGCAAAGTGGATGACCCCGGTCACCGATTCGTCGCTGAAAAGCCTCAACACGGCATCCCTGTCGGTGATGTCGGCCTTTACAAAACGGTAACGCTTCGGATATTGCCCCTCCAGCCCGGACAGATTCTCGAGGTTTCCGGCGTAGGTCAGGGCGTCGAGGACCACGACGCGCGACTTCGGACTCGATTCCAGCAAGTATCTTGTAAAATTGGCTCCTATGAATCCGGCTCCGCCGGTTACCAGGATGGTCTTCATGGGCATTGTTCTCCTTACTTTGCGGGGCGGCCCGGTAACCTTAAGGCCGCTTCTTCAATTTTTCGGCCCGTGTGCCAGGTAAGCCGCAAGGTCGCTTCTCCAGTCAGTGATGACTCCGGAGGGTACGCGTTCCGTCCTTAGCCATCCATACCGGGGGCGGGGGGCGGGCCTCGGGAACGCCGAGGAAGCACAGGGCGCCACGGTTGCCGAAGCTCCGCTCAAGCGAACGATCTCAGAAGCGAAACGATACCAGGTTATGGGCCCTCCACCCCCGACCGTGTGGGTTATACCCGACACACCCAGACCGACCAGCGCGCCGATCTGGAGGGCAAGGTTTTCTGTATAGGTTGGCACTCCCCACTGGTCGTTTACTACCCGGAGTTCGTCTCTCTCCGCGGCCAGAGCGCGGATCGCGTCCACGAAGTTTTTACCGTGGCCGCCATAGAGCCACTGCGTCCTGCAGATAAGGCACCGCTCCGCTTCCATCGTCTCCAGCGTAGCCCTTTCCCCTTCCAGCTTGCTCTCGCCGTACGCGTTGACGGCCGGCGCGGGTTTATCCCCCGGCAGGTAGCCCTCAGACTTATTTCCGGGAAAAACGTAATCCGTGCTGATGTAAACCAGGAAAATCCCCCGCGAGGAGCAGGCTTCCGCCACTCTTCGAGCGCCCTCCGCGTTGATTCGAAAGGCCTCGTTCCTGTGGCTTTCGGCCCCATCCACATCGGTGTAAGCCGCGGCGTTGATCACGATCCGGGGGGATCTTTCATCAAGAAGGCGGCCCAGCGAGTCTCCGGAGCAGATATCCACCTCGGGCAGGTCCGCGCCAACCACCTCGAAACCCATGCCGGAAAAAACTCCGAGGGCGTCCCTACCGAACATTCCCCTTGAGCCCAAAATGCAGAGCGTCGCCATTAACGATCCTTTGTCGCCCAGTCGTAGTCTATCAGGCCGTTGTTATGGGGATCGAGCCTATACTCGTCGGGATCATCGTAGTTGTAAGTGTTGGTTGTCAGGTTTACCACGAAGGACTCCCGGTTTCCGAGGCACTTCCAGCCGTGGTAAACCCCGATCGGAACCTGCACAAGGAGGGGATTGTGCTCCCCTATAACGAACTCGGCTACCTCTCCCTTGGATGGGGAACCGTCCCTGGTATCGGCCAGGACAAGTTTTACCATCCCCCTTACGCAGACGAAGTTGTCTTTCTGCAGCTTGTGGTAGTGCCACGCTTTAATTACGCCGGGGTAGGTGGTGGAGAGGTAGACCTGCCCGAATTTGTCGAAGAGTTCGTCATCCGCCCTCAGCATTTCCATCAGGCGACCCCTGTCGTCGGGAATGACCGTCAGTTTCTTTACCTTCACGTCGTGAATCACGGTTCACTCTCCTATGAGTTTATTTGCCTGGCTCAGGCTCTCGAAAGTGCCGGCGTCGGTCCACCAACCATCCATTAGATCGTAGCCCATCAGCCCCCTGTCTATGTAGGCATTGTTTACATCGGTAATTTCGAGTTCCCCGCGCCCGCTGGGTTTGAGGGTTCGGATTATTTCGAAGACCTCCGCATCGTAGAGGTAGAGCCCGGTAACCGCCCAATCGGTTTCCGGCGCCTTTGGTTTCTCCTCTATTTTGATAACCCTGTCGCCCTTCAGGGTGGCGACGCCGAAGCGAGTGGGGTTGGGAACACCCTTTAGAACGATGCGGGCGCCCTCTTCACCCTGCACCTCTTCAAAGTGCCTGACAAAGGGGGTCAGGCTGTCCTCAAAGAGGTTGTCGCCAAGTATTACGGCGATAGAACTTCCCCCGGAAAAGTTTTCGGCGAGGCTCAGCGCCTGCGCGATTCCTCCCGCCTGGTCCTGGACCTTGTAGGTAAATGAGCAATCAAAGTCTTTCCCCGAACCCAGCAGGCTCACGACCGAGCCCATGTGTTCCGTTCCGGTAACGATGAGGATCGTGTTGATTCCCGCCGCCAGGAGCTTCTCGATCGGGTAGTAGATCATCGGTTTCTTGCCGACCGGCAAAAGGTGTTTGTTCGTTACCTTGGTCAATGGATAGAGACGGGACCCCGTTCCGCCCGCAAGCACTATGCCCTTCATGGCTTCTCCTTATCCGTTCCGCCGGCGTCGTTGAGCAGCGACTCCACCTCTTCACGAATCTCCGCCGCTCCCTTCATCGGACTGACCATCAGCCCGTGTTCGGTTTCTACTACCACGCTCTCCGACATGGTCCTTACCAGGGTATTGCTTCGCCGCGTTACGATAAGGCAGTTACGGCAATCCGAGACGCGGCCTGGACCCCATCCGGCGTTGCCCTGCGCGTCTTTTGGCAGGATATTATATAGAGAGGGAAAGGTACCGACATCGCTCCAGTCGAAAGCGGCTGCAACCATTGAAACCCTCCGACTCTTTTCCATGAGGGCGTAGTCGATCGATACCTTCCGCAACGCCTGGTAAGAGCCGGGGGCGCCATTTTCGAGCCACCGTTGCGCCGCGTTCCATGGCTCCGGACAGTAAAGCCGCATCTCCTCCCGAAGTACTCCGACGGGGAAGTAGAACATTCCCGAGTTCCACGTCGTATTACCCTGCCGCAGTAGTTTTACGGCGCCTTCAATGTCCGGTTTTTCGATGAACCGCGCCACTTCGAAGCCCTCCCCGGCGGGAAGACCGCTCTCAATGTAGCCGTAGGCCGTTTCAGGCCCGGTCGGCGTGATGCCCATGACCCCCAATGATCGCCTCTTATCGCAGAGCCCGGCCAGTTTGCGTACGGTTGCCGCAAAGGCGGCTGCGTCCCTGATGAAGTGGTCCGCCGGCAGGATAAGGAGGCCGCCGTCCTCGCCCAGTTTGCGTCGGCTGTAAACGGCGGCGAGGGCGACGGCCGCGGCCGTGTTCCGGGCGCATGGCTCCGCCAGGAATTCGACGCCGGGCGCCCCGCAGAATCTTTCCAGCAAGGGGGCGCCTACCGTTGCAACGAAAGCGGGGTTGAGTGCCTGCGCGCGTTCGACCGTTCTGTTGTAGAGACGCCCCAGGGGCCCGAGGGAAACGAAGGGCTTGGGTTCGTCGGCGGTACTGAGCGGCCAGAGGCGTGTTCCCTTCCCACCCGCCAGGATTGCAACTCCGAAGTTTTTTGTCATTTCATCTCTTCCATCCGCGGAATGAATACTTTCTCCGCCATCATCGCGCCGGGGGCATTTTTACGGCCGTGCGGTCGGTTTCAACGGTAACGCTCATCCTGAGGTATTCCAGGAGTATGCGCACTCGATCCTTCGCGGGGAGGTCCTCCAGAACCATGCCTTCGAGACCGGTGAAAGCGCCCTCGGTAAAACGGACCTTCTGTCCTACCTTGAAGGCCGCTTTCGGCTCCGGCGCAAGGTAGCCCCTGCCGGCCTCCCTCTTCTTCCAGCACTCCACGACTTCCGGGTTGATGTACGCAAGCAGGCCGCCGAAGAGAAGCGGGTGCAGCATGCCCGGAAAAAATTTTACCCGGCCCAGTTCCACCTTGGGAGAGAGCAGTACGAAGATGTAGCCCGGGAAGAGAGGCGGTCCGCTCTCCTCTCCCTTGCGTCTCTTCAGCCGGGGACAGTAGTAGTTAAAACCTTCCTGCGAGAGAAAGACCTCATTCAGTTTCTCATGGCGCGGCTTGACGGAGAAGACTCCCCAAACCCGGTGAGCATTAGAGAGGTCCGACAACATCAGTCTCTCCCCGCGTGGAAGTCCCTGACAACATCGCAGACCTCTGTTGCTTCGGCCTCGGTCAGTTCGGGAAAGATGGGAAGAGCCAGGACTTCCCTTGAGGCCGACTCCGCTTCGGAGAAGTCTCCCTCGCGGTAGCCCAGGAAATGAAAACAGGGCTGGAGGTGGAGTGGGACCGGGTAGTAAATCATGGCGCCTATTTCCCTCTCGTCGAGATAGGCTTTCAACTCATCCCTGTGCGTGGTTCGTATAACAAACTGGTGGAAGATTTGGCCAAAACCCTCATGAAACAAAGGTGTTCTTACCCCTTCGACGTCAGCCAAGCCCTCTCTATAGAAACCGGCTATACGATTTCGTCCGGCGTTCCACTCGTCGAGATGCCTGAGCTTTACTCCCAGTACCGCCGCCTGAAGCTCGTCGAGCCTGGAATTGTAGCCTATGACTTCGTGGATGTAGCGTTTACTGCTTCCGTGAACCCTCAGGAGGGCCAGCTTTTGCGCAAGGGCGTCGTCGTCGGTCGTCACCATGCCGCCGTCGCCCGCCCCTCCCAGGTTCTTCGTGGGGAAGAAAGAGAAGGCGGCGATGTCGCCGAGTGCGCCGGCCTTCCTCCGATGATAGGTGGAACCAATAGCCTGGCAGGCGTCTTCAAGAACGCGGAGCCCGTATTCACCCGCGAGGTCGTTCAGTGCGTCCATATCGGCGCAAAGGCCGTAGAGGTGAACCGGAAGGATCGCCCTGACAATCGCCCCGCTTTTGCGATGTACGGGCAATCCATCGTCGCCCCTTACGCACTCTTCGCGTAGGAAGGTTCCAACGGCCGCGGGAGAGAGGTTGAAGCTTTCCGGGTCTATGTCCAGAAAGAAGGGGTGCCCCCCGGCGTTGTGGATGGCCCCCGCGGTTGCGAAGAAAGTGAAGGTTGAGGTGATAACTCCCTCACCTCGCTTAAGTCCCAGCGCCCTGAGGCCAAGCAGCAGAGCGTCGGTGCCGGAAGCCACGCCGATCGCGTGGCCCGTTCCGATGTATTCGGAGATTTCCTCTTCCAGGGAGCGAACGAAGCGTCCAAGGACAAAGCGCTGCGTTTCAAGCACTTGTGTAAGAACACCCCCGATCTCTTCCCTGATCGTTTCGTACTGCCTCGTCAAATCCAGAAAAGGCACGCCCACGTATCACCACCTCCTTCCTGGTATCTTATAGCATAGTTTCCGAACTGGAAACCCCGCTTCTCTCCACCCTGTTTTCCGGATGGACACCAGCATAGGCCCCCGTTGTAAAACCAGTCGCTGTGGGGGTCAGGTTCTAAGGAGTTTATGGGGCGGCGACTTTAAAATATGGAGATAAACGTCGAGATCCGCTTTGCCGAAGCAGACAAAGAGCACTCTTTCGGGTAATGGTGAAGCCTCAAGGAAGCACGTGGTTTCGGCTAACGCCACGCGGCCGGCCTTTTCGATGGGATAGCCGTAGACGCCTGTGGATATCGAGGGAAAGGCGGTTTTCTTAACGGCGTGATCGCGAGCGACCTCCAGGCAGCGACGGTAACAGGAGGCGAGGAGTGCCCCTTCGCCCTCCTTGCCTCCGCGCCAGACGGGACCTACGGTATGAATTACCCATTTTGCGGAAAGGTTGTAACCCTTGGTCACCTTTGCGTCGCCGGTGGCGCACCCGCCAAGGCTCCCGCACTCGGCGAGTAGGCCGGGGCCCGCCGCGCGGTGTATGGCACCGTCAACTCCACCGCCGCCGAGAAGACCACCGTTGGCGGCGTTCACGATCGCGTCCGCTTCGATGCGCGTAATGTCTCCCTCGACAATCGAAATCCTCTTCAGGGCATGCGTAAAATCCATGGTCACGGCTCCGGCACGGTGGAGTGGACCGGAGGAATAACGGGATGGTCGCTCACGAGCCGTACGGCAATTTCTACGGCCCTGTCCACCGTAAGGCCCAGGTGTTCCGCAACGATGTTGCCGGGCGCGGAGACACCGAAACGGTCTATCCCCAGGATCGCTCCCCCGTCGCCCGCGTAACCCTCCCATCCCAATGTACGCCCTGCCTCTATGACCAGTCTTGGCACTCCGGGCGGTAGAATCTCTTCTTTGTAAGAGGTGGGCGCTTCCTCGAAAAGTTCCCGGCACGGCATTGAGACGACCCTGGCGCTTATCTCCTTCGCCGAGAGTTCGGAACGCGCCTCAAGGGCCAGATGAACTTCGCTGCCGGTAGCCACGATTACAACCTGGGGTTTTTTTGCACCCGCGTCCCGAATGGTATAGCCGCCCCTGGCCGTACCGCCGCTGATTTGCTGCGCTCCGGGCGATAGAACGGGTAGCTTCTGCCTCGTTAATACCAGGACCGCAGGCCGTTTGAGCTTCAGGGCGGTACCCCAGGCCGCGGCGGTTTCATTGGCGTCGGCGGGCCTCCATACGCAGAGACCCGGTATCAGCCTGAGACTCATAAGTTGCTCGATGGGCTGGTGCGTCGGGCCGTCCTCTCCAACGTGGATGCTGTCGTGGGTGAAGAGAAAAATGGAAGGACACTGCATGAGGGCGGCCAGTCTGAGGGCGGGTCTCGCGTAGTCGCTGAAAACAAGAAAAGTGGCGCAGTAAGGAATAAGGCCGCCGTGAAGGGCTATGCCGTTAACGGCGGCGCCCATGGCGAATTCGCGAATGCCGAAGTGAAGGTTGCGCCCCTCGTAGCTCCCTGGAAAGAAGCCCGGCGATTCCTTGATGGAACTCTTGTTCGAGGGCGTGAGGTCGGCGGAACCTCCTACGAGGGAAGGAATCCTGGCGGCGAGAGCATTCAGTACGATACCGGAGGCATTCCTCGTCGCGATTGGCCCATCCCCGACACCGAAGTTGGGCAGCGCCTCCTCCCAGCCCTCTGGAAGCCTTCCCTCCGTAGCTTCAAGGAAGGCCGCGGCGAGTTCGGGGTAGTCCACCCTGTAGGTTCCTACGGTCATCTTCCACCGGTTCTCCCATCCTTCGCCGCGCCGGATGGCGAGCCTCATGTGCTCCCCGGCCTCCTCCGGCACGTGGAAGGCCTCCCCTGAAGGCCAACCGGCGGCATCCTTTGTGGCTTTGGCCGCCATTGGTCCCAGTGGCGAACCGTGGGCGGCGGCAGAGTCCTGTTTCGGGCTGCCGAAACCTATATGGGTTTTGACGATGACCAGCGATGGGTGTTCCGGTTCCTCCCGTGCGTCGCCGATGGCAGCCACCAGTGCGGAGAAATCGTTTCCATCGTCAACCTTCAATACCTGCCAACCGTATGATTCAAAGCGCCCCCCGACATCTTCGGTGAAGGTTATCGAGGTATCGCCCTCAATGGTGATTCCGTTGTCGTCGTAGAGGTAGACAAGTTTGCCCAGGTGCAGCCTTCCGGCGAGCGAAGCAGCCTCGGAGGAGACGCCCTCCATCAGGTCGCCGTCGGAGACGATGGCATAGGTGTAGTGGTTTACGACTTCATAGCCCGGGCGGTTGAAGCGGGCGGCGAGGTTGGCTTCAGCAATCGCCATTCCGACGCCCATGGCAAAACCCTGGCCGAGGGGACCGGTTGTTGCCTCGACGCCGGGCGTCAGGTTGTGTTCCGGGTGGCCCGGAGTTTTTGAACCCAATTGTCGAAAACGTTTCAGTTCGTCGAGCGAAAGGTTGTAACCGGTCATGTGGAGTAGCGCATAGAGTAGGGCGGAGCCGTGTCCGGCGGAGAGGATGAAGCGGTCCCTGTCGAACCACTTGGGATTCTCCGGATTGTGGCGCAGAAAGCGGTCCCAGAGAACATAAGCCATTGGGGCCGCACCCAGAGGGAGTCCCGGATGACCGGAATGCGCTTCTTCGATCTGGTCTACGGCCAGGAACCTCAAGGTGTCGGTGCAAAGTTCGTCGATGGTCTTCATATCCTCCTCCGTCGGCGCTTCTCCGCGCTCTTTATTCCTTCGGGGGGTGCTGCACGACCGGTTTGGCGGGGCCTTCTGCGGCTTCGAGCCCACCCGCGTCGAGACGGTCCAGGATATCCCGGCAACTGCCCGAAGCGCGGACAACCACCTTTATGCCGCCGTTGTGGAGGATGTCAAAGGCCTCTTGTCCGATTTCACCCGTGGCCACCCACCGTACACTCAGGAAAGCAAGCATCTCGGCCGTCTTCGAACCGGCGCCGAGACTCAACCGTGCAAAGGCGTGGTTGTCGATGATCTTGACCACGCGGCTTTCGGTGTCGGCCACGAAGACGTAGGACGAGCGGCCGAAACACCGGGAAACAGGAGCATCAAGATTCTTTCCCTGCGAGGTTACCGCTATTTTCATACAATTTCCACCCTATAGCGCACCGTGCGCCGGAGTCTATTAAACAACATTAGAGTGACTTTGAAAAGCGCGCTCGGGATACGCAACTATTAGTGTCGGGAATAGGAGTTGAAGTTCTGCCTCAGTCCGCCCCGGGAGGTTCGCCCTCTTCTTCGGGCTTGCCTCCTATAGTCCGGGCGCGGCCAAGGTGCGCCGCGAGGGCGCCGAGTTCCTGCCGGTTTTCCTGGAACTTTGCGTGGGCCTTGGCTATGTGGCCTCCAAGAACGTCATGGGAGGTTGTGAAGGCGGCGAGGTCCCTTTCAAGCGTGGAAAGCAGTTCAAGGACCTTGCCTGCGTTTTTTTCAACCGACGCCGCTTTGAGGCCCATTGCCACCGTCTTCAGGTAGGCGACCATGGTGGCTGGGGACAGGGGTAGTACCGATCGGTCGAAGGCGTAGGTCCACAGGTCCTCGTCCCCATGCTCCCTGGCCACAAAAGCTTCGTAGTAGAGGGATTCGGCGGGTAAGTACATGAGAGCCAGCGGCAAGGTGCCTTCGCCGGGTCTCACGTAGAGCTTCGAGATGGAATCGATTTTCTTCTTGAGGTTATTCTTGAACTCCCGTCTCTTCTGCTCCCGCTGATCGTTGGGAGCGTCGACGTAGTTCTGGAAGTCCTCAATGGGAAACTTGGCGTCAATCGGCAGTAAGCCACGCTCAAGGTGAATCATGGCGTCCACCTTCTTTCCGTCGTTGAAGGCGTACTGGTAGGTCACGCGGGTGGGTGGAAGAATGTCGGAGAGGAGGCTTTCAAGACCCAATTCTCCGAGCTGGCCCCGGAGCTTCGGCGCCTTGAGAAGCCGTTGCAGTTCTCCCCATTCTTTTCTCATCTCCACCATTTGGCGGGATGCCTGCTGGACCATTCCCAGCTTCTCGGTTACCAGGGAGAGGGTGTTCTGCGTGCCCTGCATATGTTTCTGAAGCAGCCCCGTTTGTCCCTGGAAGGCCGTTGCCTGCTGGGCGGTTTGTTCCCTCAGCGCCTTCTCCTGGCCGGAGAGCCGGTCCTGCAGGAGCTGCTGGGTAGCGGCGAGTTGCTGCGTCAGCAGGCCCTGGAGTTCCAGTACCCGCTTGTCGGTCTCCGCCACGCGGCCAAGCAGCTCTTCCTTAGCCCTGCCGCCATCGTTTCCGGCCCGAACAGAAGCGCGAAGCCTGAAGAGCGTCAGGATGAGCGCAAGAACCAGAGCGAGAAGAAGGAGAGCCATGATGATGACAAGCGAGGGGTTGTTCACGCCTTTTCTCCGGGGCGTGGAGAGACTGGTTTTGGGTGTGGTTGCGACGGTTTGGCCTTTTGGGGAAGGTGGGGAACGTGCGGAGGCGGAATGCAACCCGGAACCGGCTCGGGCAGAAGTGCCTCAAGACCAACGGCCCAACCGGAGAGAAAACCCACCACCGGCCCTTTTACAAGACTGTCGTGGAAGGCGGGAGATACCCGCTCGGAAAGCCTTACGAGGCCTCCAGCGAGATAAATAATGAAGAGCAAGCCGAGAAATGCGCCCAGGAGACGGTTCAAGAGTCCCAGGCCGCCGTGTTTTACGAGTTTGTTGATAAGAACTCCGGCCAGAACGCAGGCGGCGAAGATGAGAACGAAACCGGTAAAGAGCGCAACCGGATGACGTGCACCCTTCGGCAGGAAGCCCATGTACAGGGCGACGTGCGTTGCTACGAATCCTGCGTACAAGTAGCCTGCAAAAAGGCCGAGGAGGCCGAAAGCGATCCGCACGGCTCCTTTGAAGAGCCCCTCCACCACGAAGATCGCTCCAAGAACCAAAATCAGGTAATCCCAAAAGGTCATGCGCCCACTCCTTTCCAGCGTTTCGGCCGCGGCCGGCGCCAAACGGCCTTGCCCAAGAGTGTACCACCATGGTGAATGAGGGGGCAGAGTAAAAAGCGTAAACAGGTTAAGAAACACCCTTCGGGGCTGTAAGCCCCTCCTGGTGCCGTCATCCCCGAGACATCGGGGATCCAGTCAATGTTGTGGATTCCCGCTTTTGCGGGAATGACGAAGGGAGGTGCGGGAATAACGACTGTTCCCCTGTCATTCCGGCAAGCGAAGCGCGTCCGGAATCGGACGGTTGGACCCCGGACCAACCGGTAGGGGGACATCATCCATGGGAACGGCATCCTGCCGCGAAATATGGGTGTGCGGGATTAGCACCCTTCGGGGCTGGAAGCCCCTCCTATCGCGCAAGGTCCGCGGGAGGGCTATCGGGCATACCCCGCGTCGCTTCGTTCTGCGGCGCAGGCAGGAGCGCTGGACGGGAAAAGGTCAACCTCTTCCCGTCCCGGGTAATAACAGGCCGGTTGGAGGCGCTACTCCACCTCGTCGGGTTCTATAAGTATCTCTCGCGGTTTTGCGCCGTCGGCGGGTCCTATTATGCCCCGGTTTTCCATGACGTCCAGTATACGGGCGGCGCGTGCGTAACCTATCCGCAACTTGCGCTGGAGGTTGCTTGCGGATGCCGTTCCGGTCTTCACAACAAGCCGTAGTGCGTCCCGGTACAGGGGGTCTTCCTCCAGCTCACCGCCTCCGGTTGAGCCGGGAGCACCGGTAAGCGAGGGGCCTTCCTTGAGAATCCGGGTGTCGAATTCGGGTTCTCTCTGATCACGGAGGTACTTGATAACCCTCCGCGTTTCGGCGTTGGAGATAAATCCTCCGTGAATTCTGATCAGGCGGCCTGAGCCCGGCGGTAGGAAGAGCATATCTCCTTTGCCTTCGAGAGACTCCGCCCCGTTCTGGTCGAGGATAAGACGGCTCTCCAACTTCTCCCGCACCTGGAAGGCGATACGGCTTGGCAAGTTGCTTTTGATTACGCCGGTTATAACGTCGCGCGAGGGCCTCTGCGTGGCCAGAATAAGGTGTATTCCAACCGCGCGGGCCATCGCGGAGAGGCGGGCTATGGCCATCTCGACATCCCGCGCCACCACCGCCATAAGGTCGTAGAGTTCGTCTATGACGATTACGATATATGGCAGCGGCCGGTTGATGCCGCCGGGTTCTAAAACGGAGGGCGGGGTCAGGCTGCGAACGTAGGCGTTGTACTGGTCTATACTTCGTACCTTGGCGGAGGCCAGCAGCATGTAACGCTCCGTCATCTCCCTAACCGCCCAGTTCAGGGCGTTGGCGGCCTTTTTTACGTCCGTCACTACCGGCGTCAGGAGGTGGGGAAGCCCCTCGTAAACCTTCAGCTCAACCTGCTTCGGATCTACGAGTATGAACTTGACTTCGTCGGGATTCGAACGAAAGAGGATGCTGTGAATAATGGCGTTCAACCCGACGCTCTTGCCGGAGCCGGTCGTTCCGGCTATGAGAAGGTGCGGCATATTGTCCAGCGTGGTTATGAAGGGAAGGCCCTCAACCGTCTTGCCCAGGGCCAGGGGAAGCTTCCCCTCGGTCTCGGCGAAGGCGGACGATTCCACGAGTTCCCTGAAGGAGATGAGTTCTCTCTTCCGGTTTGGAACCTCAATGCCGATGTGGGATTTTCCACTGACCCTGTCGACGCGGATGCTATCGGTTTTAAGGGAGATGGCTATATCCTGCTCAAGCGCGGTGATTCGACTGTACTTGACACCCGGCGCCGACTTGAACTCAAAGATCGTCACCACCGGTCCTGGATGAATCTCCACTACCTCGCCCTCAATGTCAAACTCCTTCAACCGGCCTTCGATCTTATTCGCGTACTCCCTGAGAATCTTTTCATCGATTGGCGGGTGAGGCCGGGGAGGATCAAGCAGATCCGCGGGCGGAAAGCGGTAGCCGTGGTTGGGCGGTGCCTCAAAGGGAAGCGCAGGAGCGGTTTCCTTGCGTTCTGAAATAGGTAGCGGCCGCTCGTTCAGGGCTCGTTCCCTTTTTCCGACTCGCTCCTCCTGCCTCCTTTTAATTTGGTTGAGTTTTTCCTTCCTGTTAACCCTATGCCTCTTCTTCTCTCTTCGAACCCGCCAGGCTGAGAGCAGCTTCGCGGCGGGAGACATGATTCGCGCGGTCAGGCGCATAAAGGAAAATTGAAAGAAGAGCATCAGGGTAACCAATACCCACAACGGCAGCACGACAACGACGCCGCCCAAGCCGATCTCCTCCTCGAGGAGCTTGAGCACCAGCAAGCCGAGGAGCCCCCCCAACGCGACTGAAACCTCCTGCCCGAAGAAAGAAAAGCGAATTTCGCCTATTGCCCACTGTAAGAACGTAACCTGGCTAAGCACCATTGAGGCCCACAGGGTCAACCGCCATGGACGCACCAGGGAGCGGCGATTGAGTACCTGGATTCCTAAAACGGCCAGAAAGATGGGCACATAGGGAGCGCAGAGGCCCAGAAAATGAACGATGAGCGAGGCCGAATAAGCCCCCGCTATCCCAACCCAATTTTGAGGAGACGGCGCCACCGTACCGAAGGAAAAAGGGCCCGGATCGTAGGGATGGAAGGTGGCGACGGAGAGCGCCGATAGGAGGGAGGCGGAGAAGAGAATGATGGCGAACACCTCACGGCCTATCGAAAAGACCGCCTCTTTGTTCGACGGATAGAGAGGCCCGTTCTTCCGCTTCTGAGGATTTTTCAGCTCTTTTTCATTCCTTATTTGCGCCATCCGAACCCTTCCCGACCCAGAGAGAATAGCGCACCACACTCAAAGGGGCAAGGCGGGGAGCATTCATGGATCCACCACCTGAACCGGGATTCGCCTGCCTACCACGTTGCGCCTGTCTGGAGTTCCGGGCGCGTTGCGCCTCCGGCCGGAACGGATTCGAGGCGTCCCGACGACGCGTGCCGGGGACACTCGGAAAAGGGGGAACAATGAAGGCGACAGGCCGGAGGACAACCCGAAGGGGCGGGACCGGCCGCGCACCCGGTTTTGTCGTCTTGCTCATCCGATGCACCACATCGGCCTTCGTTCGCTTCCTCACCATCTATCGCGGCCATGTCTTATTCCGGGATAGGTTCCAGCATCCAAGCCCTACCCTCCGCCCCCGGCCCTCGGTTAGGTGGCGGATTCGGGTTGGTCCCCAATCCCGCCCGCGATGGTTGATGCGGATAGCCAGGAAAGACTTTACGGTCCACGGTTTCGCGCCTATGGCGCTTAATTTATCAAGGGATTAGGGATACCCTATGGACTTCTTTGCCGAATCATATTAAACTAAATTGGTATGGGTCGTGATGTGGAAAAAATGGGGTTCTAAACCTTAGAGGAGAGTGTAATGAAATGGAATCCGGGTAAGATTCTACTGTTTCTGGCGATCGCTGGTATGACCATGGGTGCCTGGGCCTCCGGAACCCTCATTGAGGAACAGAGCGCAAGGGCCTCTTACCAGGCGGGCGCCTTCGTGGCCAGGGCCGACGATCCCAGCGCTATATTCTTCAATCCGGCCGGCTTGGCCTTTCAAAGCAGCGGCATGATGGTCGGCGTCAACGCGATCAGGGAGACCATGGAGTGGGACAGCAAGTACGGCCCTACCTCCAAAGGACCCACGAAGTATTTTTATCCCGGTTACGCCTACGTCGTTTACAAGCCCGACCTGCCGGTTACCTTCGGCCTGGGCACTTACGCCCCTCACGCACTCGCTACCGAATGGGGCGACAACTGGCCTGGAGCCGCCATAGCGGAACGCACGATCCAGCGGGCCATCTACATTACACCGTCAGTAGCCTTCAAGCTCAACGACAAGTGGGCCATGGGCCTCAACCTGAACTACGTTACTTCCACCCTGTACCTGAGGCAGGGCATCTTCTTCCCCGCAATTCCCTATTCCACCCCACCCCTTACCAGGACTCTCCAGCCCGGCATAGCCCGCCTCACCGGCAGTGGCCACGGATGGGGATGGGGACTGGGCGTATTGGGCAAGCTTTCAAACAAGTGGCAGGTCGGTTTCAACTTCAGGGATAAGGTTACCATCGATTATACCGGCAACGTAAACTTCTTCCGCATCCCCACCAGCCCGGACTTCCGTCCCCTCTTTCCCGAAGGCGGAATCAGCACCCACATCACTCTTCCCAGGGCCTACAACATCGGCGTGGCATACATAGAAAAGAAGTGGACTCTCGAGGGAGACATCACCATGGTCGACTGGACGACCTTCAACACGCTTGCCATCGATTTTGATAACCCCGGGGGAAAGGTCCACAACACGAAGGAGCCCGTTAAATGGAAGAAAGCCGCGAAGTACAAGCTCGGCTTCGAGTACACCTTGAACCAGACCTGGAAGGTGGGAGCCGGGATCTACTACGACAGAAGCGCCGTTCCCGACAGGTACGCATCGCCCATTTTGCCGGATTCCAATCGCTGGTCGGCCCAAACCGGTTTTACGTACACTGCGTGTAAGTTAAGCGTATCCACCTATATCATGAACGTTCGTTTCGACGACAAGAACGTTCCGAGTGACGCCGTGTACGTCCCCGGAACCTACAAGGCAAACGCATGGCTGGCCGGTGTGTCGATGTCCTACAAGTTTTAACCTATCAGGAGGCTAAAGATGTGGATCAAAAAGCTATTTTTTCTACTGGCGGTCGGGCTCTTACCGGCCCTGCCCCTCTTCGCTCAATCTAAAAGTACCAACGCACCCGATTTCAGCAACATCCTCGTCCTGGGGGACAGCCTCTCCGCCGGCTACTACAACGGTTCCCTGAACCAGTACGGCCAACCCCGCTCCTACGCCGAACTCTTCGCCGAGCAGGCCGGAGAGCGGCTCAGCCTGCCGCTTATCAGCTATCCGGGTATGCCCATCGCCCTGAGACTCCAGGGCTTCGATCCGGTTACGGGCTTCCCGATCATAGTTGAAGACGGTAAAACAATGGGCAGCCTTATCAACCCCCTGAACCAGCCGACCGACCTGGCGGTTCCCGGCCAGACTTCGATCGACCTGCTGACGAAGAAACCAAACGCCCAACCCTCCGACATCACCGACATAATCCTCGGCTTCCCGTGGGTCTACATCGATGGTTACCCGCCCCTGAGCCAGGTGGGACTCGCCACGCAGCTCCATCCGACCTTCGTGATCTTATGGATAGGGGGCAACGACGTGCTCGGCGGAGCGGCTTTGGGGAACCCCGCTTTCACGGTACCCGCATCCGTCTTTGCCCAGGTCTACGGGGCCAGCGTACAGACAATCGCCGCGACCGGCGCCGGGATGGTGCTTGCCACCATTCCCGACGTTGTTTCCATCCCCATGATGACAAGCGGCCGTTACCTCGAAAAACACGGGTTTCCCCTCAAGAAGCTGGGAATCACCCAGAGGGACTACGTCACCCCTTTCTCCCACAAGCACATCAAAAAGATAATGGAAGGAAAGGATCCCGGGCCCCTTGATCCAAACGAAATCCTGACCAGGGCGGAGCTTCTTCAGATCAGGGCCATAATCCACGCAGACAATAGTTACATCAAGCAGGTCGGCGCCACCTTCGGTTTCCCGGTTGTGGACATCCACAAGCGGTTCAAAAAGCTGGTTAAGAACGGGTACACAATGCCCGACGGCCAAAAGCTTACCACGAAGTTCCTGGGAGGCATCTTCGGACTTGACGGCGTTCACCCCACGCCGACCGGCCAGGCCATCGTCGCCAACTGGTTCATCGGCAAAGTCAACCACTTCTACGGAACCCACATACCTAAGGTTAACGTTGAGAGCGTCAGCGCCGCCGATCCGATGGGCTACGCAAGCACCAGGGACGTGGTCCTGCCGGACATACCTTTGAAGAGCCTCGATATTCTGACGCAGAACCCCGTTCTTCGGAGACATTAGAAAGGGGCTAATCCGGTGACAGGGGCGGGCAAATGCCCGCCCTTTTTCAGCTCCCGCACCTTCGCTTAATTGGCACCACTGAAGAGCCCGTTGCACGAATAGGGTCACGCAACGGATTCTGAATTAATCGGGGGCGGTGGTCCAAGTTGGAACAAGCCGAATGGGTGAATGGCCACGGTTGTACCGCGAGATTAAATAAAAACGAACGACCTTCTCCAACTGCCTCTCGACGCGGTTACCGAACGCTGCTGGGACGTTCTGGTGGTCAGCGCCGGCCCTATCGTCGATTCTCTCCGGGCCTTAAAGTGGGTCTTCCAGCTAAAAACGGATGATACAGGGTTCGTAGTGCGTTGGGAATTGAGGAGTTACCCCCATGGCCAAGTTTTTTCCTGGTGAATACCACGAAGCATGAGTTCCTGATGTGAGTGGGAAGGATTACCCCGACGGCTGGATGAGTGCTTGCGGCTCCGGAGGCCGATCGTTGATCGGCCGAATCCTTGTTACGGCCGACCCAAACATTTCTGCGCGAAGGGGAGGGCGGCCCGGCCCTCGTCAACATCGTCTTCCGGAGGGCAAGCAAGACCCCGGCCAACATCGCGACCGAGGACGCGGACCCCGTTTCTATCTTCTCCCGGCACAGTATGGTCACCTTGCGGCCGGAATGACGGAGACCCACACGGCTAAGAAGTGGAGGATGCTTCCCGCGAGTACGAAGAGGTGCCAAAGGGCGTGGTGGAGCGGCAATCGTTTCCATCCGTAGAAAATGGTGCCCAGTGTGTAAGCCATGCCGCCGGCGAAGATATAGACCAGTCCCAGCACGGGAACGGCAGCCAGAACGGGCTTTATAGCGATGACGATCATCCATCCCATCGCTACGTATATGACGGTGGATAAGAAAGGGATTCGATCAATGGTAAAGGGCTTTGTGGAAATGCCAAGTATGGCGAGACCCCACATGACTCCGAAGAGACTCCATCCCCACTCTCCACGAAGCGACACGAGTGTAAAGGGGGTGTAGGTGCCCGCTATCAGGATGAAGATGGCTGAGTGGTCCAGCACCCGAAAGAGCCTTTTCACTCCCGGCCAGGGAAAGCTGTGGTAGAGCGTGGAAGTGGTATAGAGCAGCACGAGGCTCGCGCCGTAGACGCTGCAAGCGACAACCACCCACGCCCCTCCTCCCCTCAAAACAGCGAAGCTGAGGAGAACCGATACACCCGCAACGCTCAAAATTGCGCCTAGTCCGTGCGTGATACTATTAGCGATCTCTTCCGCGCGGGTATTCTCCATGGCTCCTTTCCACCTAATCTCCGCGATTGAAACGCCAGCGTCTTCGAATCGCGGGTGTTTCTACCGGGAAAAAAAGCATCTCTTGGAATGGAGAGGGAACAACTACTTCCTACCCCGCCCTTGGCGCCTTCCTGGCCTTCGGCCAGAAGGCTACCAATCCCTTGATGAGTGAAACACCATTTTACCGAACATCCGATATGTTGAGCTTTTCACGGCTATCCGAATCAACCATAGCGGGGTTCGGGCCCCGGCAAGAGGTCCAGGAGCCGTTCGGCGGCGCTCTCCGGCGTACCCACGGCGGTGTTGAGGAGAACGGTCTTCGTTCCGGCGAAGAGTTCCTCGTGGCGGGTCAAAAGGGCGTCCCGGTGCGAAAGATCCATGGCGCCGGCAAGGGAAGGGTCAAAAATGGCGCTTCCCGAACTCCCGTTGCCGGAGATCAACCTCGCGGCTTCTCCCGGGGAAAGGTCTTTGAGAGCCGGTATGACCGGGTCATTCACAAGGATGGCGCACAGCTTCGGCGCGGTCCTGCGAACGTGGCGCGTGGCGCAGCCCAGCCAGTAGGGATCCAGCATGACGCGCCCGTGAGTGGAGGCCTTGCCGCACCACGCCGCTCCCAGATCCAGAGGGCAGACGTCCTGTTCGGAACAGTATTCGATAGAACACTGCTCCCTTCTTACCACCGCGTTCTCCACCTTTGACCTTACGGCCAGCCGGTCGATTTCACCAAGGTACTTTGCCCACTTTGCCTTGAGGTAGAACTTTCTCTCCGGGAGGTCGGCCACGGGGCCGGAGGTCGTGTAGCGCACCATGATATCATCGCCGGCGACCATCCTGACTCCGTCCGCGTGTAGCGCTGCGCCGAGCACTCCGGTTCTTCCCGAACCCGGAAGCCCCCAGACGAGAACGCCGCGGCCGTCTCTATCGAGCGCCGAGCAGTGAGCAAGGAAAACGCCCGATACGCGGGAGGCAGCTTCGCCGGCGAGGGCGAGGGCGAGGATCCGGGCCTGACCGTAGTAGGCCGAGTTAAATAGATAGGCGGTTCCCGTTTCAAGGCTAAGGCGGGCCTGGGCTTCGCGATCGGCGACATCCTTGACGGCGTACAGAACCGCGTGCGGTTCCAGGTCGCTTTCGAGGGACGAGGGATAGAAGTTCTCCTGGTAGAAGTCCGCCAAGTGTGGGGAGTTGGTCCTCAACTGGACCACCGCCCCCGCGATGACCGCGTTCCATTCAAAGTAGGCGTCCGGCTTGAGGCTGCGCTCCGCCAGGGCAAGCAGCTCGTTTCGCTCCTCTGCCCCGGCGACGGCGCGCGTTTCTACGTAGTCCCGAACCTTGGTGATAACGTTGTTGAGCGCCCTCGGCCGCACATGGCGAGGTTCTTCGAGGCGCGTAAGCGCCTCCCGGATTCTGCGGGCGCCCTCCTGGAGCCTATCCATGGAGGTGGAAAAAGAGACCCGAATAAAATCGTCGGCCATGAAGGCGCCACCGGGCACCACGGCAACCGCGGCCTCCTTGAGGAGGTAGTAGGCGAGGCCGTAGGAATTGCGGATGGGAGCGCCCTTGTATTCCTTGCCAAGGTAACTTTTAACATTCGGCAACAGGTAGAAGGCGCCGGAGGGCGAAACGCAGCTCACTTCCGGTAGGTTCCTCAGCTTGCCGACCATAAAATTTCTGCGCCGTTCGAACTCCTGTCGCATTCGTTCCACGTCCATTGCACAGGAGGTAAGCGCCGTTACGGCGGCTTTCTGCACGAAGGAGGTGGCGTTGCTGGTGTTGTGGGACTGTATCTTGCCGCACGCCGCGATGACTTCCCTCGGCCCGGCGGCGTAACCGAGCCTCCAACCCGTCATGGAAAAGGCCTTGGAAAAGCCGTTCACGACTATGGTCAACTTTTTCATCGCCTCGCTCACGGAGGCGATGGATGTAAATCGCATCCCGTCGTAGAGAAGCTTCTCATATATTTCGTCCGCTACAACCCAAATCTGCTCCCGGAGACAGACTTCGGCAAGCGCCTCCAGGTCTTTCCTGGAGTAGGAAGCCCCGGTGGGATTGCAGGGATAGTTGAGGATAATAGCCTTCGTGTTCGGAGTCACCGAGTCGGAGAGCGCCCCCGCGTCCAGGCGAAAGCCCTCGTTCTCGTGAGTCTCCACGAAAACCGGGTTCGCCCCCGCAAGTCTTACCTGGTCAGGATAAGAGACCCAGCATGGCGTTGGAACAATCACGTCGTCGCCGGGACCGACCAGGGCCTGCATGAGGTTGAAGAGGTCGTTTTTTGCGCCGGGCGAAACGATTATCTCGTTGGGGGCATACTTGAGGTTGTTGTCGCGTTCCAGCTTTTCGCAGATGGCCGCCCTGAGTTCCGGTATACCGTCGTTAGCGGTGTACTTGGTAAAGTCGGCGTCCAGAGCGGCCTTGGCCGCGCGTTTGACGGCTTCCGGGGTATTAAAATCCGGTTCCCCCACCGAAAAGTCCACCACGTCGATTCCCTGAACCCGCATCTGTTTGGCCTTAGCCGTTATTCGCAGCGTTGGAGAAAACCCGATACGGTTAACACGGTCCGAGAGCATATCAGCCTCGCCTTAAAATCCCCCACGGAGACCCGGACACCATCGCCGTTCTCCATGGTCTGAACGCCGTTTATTTTAAGTCTTATCGGCCTTCGGGTTCTTCTCTTCTTCCTTGGACTTACCGGCGCCGCCCACCAGGTTCTGAAGCTTGATGCCGGAGAGGTTTTCAACGATCTCCGGAAGCTGCGCAAGGATCGAGGCGACCTGCCCGGTTAGCCTGGAAACGCCGTCGCCGTTGCCAACCATGATTATCTTGTCCACCTTGGAGAGTGGCTCGGAAACGGCGCGGGCGAGTTCCGGCAGGCCCTTTATGGCCATCTCCCTGAAGGCTGCGTCGCCGTACTCGTGCCACGCTTCCGCCTTGTCCCGCATGGCCGACGCTTCGGCCTGTCCAGCCAGCTTGATGCCGGCTGCTTTGCCCTTCGCCTGGAGTTCAAGGCGGTACGCTTCGCTCTCCGCTTCAAGTTTTGCCTGATCCTTCATCGCCTCGGCCGGACGCCTGACGGTGGCTTCGAGTTCCATCTCGCGCCGAGCGACTTCCGCTTCCTCGACCTTTGCGGCCATCTTCTTTTCGGTGATGCGAACGTTGTATTCCTGCTCCTTCAGCTCACGCGAGAGCTTGGCACGCTCAATGTCGTAAGCCACGTCCGCCCCCGCCCGTTTGACATTAACAGCCATCTGGTATTCCGCCCGTTGGACCTCGAAATCACGCGTCGCCCTTGCCAGTTCCGCTTCGGCCTTGAGCTTGGCAACGTCTCCTTCCTTCCGATACTCCGCCGAACGAATGGAGGCATCGCGCTCCGTCTCCGCCTTGGCGATGACGGCGTCGCGCCTGACCTCCGCGATTCGCCGCGAACCAACGGAAGCAATGTAGTCCTGCGTATCGCTTATATCCTTCAGCGAGAAGGAGACGAGTTCCAGGCCGAGCCGGCTGTAATCTTCCGCCGCGGCCTCCCGCACGAGTTCAGAGAAGTGTTCGCGCTGCTCGTAGACCTCTTCCACCGACATTGTACCCAGGATGCCGCGTGCGTGGCCTTCGAGAACCTCTTGGGCCACGTAGGTAATGCCGGAAGCACCCTTCGACAAGAAGTTTTCCACCGCCCTGTGCAGCAACGGCTCATCGGAGCAAATCTTGATCTGGCCTTGCGCCTCGGCGGTGATCAGTACTCCCTGCGCCGTTAGAACCTCCGGACACTTGATGGAGAGAGAAAAGACTTCAAGGGGCAGAACATCCACTGTCTCAAGGAAGGGCACAACCAGAGTGCCGCCGCCCACCTGGAGCCTGTACCCCACTTTCTTGATCCTTCCGTCCAGCCCCGTAACGGTTGAAGTGCGACCGGAGATGACCAGCACCTGGTTCGGCCCGACCTTCCGGTAACTCTTCGCCCAGACGACGACTAAAACGGCTACGGCAACGACTATAATTGCAATCCAAATCCAGTACCAGTACATGGATCCCTCCACCTCGATCGCCCGCCAGGGCACAGACATTTACAATAAGCTAAAACCAGTAAAAGCTCAAGGCCCACTCCGGTGCGCGGAAAGGCCGCACCTGCACGCAACGCGGTAGGCAGGCGAATCCAGGTTTAGGTGGTGGATTTAGGGTGAGAACATGACTTTATCTCAGCCTGCTAATACAGTATAATAATCTTTTAGGAGGGAGTTAATGGCTGGACGACGGTTGAAGCTTCTGATCGGAAAGGTTGGCCTGGACGGCCACGATCGCGGTGCAAAAATCATCGCCCGCGCCCTTCGCGACGCGGGTTACGAGATCATCTATACGGGTTTGCACCAGACACCCGAGCAGGTCGTGGCAACGGCCCTCCAGGAAGATGTCGATGCCATCGGGCTTTCCATCCTCTCCGGCGCCCACAACACGCTTTTTCCGAAGATTATTAAACTGCTGCGAGAAAACGGCGCCGACGACATAATCGTCTTCGGAGGGGGCATCATTCCGGATGAAGACATCCAGGGTCTTCTTGAAGCCGGGGTGGCGAAGGTCTTTACTCCCGGAACCGCGACTGGAGACGTGGTCGCCTTCCTCAAGGAAGAGGTGGAACCGAAGCGGGCGGCAACCCGCGGCTGACCATCCATGACCCTATCGCGGCGGGCTTCCGGAGAACCATTCTTTAGAGAAGCCGCCTCGCTTCCGGCGGGCGGTCTTCACGTCGTTTTCTGCGGCGGTAAACGCCCTCCCCTTCTAAAGACAACAAACTTGAAGCTGCTCGAATCGGCCCTTGGCAGGTGGTCTGAAATGCCCGGCCTGCGCTGGGTGGCATTCACCTCCTCCTATGCGGGAACCTTTCTCGCCGGCGCCGACTTCGAGGAACTCGGCGGCCTGGGAGCGTGGGATGCCCTTGATTTTTCCTCGGCGGGCCAGGGACTGTTCAGGGCAATGCGAACCTCCAAACTCTGGTTCGTTGCTTGCCCGGAGGGGGCGTCCTTGGGCGGAGGCCTGGATTTTCTGCTCGCTTGCGACTATCGTATCGCCGGACCACGCGCCGTGCTGGGTCATCCCGGTCCAAAGTTGGGCTTCTTCACCGGGTGGGGCGGCACCGCACACCTTCCGCGAAGGGGCGCCGCCGCGCTGTTTAGTGAGTTGCGCACGCACGCGGTCCGGTGGTAGAACCATATTGCAGCAAAGGCACGTGGCCTTGGCGTGCGTTACCGTTCCGCTTGGTACTTCCTTGTCGGACTTCGGCTCGAAAATCTCGAACTCCACTGTGGGACAGGCATCCTGCCTGTCACTTCTTATCCAAAGCCACTTACTACCCCGACACACGTATAGTTGACACTGGGCTCAGGCTGCATAACGGACAT
>CAZIBS010000003.1:13522-46782 GCA_964537405.1 uncultured Thermoanaerobaculia bacterium | reverse complement strand
CGAGGAAGAGTTGCTTCCCTGCCCAAATCTCAGCGCCGGTGCAACCAGGACCTACGATAGGTGAATTGATGAGTTTAATACACGAACGACAGACACTTCGGGCGATGATCAGCCTGTACTGCGGGTTGCACCACCACTCTGACTCGCTCTGTAAGAATTGTTCCGAACTCCTTGAGTATACGGAGAAACGCTTGGCAAGGTGCCCCTTCGGAGATGAGAAACCCGCCTGCCGGGGCTGTCTCATCCATTGTTACACCCCGGAGATGCGGGAAAGAATTGCGGAGGTTATGAGGTTCTCAGGACCCAGATTGATCTTTCACAATCCCATTCTGGCGCTGCGACACCTGCTTCACAATAAAAGATCGAAGAAGCCGGCGAAAGGCGAGGCTTGACCATCTTCTACGGTATTGGTTGCGTGTCCGGAAGAATCGCTATGCCACGAAGACAGGAGGACGGCGTAGCGCCACGTGTTCCCGCGCCGGCCCGGCAACCATCTTTCTCCTGTGGTACACTCCGAAACCTGTTGCTTTAAGGAGATTAAAGATGGTTCAAAAGGTTTTAATAATAGGATCGGGTCCGGCGGGTCATACGGCTGCCATCTATACGGCCAGGGCGGGACTCAAACCCTTGATGTTCGAGGGCTTCCAAAAGGGCGGCGCGGCGGGCGGCCAGCTTACCACAACAACCGAGGTCGAGAACTATCCCGGCTTTCCGGAAGGAATATCCGGTCCAAAGCTGATTGAGCTGATGCGCGCCCAAAGCATACGCTTCGGGACCGAGCTGGTGCTCGAAGACGTGGAAGAGGTTGACCTATCAAGGCGTCCCTTCGTCGTTAAGAGCAACGAGCGAACGGTGGAAACGCACAGCATAATCGCGGCCACCGGTGCCACGGCAATGCGCCTGGGTTTGCCCTCCGAAGAGCGCCTGTGGAACCGCGGAATCTCCGCGTGCGCCGTCTGCGACGGCGCTCTGCCAATCTTCCGCAACCAGGTCCTTGTAGTCGTCGGCGGCGGTGACACGGCCATGGAAGAGGCATTGTTTCTCACTCGCTTCGCCTCCAAGGTGCTCATCATTCATCGCCGCAATGAACTGCGGGCGTCCAAGGCCATGCAGGAGCGAGTACTTTCAGATTCGAAGATTATGGTGATATGGAGTTCCATCGTTGTTGACGCCGTGGGCGAAAACGGGCTGCGCGCAGTTATAATTCGCCACCTGCCTACCGGAGACGAAGAGACCGTGAAAGCGGCCGGGCTCTTTTACGCCATCGGCCACAAGCCCAACACGGGTATCTTCAAGGGTCGGCTTGAAGTGGACGATACGGGATACCTGGTCACCATTGAGCCGCCATCCAGCAAAACGAGCGTGGAGGGAGTCTTCGCTGCCGGAGACGTGCACGACAAGGTCTACCGGCAGGCTATAACGGCTGCGGGCTCCGGCTGCCGCGCCGCGCTGGATTGCGAGCGTTGGCTCGCGAGCCGCTGATTGCTGCCGACAATCCTTTAAATGGGGTAATAGAGAGTCTTCTTCAGCACCTTCTCTCCAAAGAGGCATCGTCCCTAAGAACTCTTATTTTACGGTCAACGCCTTCAATTCTCTCCAAAGTTTACCAACCTCTTCCCGCGTCTTCGCCAGGCTGCCGCCGTTGTCGATGAGGTAGTCGGCCAAAGGAACTTTAGTCGAATTAGGCAACTGGGCCGCCATGCGCTTGTCCACGTCTTCGGGAGCCCAACCCGCCGCCAGCAGCCTCGCCTTCCTCGCTTCCTCCGGGAGTATAACGAGAACCACCGCGTCAAACTCTCCCGCGGCGCCGGCTTCAAAAATAAGCGCCGCCTCGGTTACAATAATTACCTCGTCGCCCCGTTCTTTCCTTATAGCCTCAATACGCTTGCGCCTCTCGGAAAAAACCATTGGGTGAATGAGTTTTTCCAATGCTTCCCTGGCGCCGTGGTCGACAAAAACCCTTTCGGCAAGAAGAGGCCTGTTCACCCCGCCGTCGGGCCTCAGCACTTCTTCACCAAAGGCATCCACGACAGCCTCCACCGCGATGCCTCCGGGAGCGAGCATTTCCCTGACCATCAGGTCGGCGTCCATGGTAACGGCGCCCAGTCCCGAGAAGAAAGCCGCTATGGTACTCTTTCCCGAACCAATGCCCCCGGTTAATCCGACGTGAAGCACCTATTGCCCCCGGTGTAAGCCATTCACGTTGGTCACGAGCCTCCGTCTGGCGGATAAGAGTGTATTTGAAAGCAGCATGGCGATGGTCAACGGACCCACCCCACCGGGCACCGGAGTATAAAAAGATGCCTTGTTCCACATGGCCGTGGGTAATACATCTCCAACGAGTGTGGAGCCCTTTCCCCTGACCCGTGCAATCCTCTTGGGGTCTCCGCCGAACAGCCGTGCGGCTTCCTCTGCGTCCGTAACCCTGTTAATCCCCACATCCACAACCACCGCGCCGTTTTTGATATAGCTCTCGTCAACCATGGCCTTGCGCCCCACGGCCGCTACGAGAATGTCGGCCTCCTTGCAAATCCCGGGAAGGTCCTGAGTACGGGAGTGGCATATCGTAACCGTTGCGTGTTCCCTCAGGAGCATCATCGCCATGGGTTTGCCGACGATGTGCGACCTTCCGATGATGACCGCCCGTTTGCCCTTGATCTCTACGCCGTAGCGGTGAAGAAGTTCCATGATGCCCGCGGGCGTACAGGGCTCAAAGGCGGGCTGGTCCAGGAGAAGTTTGCCGATGTTAACGGGATGGAAGCCGTCAACGTCCTTGGCCGGTGAAATCTCTCCAAGAACGGCGGCTTCGTCGATTCCTTCCGGTAGCGGCAACTGCACCAGTATTCCGTCTATCTCCTCCCTGGAGTTCAAACCGTGGACTACCTCAAGAAGCTCTCTTGTTCCGGTGGTATTCTCCATGGCGAACTTCTTTGAGAAAATCCCCGCCTCCCCGCAGGCCCGCACCTTGGAGGCAACGTATATCCTGCTCGCCGGATTCTCCCCCACGAGTACGACCGCCAGACCCGGTGGCCGCAGCCCCTTATCGGTAAGCTCCTTCACGCCATCAGCTACTCCCCGCCGTATTTCGGCACCCACTTTTTTCCCGTCCATCACTACCGGCGTCATCTTATCTTCTCCTTAACGAAGTGAGCCCTGAAGTTAAAACTAACGTTGAAGACCTTCCTCCCGACGAGGATGTTGCTGAAGGTGAGCCGGATGCGCCGCACGGGATAGGGATCGTCGTAGCGGAAGACCATCAAACGCTCGATCCAGAACCCGGTCGGCAACACAAGATTCCGCATGAAAAGAACCTTGCCGGCTGCCGCCAACCTTTTGTCGGGTTCCTTGCCGCGGTAAAAGAGTTGGTAAATCCTGGTTTCGTCGAAGGGAAAGGAATCACCCAAAAGGGTGCCCTGGGGTAGAAAGACCAACTTGTCGCTCTTGCCGAGGTTCTCGAATCGCACTTTCAAAAAAACGAAATTCTGCTCCGGTTTAAGATCCTCAAAGGGATCCTGGAGTCCCTTGGCTCTGAAGAACTCGCTCCGTTCCGACGGCGCCAGGGGAAGCACGCTGAGTTCAAACCAACTATTCCGGAAGCGGAACCCCTTCCCTTCAACCGACAGTTCCTTTGCCGGCTTTCTGCTAATCTTGGGGGTAAGGCTCTCAAGCACGTAAAGCGTTCGCCCCGCCCACAGCAGTGTGGCAACGCCGGCCAGCAGAAATACGACGATCAGATTTTTCCTCACTTAGAGCCTCCTCCCGCCAAGCTTACCATAGGCCGCCGCTTTCCAGCGGTTTCAACCGTCGTAAACCTTTTTAGCCAAGGATGCGTATCACTCCATGGAGGTGGAGGTCACCATGAAAAAACGGTACTGGGTTATTTCGATAGTTGGCATTGTCGCAGTGCTTTCCGCGTTAGCGTTACTATTGGTCCGCCGCTCAACGCCTTACGAAGGGCTGGCAAGTCACTTTCCCTCCAAGACGGCTGTCTACGTTGAAATTCGCGAATTGGGCCAGTGGATGCCGCCTTCCCTGAAGGGCAACGCACCATCCAGCAGTTCCAAGGCCGAAGGCAGGGGCATAGATCCAATGCTCCAGGTACTGGGACAGGTATGGGCCGCCCAACCCATCAGACCGGAAGACCTGCCTGGGTTGCTCAGGCGCCAGCCGGCCGCCCTCGGCGTTTGGTTCGACGGTTCGGTTCAAAGGGGTGCGTTACTGGTTCAGATGGCGCCAGGTCAGGCCGCTTTGCTGAAGAGTTTCATGCTGCGGAAACTTGGAGAGGGAAAAAAGGCCGGCGTAGTCTCCGGCGTAGAACTGAGACGGGCGCCCGATCTTTCCAAGGAGTTAAATATAAAAGACGCAACCTTTGTTTGGGGCGTTTCAAAGGACTTCGCCGTTATGGCGACGACCACCGGCGCCGCCCGGAGCATTCTTGAAAAGCAGGCAGCTCCCCTTTCGAAGGACCACGCATTCCTTGCCACCCTGCGCCACCTCCCCGGGGACAAGGGCGCCATCCTGTTCATTCGCGGCAGCAGCATCACAAAGCTCATAAAAGCGAAACGACGTGCAATAAAATGCCGGAGCAAAGAGGCCGCGCTGAAAGAGACGGAGAGCCGGGAAGAAAGCAAAGCAGTCAAAACGCTTGAACAAGGCGATGGGGCTCGCATGGTTGTTGGGGAGGCACTGGCCGGCGCTGCACAAAAAGGTCTCTATAAAATTCTTGCCCCGAACGCCTTTCTCGGAATCGGGTTGTGGACGTCGCCGCCCCCCGATCCGTCCACCGGATGGCGGGTGAACTTCTGGGCCGGCTTCAAGGGCGCTCCCACCGGTCTATGGCGGCTCGCTGCCGAGGGCAGGGAGATTTACCCCTCTATCTACAACCTGCTTCCCAGGGACGGACGGATGTATGCCTGGGCGGGCGGGAAAGATCCGGCCAGGCTCTATCAGATCGCTCTCGACGAACTGCAAAAGGACTTTCCACCCGGTGAAATGGGTTGGATCAGGGCGGGAATCGGCGCCGCCGAAGGAAAGCTGAACCTATCTTTTGCGAACGACCTTTTGCCCTCGCTGGGCGATGAGTCTTGCGTGGTAATCGCTCCGGACGGCAAAGAAGAACGATGGGGGTTCTTTATGACGCTGCGAGATAGACGGCGCTTCGAATACCTGCTTACAAACAACATTGCTCCCCAGTTTCACCTCAAGCGGAAGGATTTTAAGGGCGCCGAGGTGTGGTCCATGGTGGTGAGCAACAATGGCAAATTCAAAAGACTACCCAAGCTGGTCCTCTCGGGCGCCATGGTAATCATTACAAACGATCCAAATTGGGCTTTATCCACCGGAAACGCGAAGGGCAAGAGCTACAAACGATTCGTGAAGGCCTCCCGGAAGGCCGCCGGCATTGTCGTCTTCGACCCCGGCGCCTGGTCCCGGAAGAGCAACGTTTTTACAAAGATCGTATGGCACGCCGACTCCAGTGGCATTGCCTTCGAGGCCAGATTCCCCGGCGAGCCACCCACCTGGAACTGGAAAGCTCTTAAGAAGGCCTTCAAGGAAGAGAGTCACAAACCCCAATTTTCGCGATAGAAACGTCCGCGCCTTTGAATCTTGAGTGCTTCCCCCGGGGAAAGAAGCATCTCCTGGAACAAGGAGGGCCATCCCCGCCCTTGGCGTCTTCTTGGCCTTCGGCCCGAAAGCCCCAAAAAAAGAGCCGGAGTTTAACCCGTTAGCGGCTTCAGCGGCTCCGGACCTTCAGGATGCCTTTCTCCAAAAGCCGGCGGATTGTCCTGAGGGTCTTCCCCTCGGCCATGGGCGCCACCTTTAGTATGGCTCCGATGTCCCACGAGCCGTTCACTCTGGATATAAGGAAGCCCTCCTCCGGTGTAAGGTTCGTACCGGTTAGTTTTTCAATTGGAACCGACAATTCAAGAACGGATTTTATGGGAACCACGTCCCTGAAGTAAACACGAGAAGTGCCTTCCTCGGCCAAGGCCAATCCCTTAACCACCCTCTTGTCTTCCGGGTTTTTTCGGAATAGAAACTGGAAGAGACGCAACGCCTCGCCAAAGCGCTCATCCCCCAGCGCCGCCTCCGCCTCTACCAACATCTTCATCTGGATATTCGTGAGGGCCAACTCCTGCCTGCCGGGCCTCATGGCCGCCACCTTGGCCGCGCCATCACTGACGAGTTGGAAAGCCGCTTTAAAGACCACGTATTCCGTGGCGTGGAGGTCCAGGACGATTGATGCCAGCCGCCGTTCTCCATCGACGGCGGCAAAGAGCCTGGCTTGAGCATCCCCGCCCAGGGAAGAACCGGCCGCAAGCTCATCCACGGTTCGTGCCAATACGACGTCTCCGCTGGGAATCACCTTCAGGATACGTTCCCATTCATCTGATCTCCTGATCCCCTCCATTACTACCATCGTAACTTCAAGGGCGATGTGAATCATCTCCTCGTCGATGGATTGAAGCTCCTCGAAGGAAAACTCTCCCTCGGCCCACCTGAAGAGCTGGTAGATGTTCTCCTGGGCCTTGAGTGTCAACATGGCCTGGAGGTCGGGCTCGTCAATGATTCCAACCGCCACCAGTATCTTGCCGAGTTTTATACCCGTCTTGAGTTGGGTTTCCATGGCCTTGCAGAGCTGGCCCTCGTTAAGATAACCACGACTTATGAGAAAATGCCCCAAGTACTCGTTCGGCTCGGAGGAGGCCGTTGAGCATACCATTCCATCCTGAAAATAGACCCTTTGGCTGATACCGATCTGGTTCAACAGGTGTAGGATACCGGTCTTGCGGTTCATCGAAACCCATTGCATAACGTCGGCAAGGCAGATCGTATTGAGATTTCCCTTAAGACCCACGACTCCCTCCATTATCCAATATAGCCTCAAAAGGGCCTTTCCTTCAATGGAGTAGTTTACCTTAAAATCCACCCCCTAACCCGGGATTCGCCCGTCTACCGCGTTGCGCACAGACGCGGCCTGTCTGCGCGCGTGCCGACAAAGCCCGCCGGAGTCCCACCCCGCCCTCGGCGCCTTTCTGGCCTTCGGCCCGAAGACCACCCAATCCATTGATGAGTGAAACGTCATTCTCCCGCACCCGGCCTGTTGGGCCTTCCGCGGCTATCCATATCAACCGTAGGTGAATTGGGGTGTTGGCGATCCCGGAAATTATGGGCTATAATAGAAACTTGCTTAGGAGCCCGTTCATGGTGGAAATGCCCCCCCCACTTGCCCTAACCTTCGACGACGTCTCTCTCTTGCCCGCCCGTTCACGAATTCATCCCCGCGACGTCAACACCGGCACCAGGCTTACCAGGTCGATTTCCCTGAACATCCCCCTCCTCTCCGCCGCCATGGACACCGTTACGGAAGGCACCCTTGCCATCGCCATAGCGAGGCAGGGCGGCATTGGCATCATCCACAAGAACATGGGAATCGAACAGCAGGTCGAAGAGGTGGACCGCGTCAAGCGCTCAGAGGCCGGGATGATCACCAACCCCATTACCATAGGCCCCAAACAGCGCGTGGGCGAAGCTCTCGACCTGATGAAGAAGTTCCGGATCTCCGGAGTGCCCGTAACTGCTCCCGACGGCAAACTCCTGGGAATACTTACCAACAGGGACCTCCGTTTCGAGGAGCGCACCGACTTACCCGTCAGCGACCTCATGACCAAGGAGGAGCTGAAAACGGTTCCCGTCAATACGACTCTGGAAGAGGCCAAGACGCTCCTCCAGCGGTATAAAATAGAGAAGCTCCTCGTTGTCGACGACAACTACAAGTTGAAGGGACTCATAACCGTTAAAGACATCCAGAAGAAGATCAAGTTTCCCACCGCCTGCAAGGATGACATGGGCAGGCTGCGTACCGGCGCGGCTCTGGGGGTAGGACCGGGGCTGCTGGAACGAGTTAAAGCCCTGCTCGATGTTCACGTCGATGTTCTCGTACTCGACTCCTCCCACGGCCATTCCCAGGCGGTTCTCGACGCTACCGCCGAGATCAAGGAGGCGTATCCCGAGGTACAGCTCATCGTCGGAAACGTCGCGACCGCGGAAGGAACACTGGCCCTCATCGAGAGAGGCGCCGACGCCGTAAAGGTCGGCATCGGCCCGGGTTCGATCTGCACAACACGGATCGTGACCGGTGCGGGCGTTCCGCAGGTTACCGCCATCTCAAATTGCGCCCGGGCCGCCCGGGAGAAGGACATCCCGGTCATCGCAGACGGCGGAATACGCTTTTCCGGAGAGATAGTCAAGGCAATAGCGGCCGGCGCTCACTGCGTAATGGTAGGCAGTCTCTTCGCCGGCACGGAAGAATCGCCCGGCGAGACCATCCTGTACAAGGGAAGGACCTTCAAATCCTACAGGGGCATGGGTTCACTCAGCGCCATGAAGGCCGGTTCGGCGGACCGCTACTTCCAGGATGGAGAGTCTCCCCTCTCCAAGTTGGTACCCGAAGGCATAGAGGGAATGGTTCCCTTCAAGGGAAGCCTTGAGAACGTTGTCACCCAACTGGTGGGGGGCTTAAGGTCCGGTATGGGGCTTACGGGTTGCGCCGCCATAGAGGAGCTTCGCACCAAGGCCCGGTTTATAAGGGTTACGGTAGCCGGGCTTAAAGAGAGCCACGCCCACGACGTCGTCATCACGAAGGAGGCGCCCAACTACATGAGGGAAGAGTTCTAGGATGATCACGGAAGAGAACAAACAGGACTATCGCTCCCTCAGGGGAAAGGCGATCGAGCTGAGAGGTTGTCTTTGACGAGGAGGGAATCCAGCGGCGACTGAAGGAGATAGGCGCTGTCTCCTCGCTCCCCGGGTTCTGGAACGACCAGCAGAAAGCGGCTTCCATCCTCAAGGAACAGAGGGCGTTAAAAATCGGCTTGGGCTTGACAGCGAGGCTGGACGAACTGCTGGAAGAGCTATCCACCCTGCTTGAACTTGACGGCGAGGGAGAGGACGCCTCGGCCGATTTCGACAGCACCCTGGCCCAATTATCAACATTCCTGGATAAATTGGAGATTCGGGTTCTTCTCTCCGGCCCCTCGGATGTCAACAACGCCATCCTGACCATCCATCCTGGCGCCGGCGGTACGGAAAGTCAGGATTGGGGGCTCATGCTCTACCGCATGTACGTCCGTTGGGCGGAGAAACACAACTACCTGGTTGAACTCGTTGACTACCAGGACGGCGACACGGCCGGTATCAAGTCGGTAACCTTCCTGGTCAAGGGAGACTTTGCCTACGGTTACCTCAAGACCGAAACGGGCGTTCACCGCCTCGTCCGCATATCCCCCTTCGATGCCGCCTCCAGGCGCCATACCTCCTTCACTTCCGTGTACGTTTCCCCGGAAGTAAATGAAGATATAGAGATAGACATAAACGAAAAGGACGTTCGAATCGATATCTACCACGCCGGGGGCCACGGCGGCCAGAACGTAAACAAGGTCGCTACCGCGGTGAGACTGACCCACTTTCCAACCGGAATCGTCGTAACCTGCCAGAACGAGCGCAGTCAACTGCAAAACAGGGAGACGGCGTGGAAGGTTCTACGCTCCCGTCTCTACCAGTTTGAACTCGAAAAGAGAAACAGAGAGAAGCAGGCCATAGAGGACAACAAGAAAGAGATCGCCTGGGGCAACCAGATCCGCTCCTACGTTCTACACCCCTACAGGCTCGTCAAGGACCACCGTACCAACATGGAGGTTGGAAACGCCGACGCCGTTCTCGACGGCGACCTGGACCCCTTCATCCAGAGTGTCTTAAAGGCGCAACTGGTATGATCGACGTAGACCACACGCCTACGTCCCGTTCCCGCGTTTTTGGCTGGTACTTTCGCTTCCGGGGTTTTGTCTGGCTTTTTGGCGGCTTTTTCCTGGTACGCGCGTGGAGCGTTTCGGGTGGTTTCAACGACGTTGTTTCCATTCGAGGCGCGGCGTATTTCGCCCTTCTCTTTGTTGTACCGGCCATCCTCTTGTGGGTTCTTGGAACGGTTGTCGCAATGAGATATAAGGCCGGCTGGTGGCTCGCCATACTCTTCGGCTGCGCCGCGATCCTCTCCAAAACGGTGGTCGGCGTGGGAGACTTGACCAGCCTACTATGGTTCTGGTTTTCCGGTAACACCCTGCCCAACAATGAGGCCGGCATCGTAGCGGTGGAGACTGCATACATACTTATCTACGCCATCGACATCGCGGTCCTGATGGCCCTCCTTTCAACGCGGGCAAGGAAGTGCTACCACATCGGAAATTCGTAGAAACGCCTTGCCGCCGCACCTGCCTGCACCGCGCTTGTGCGCAACGCGGTAGGCAGGCGGATCCCGGTGCAGGTGGTGAACCCTGGCCGGTTTCTATCCTTCCCTGTCGAGAAGTTCTTTGTAGAACTGGCGGAAGAGTGTGTGAAATTCCTGGGATTCTTCGGGGATGCGGCGCTTGATGTTGCGGACCTTGTCGCGGGCTCGCTCCTCGCGGCGGGCGTCCTTGAGAAGCTCGCGTTCCAGGGCTCGCCGGACGGCGATATGGAGTTCGGAATCCTCTACGTAGTATTCGACGTCATCGTCTCTCAAGAACAGTTCCACTATCAGGCGAGCCAGGTCGTGCTGCTTTTCCAGCGAGAGTTTGTCCGGACCCCTGGAGAGAAGGTAGCCGCGCTTGGAAGCAATCTGCCCCTTAGCCTTGGCCATGAGTAAATGGTACTGGATGTCGGCGTTATTTATCTCGGCCTGGTGGTCAAGAAGGAGGAGGCGGGCCTCTTCGGCAATGTCGTCCTCCACGGAGAGATCCGAGGTAATGACTCTTGCGACTCTTTCACGGGTCTTGGGGAGGTGATCGGTGGTGATTACGCCGCCTTCCACGAGCGATCGGAGGAGGCCGTGGCTGATGGTTTCAATTAGGGGTGGGGGAAGTCTCATGGTTTTTGTCCTCCTTGGCCTCTCTTACTTTGCTCTTTCGCTTCAATACGCTGAAGCTGGTGAAGCCTTCTTGCGGCGAAGTCGCCCTGGACGCTTCCTTTGGCACGTGCCGCAAGTTCGCGGTAGAGGGCGATCGCGTCCGCCCGGCGGCCCAAGGCCAACATGATCTCGGCGGCCCGGTAGCGGGCGGTCAACGCCCACTGGGGATTTGAGGAAGCGTATGCCACCCGCAGGTAGGCCTTGAGGGCTTTCTCCCTTCGTCCCATCAGTTCGAGCGTGTAGCCGTAGTTGTAACCGACGGCGGCGTCCCTGAAGCTACGGCGAAGCTTGGCAAGGGCTGCAAGCGCCACGTCGTAACGTCCACGGTTTTGGAGCCATAGCGCCGTTGCGAAGAGGGTTTCACGATCGGCCCTATCCGCCGGGGCGGCCTTTGCGTAGGCTTCCAGGTGGCTGATGGCTTCGCCCGTCTTTCCCTGCATTCTCGCGGCCTTTCCGGCAAGCAGTTCCGCTTTCAGCTTCTCTTTCATGGAAAGCGCCTTTGATGCGGCCAAAGCCCGCTCGAAGGCAGCCTGCGAGGCAGCCGGGTCTTTGAGTGCGTAGCAGGCTTCGCCGAGGTAGAGATCCATGAGGGCGGTTCTCTTCACCCGCTCCAGCACGCGCCGGGCGGCAACATAGTCCTTTGCTTTCAAGGCCCGGGTTGCCAGGTAGGAAGCCGCTTCCCCGGCACCGGGTCCCTTTGGCAACCGTTCAAGGTAAGCGGAATATATTTTTTCAGCCTCCGCCTTTTTTCCAGTGCGGACCTTCAACCTTGCCGAACGCAGCATCTCGTCGGCCTCTCCAAGCGTCATGGGCTTCGATTCTCTGAATACCGGGATGGCCAAGAGCGCGGCCTTCGGCCCATCCTTTGTCAGGAGAAGCATCTCTATTCTACGTTGGGCGAGCGTGGAGAGCGGATCGTAGCGGTCTTCGACGGCCAGGCGTTGAAGCGTCGCCAAGGCGGGAACCATCTCCTTTCTCTTCAGCCGTTCTTCGGCTAGGAGCCAGAGGGCGTCGTCCGCCGTGCTCCCGACGTTCTTGGCGAGTCCTTCCAGGAGGTAGAGCCCCTTGTTGGCTTGGCCTTGTTTCATAAAGAGCCGGGCGGCGCGGAAAGCCACCGCCTTGGCGAGCAGCGGGTTTTGAATAGACTTCGCCTCTATGAGTGCCTCCTCGGGAACGCCGGCGCCGAGGTACGCGAGGGCGGTTCCAAAGAACGCGGCATCGCTGAGGTGCCTCCCGGGGCCGGGTGTGGAGCAGAGGGCGAACTCCTCCGCCGCCGAGGCCCACTCTTGCCTCAAGAGGGCGAAACGCCCCTTCAACCGCTCGTAGCGAAGGTTCTCCGTGGGGGAGAGAGGCCGGTCGTTCAAGAGCGCCAGGAGCGGCTCGATGGCGCCGGTTTTTCCCTGGGCCGCGAGTCCTTCAGCAAGGGCGAGAACGGCTTCGGGGTAGAGCCGGGAATCGGGAAAGGAGTCTACGACGACGCGGAGGGCCTCGGAGCCCTTCGACGTGTTTCCCGTGGCCATGAGGATGTGGCCAAGCAACAGGTAGGCGTCGGGGATGGCCGCCGTTCCCTTGTAGGTCGTGACGAGGTGAGCGAGGGTTTTCAGCGCGGCGGAAGAATCGCCCCAAGCCCAGTTCAGGTTGGCCCTATTGTAAGCGCAGAGCGCTTTCTCCTCGACGGTGGTGCCGTCCTTTTCGGCGACGGAGAGCCAGCGGCGCGATAGAGCCTTGTCTCTCAGCTTTGTCCACGCCAGGCGCGCTCCGAAGAGGGAGGCTTTCACGCGCCTGGAACCGGGCGCCAGGGAGGGGACGGCCGCTTCCAGGACCCTGAGCGCGGTGAATGCGTCTCCGCGCCTTGCCAGGGCCTCTGCCGCAAGCAATCTCGCCTGGGCCGCCGCCTTGCCTTTGGGGAAGCCCTTCAATACCTTCGCGGCGGTCGATATGACGGCGTCGTTATTCCCGCGCACGGCAGCCATGCGCACCGGCACAAGGGCGGCCGCTTCGCGCCAGCCATCGATCGGTACGGTCTTCCGAACAAGGTCGTAGGCCTCCGCGTTTCGTCCCTCCGCGTGAAGAATCCAGGCCTTGAGTAGAAACGCTTCAACGTCTTTTTTGTGTGCGTTCAGGAGGGGGACAAGAGCCGACGATGCCCTATTGTACTCCTTCATGTGGTAGAGGCTGGAAGCGAGGGCCAGCCTTGCGCTTCCGGCGCCTTCTCCCGTAATGGCCCCTTTCTCCAAACAGGAAGAGAGCGCCTTTACGGCCATGGCATCCTTTCCCGTGCGGGCGAGAGCCATACCTAGCATCAGGCGGTCCTTCGCCGTTCTTTTCTCTTCCGCCAGGGTTGATAGAACCTCGGCCACGCGCCCCGGCTTGCCCTCCTTCCGGTAGATGCGGGCCTTCAGACGAATCGTTTCGAGTCGCGCTCCAGGTGAGCCGGGTTCAAACCCCTTAAGCGAAACGGCGGCCTCGGCGGGTTTGTTCAGGAGTAGGAGGACGCGAGCCTCGAGCAGTTGGAGGTTTCCCCGTTTCTTCGGAGCGAGCCCCTCGATAGCTTCCCTGAGCACCGGGAGAGCCTCTTCGGTCCTTCCGTTTTTCACGAGAAGGCGGCCGACCCATGCGGCCACCCGGGGACGGTGGGACGCGGTCTTGTAGGTAGATAGGTATGCTTCTCCCTGATCGAGGGCCGTGGCGTATGCGCCCTCCTTCATCAACTTCTTGATGATTTTAAAATCCAGGGATTCCGAAGCCGTGATTGTTATAGGCAGGAGAATGACGAAGCACAGAAGAATGAAGAGAGAGCCGCGGCTTTTTCTAAGCGTCGTCAAGGTACAGGATGCGCTGGCATCCCTCACAAAAGACCACCTCCTCGGCATAGCGAAGGTCCTGTATGAGCTTGGGCCGAACGCCGATAAAGCAGCCCTGGCAGGTTTCGGCATTCACCGCGACGACGGCCAGCCCGTTTCTCTTGGCGGAGATGTGGGTATATTTGTGGAACCACACGGGGTCCATTTCCTTTTGGAGGCTCTGGCGCTCCTTCTTTTTTGCCAACAGCTCGGATTCAAGGTTTTCCTGCTCGTTGCTTAAAGCCTTGCGCTCGCCCGCCACGGTCTTTTCGCCCTCCAGGAAGGCCGCTTCGAGCGGCGGTAATTCCAGGTCGAGCTGCTCCGTGTGCTCCATATCCTTGAGCGAGTGGTTCTCGGCGTCGTCTTTCGCCTTCTTGACGGCGTCCATCTCCTTCAGCAGGGCACTGTACTCCTCGTTGGAGCGGATATCGGGCATCTTCAGCTTGAGGTCGCGTTCCCTCTCGTCAAGGCTCTTCAAGGTTTCTTCGAGTGCGAGCCTCTCGGCTTCCAGCCCCTCGCGCTCCATCTTGGCAAGCTCGAAAGGTTCCCGCACTGAACCTACCTTTTCGTCGATCATTTTTTTCTTTTTGGGAATCTGCTGAAGGTCATGGCCGAGTGTTCTGATTGACATATCGAGTCTCTGGAGCTTTAAAAGCTGCGAGAGAATATCTTTCACTGATTACTCCTAGACGCAAAAAAGGGGTGCACTTCACCGCACCCCAACAGCATGACAAAATAAGTGGTAGCAAGACCTTGCCGGCACCAACTCTCCCTCATCTTGGTGGGCCCTCCAGGATTCGAACCTGGGACCGACCGGTTATGAGCCGGTGGCTCTCACCGCTGAGCTAAGGGCCCCCGACTCAGCGGGAAAAAGCCTATCACGTAGTCAACCTCTTTGTAAAGGCCAAACTCCGCGATTCGAAGGCGCAGGAGTTTCCATCGCGGAATTCGGAGAAAGAGCATCTTCATAGTATCACCTCGGTTTCTTTCTATGGAATCAATTTTCACCAGAGAAATCCTCGTTTCCGACCGGTCCCTTGTCGCCGTAGAACAGCGCGTAAAGTACCGGGACAGCACCCCACGAGAGCAATGTCGAGGCCACCTCGCCGGCCATGAGCGCGATAGCCATGCCGCGGAAAATCGGGTCGGAAAGCATCACGGAAGAACTCACCACAACGGCTAGGGCCGTCAGGAGCATTGGTCTGAACCGGATGGCCCCTCCTTCGACGATAGCTTCCTTGAGAGGCATACCCTGGCGCATCTTCATTTCTCCGAAATCAACAACCAGGACGGAGTTACGGACCACGATACCCGCGAGGGCTATGAATCCGATCATTGAAGTAGCCGTAAAGAAGGCGCCGAGTATCCCGTGGGCCGGTATGATGCCCACCAGGGCGAGAGGAATGGGCGCCATGATTGCCAGGGGCGTCAAGTAGCTCTTGAACCATCCCACAATCATGATATACATGACTACCAACACGATGGCAAAGGCAATTCCAAGGTCGCGAAAGACTTCGTATGTTATTTGCCATTCGCCGTCCCACTTCATGGAGTAGCTATTGGTCATAAAGGGGGAATGGGTGTAGAGCCTTCTAAGCCCCGTCGTGCCGTCGGGCAGTTCCAACTTTTTAAGGGTCTTATTCAGTTTGAGCATGGCGTAGATAGGGCTCTCCTCGGCACCCGCCACGTCGCCGACTACGTAAACCACGCGCTTCAGATTCTTGTGAAATATTTCCTGAGGGACGGTGGTTTTCACCACGTCCACGAGTTGTGAGAGGGGGATCATGGTTCCCCGCCTGTTCTGGAGTTGGAGCGAGGCGAGGGCGGCGAGATCCGTGCGCGCGGCGCGCGGCATGCGTACCACGATGGGAACGGGATGGCGCTCGCGCGGCATGTGGGCGTTGGTCACGGGAGCGCCGTGAACAGCCATGGATACGGCGTGGGAGACATCCATTACCGATAGTCCGGCGGCGGCCACTTTCTTGGGATTCACCTTAAGATCGAGTCTTTCCTGGGGTGCCAGGGCGAAGATGTCACTGTCCACCACGCCAGGAGTACTCCTGAAGAGTTTTAAAACTTTTCGGCCGACGGCCTCCTGTCCCTTGAGATTGGGCCCGTATATCTCGGCAACCAGCGTCGAGAGGACCGGAGGCCCCGGCGGCACTTCCACGACCTTCAACGCCACCCCCAATTTTTTTGCAATCGGTTCCAGGAGTATTCTGGCCCTCTTGGCGATAACGTGGCTGCTGAGGCTCCTTTCGTCCTTAGGCAGGAGGTTGACTTCAATGTCGGCCTGGTAGGGCATCCTGCGAAGGTAGTAGTGGCGGACGAGCCCGTTGAAGGTGATCGGTCCCGAAGTCCCGGCGTAAACCTCGTAACTGCTTACCTCCTTGATATCGGTGAGCTTGCGGGCAAGTTGCTGGGCCGCACGCAGGCTCTCTTCGAGAGGAGTGCCTGCCGGCATATCCACCATAACCTGGAATTCGCTCTTGTTGCCGAGAGGCAGCATCTTGACCTTGACGACTTTCGTAAGAACGAGGGAGACGGCGCCTACCAAAAGCAGGACATTAATTGCCAAAAAGATAAGTCCATACTTCTTGTTGTGTGTCAGCGGAGTCATCGCCTTCCGGTAAAGGTCCAGGAGACGACTCATGACCTTGCCTTCGCTGCTTCCATGGCGGACCTTGTTCTTCAACAGCTTATAGGCCGCCCACGGTGACACGATGAAGGCCACGAGCAGCGACATTAACATTGCCGTCGACGCTCCGACCGGAATCGGACGCATGTAGGGTCCCATCATGCCCCTCACGAAGGCCATGGGAAGGATGGCGGCAATAACGGCGAAGGTCGCCAGGATGGTAGGGTTGCCTACTTCGTCCACGGCCTCTATGGCCTTTCTCACGAGGGATCTTTCGTCGTCCATCATGAAGTGGCGGTAGATGTTTTCCACAACGACGATCGCGTCATCCACGAGTATGCCGATTGAAAAAATAAGAGCGAATAGGGTCACGCGGTTAAGGGTGTAACCCGCCAGGTAGTAAATGAGTAGGGTGAAGGAGAGCGTCACTGGCACCGCGACCGCGACTACGAGCGATTCCCGCCACCCGAGCATAAGGGCTATTAGCAGGACGACGGCCAAGGTGGCAAGCAGTAGGTGGTCGATCAGTTCGTTGGACTTTGCCTCCGCGGTCTTGCCGTAATCCCTGGTCACCGTGAGATTAAGGCCGGAAGGCAGGAGGGTTCCCCTCAAATCCTTTACCTTCCTGAGCAACCTCTCATTGAGCACGGTGGCGTTGACGCCGGGACGCTTGGCCACCGTTATGGTCACGGCGGGGTACTGGCCGTGGGCGGATGCGGGAATACCCGCTTCCGAAGCCGCGGGCCCCACGCCGAAGAGCACGTAGTGGCCTGGAATAGGAGGGCCGTCTTCAATAGTAGCCACGTCTCCCAGGTAGACCGGTTTACCCCTGAAAAAGCCGACAAGAACGGAGGCGACGTCCGCCTTGTTTTTGAGCCATGACCCCACCTCCAGATTTATTACCTTGTTGTTGTTGACCAGCGAGCCGGCCGGTAACCTTGAGTTGAATGCCCGCAGGCTCTGGGCGATGGAGAGGGGATTCACGTGGTGGGCCGCCATCCGCACGGGATCGAGGGTGACACGGAGTTCACGGTTTTGGGCGCCCAACACCTGTACGGAAGCGGTATTTTGGATCTCCCTAAGCTTCAGGGCCAATTCCTGACCGATCCTGGTCAGCTCGTATGCGTTGTAACCCTTTCCCCAAAGGGTCAGGCCGAGAATGGGGACGTCGTTGATAGAGTGAAGTTTTATGAGGGGCGTCATGGCGCCTTTGGGCATTTCGTACAAATGGCCCGCAATCTTATCGTAAATCCTGACAAGGGCGGTTTGCTCGTCCGAGTTCACCTTGAAACGCACGATTACCATGCCCATATTGGCGGCCGCGGTGGAGTAGACGTACTTTACATTGTGAATCTCCCACATCAGGCGTTCCATGGGGGTAACCACCCGTTGCTCGACCTCCTTCGGCGAGGCGCCGGGCATTGGAATAATGATGTCCACCATTGGAACCTTTATCTGCGGATCCTCTTCGCGCGGCGTCATGATAACCGCGAAGACGCCCAGCATAAGAGAGGCAATGATAAATAGCAGTGTTAATTTGTTCTTTAGGAAGTATTGGGCGATGGCCCCGGATATTCCAACCTTTATCATCTGGCGACCTCTATCGGCGAACCGTCCTTTAATCCCGGGGGTACGGGCGCAACAACCAGATCGCCGGCCAGTAGGCCCGAAACAACCTGCACGTACCTGGAAGTCCGCTCTCCGGTTTCAATCCAGCGAAGGGCGGCAATCCTTCCTCCAACCACGAAAACTCCGTTCATCTGGCCCTGGGTGACTATGGCGGAAACCGGGACCACCAGGGTTTTTGCCGCCAGGGCGTTGAAGTGAACCCTGGCAAATTGGCCCGGTCTCAGACCGTCGTTGTTGGGCAGGGCCAGCTTGACGATCGAGGTGCGGCTCATGGGATTCGCGGCGGCCACCACGGCCTTTATTGTGACCTTCAGCGTTTTTGCGAGGGAAGCGGCGTTTACCGTTGCCTCCTGGCCAACCGCAAGGAGGCGGGCAATCCCCTCCGGCACATTTACCGATATCTCGAGGTCGCCCGGATTTTCCAGCGTCAGAATCGGCGCACCGGGATAGGCCAGGTTGCCCGCATCCATCCATTTCCTGGTAATGATTCCCTGGTAGGGCGCCCTGATTGTGCCGTAGGTAAGAAGTGACCCGGCCATCCTGAGGTTGGCCTTGACCCGTGCCCTCTGCGCCTTGGCTTGGGCCAGGCCCAGCTCCACCTGTTCGAGACGGTGCTTCGTGGCGGCTTTTTCGGCGTAAAGAGCCTTGAATCGTTCGTGGTCGCGCTCGGCGTTTCTAACGGCCACGTCTGCGGCGCCAAGACCGGCCTTGGCCTGTTCCCAGGCGCTCCTGGCTTCGGAGTCGTCCACCCGGACCAAGAGTTGGCCCTTCTTAACCGTTGCGCCTTCTTTTACAAAAATGCGTTGAATACGGCCCATCATCTTGGTTGAAATCGTGATGGTCTGCCGACTTTGAATGTTCCCGACGAAGACCTCCGGCGAAGGCAGCAGGACCTCCGAGGCGGTTTGTGTATGAATGAGGACGGGAGGCCTGCTTTCACGCGCACTCTCCTTGCCTCCGCAGGCGGTAAGCAAGCCCGGAGCAGCTATCATTGCCAGGATGATCCAGCTTCTTCTCATGGTATACCTCATTTGTTTTTCCCCATTGCCCATTCCAAGCGGGCTTGTTCCACCAATTCATCGTGAATTGCCTTTGATCTTTGAAGCGATGCCACCGTAAGGGCGGTATCCGCGTCCAGCAGGTCGGTAATGGCGGCCAACCCCTGCCTGTAACGCAGTGCAATAATTCTCTGGTTTTCCCTGGCCTGAGCCTCCGAGTCGGTCGTAACCGCCACCCGCCGAGCGGCGGCATTTGCCCGGAGCCACGCACTCTTTACTTGAACGAATATTTTCTGCCGAAGGTCCGTGAGGGCCTTTTGGGCTTGGATCCGCCGGGCTCTGGCTATTTGCAGCCTTCCAGCTCTCGCCCCTCCGTCGAAGAGCGGAAGCCGGAATTGGACTCCGACCATCCAGTTGTCTCCGCTGGTTCCCGGGGTCCAGTCTTCGGTATCCTGTTCGTAGGAAGCCATGAGACCAACCTGCGGCAGGTAAGCGCTCCTGGCCATCCTGACCCCCTCTCCAGCCTGGCCGGTCCTCAATGCCATAGCTTTCAGGTCGCCCCGGTTGACTATAGCGGCCTTGCCGGCTTCCTCCAGGGAGGGCATCGTCGTAGATACGGGTTCAAACTTCCCCTCCGGGCTCACGTTGTTTCGCGTACCCATGGCATAGCCAAGGTAAGCCTCGGCCACCTGGTAGTCGGCTTTCCTGGAGGCTTCTCTCTGCTCCACGTCGGCGGCAAAAACCTTCATGCGCAGGAGGTCCGAATCCAACACAAGCCCCTGTTTGTACATGGCCTCCACCTGGTTGAGGTGAGCCTTCGCCGTCTTGACGCTTTCCCGCAGAACGGCCACAGCCTGCCTGGCAAGCAGGCTGCCATAAAAAGCCTCGGTGACGCCCTTCACGACGCTGCTCTCCGCATAAGCGCTGGTATTCCTCGCCGCTTCCACGCCCATCTTCGCGGCGCGGTAACCGGCCAGTATCTTGCCGCCCGTGAAGAGCGGGAGGGTAAGCTCGGCGCGGGACCGGTAGTTATTAATCGGAGCGGGGTCGTTCAGGGCGGGAATGGCAAAATCCATCATGCCGAAGCGCTGCTGGGTAAGCTTGCCCATGAAAACATAGACCGGATTGTCGGTACGGCTGAAGCTTTCGGTAAGCGAGAGGTTGGGAAGGAAGTAGGAACGCGCCTCCTTCAGCCGGCCTTCTCCCGCTATTACGCCCTGCCGCGCTGCCTGGAGAAGGGCATTGTCGGCGCGCGCCTTCGCGATAGCCTGCTCAAGCGTAACCTTTTGCACAACCATGCTCGTGAGAGCACTTTCTTGCGCCGCGGCCCGGGCGGGTACGGGTGGGACTGCAACCATGGCGCACGCTGAAAGGATAAGCAGCGGCTTAAGAAGTATTCCTCGTCGTGTCATCGGTTCTCCCTCCGAATTTTCGCCCCATAATACAAGAACCACTGAAGAAACCGGGTGCATCACGGACGACCTCGACACCAATTTAAGATGCAAGAGGGGTTCCCCGGTAACATTCCGGGTTCGCCAAGAGAAGGCGGTTTGTTCAATCCGAATCCGCCACCTAACCGAGGACCGATTGTGCTTATGAATTAACAATGGTCAGGCCCAAGCCGCCTCTGCGGGCCGGAGGGTGCTTTCATACCCTTGGGTTGGGGACATCCCTCATGGGGCGACCCATGCCATGTCGGCCGCATAGTTCGCCTTCCGGCGGTTGCCCCGCGTCAGGAGTCCTGTAGGAGTTCGAGGTCTTTCGGAAAACGGGCCAGGGGCGCGAAACACTCCGCGTAATAGGCTTCCAGGGCGGAGGGATGATCAATCTTCCTCTGAAGCGCCCCCATCACCTTGACCACCTCCATACGGCTTATCTTGAGTTTTGCCTCATCCACCAGCCGGGATGGCCTTTTGGCCACGAGCGCCAGGGTTTTCAAGGCAAAGAAGAGGCTGTATGCCAGGAAGATACGGGTCTCTCTCTCTTCTATGGGGAAGCGCTCCAGGTAACTCCAGGCTCTTTGGAGGTGCCCGGTGGTGGACGCCAGTGTCGGGAGCGCCGCGCGGTAAACCCCATCGGCCTCAGAGCGTCTTACGAGCGCGGCCGGAGTCAAACCCCGGGCTGCAAGGTCCCCAATTGGAAGAAAACACCATCCGCGCCGGTAATCATCGGCGAGGTCCTTGATAATGTTCACCTTCTGCAACCCGAGGCCGAAAACTTCCGCGTCGGACTGGAGACGGTAGAAGAGCGCCCGGTCAACCAGCGGCGAGTAGATAAAAAAGAGGTCCGTGAGCATGTAGCCGACGGTGCCGGCTATGTAGTAGCAGTACCTGTCGAGCGCGGCCATGGAGGGCAAGGTTTTCAACTTCGATGGTTCCCGTCCCATGCGCTCGCTCCATGTCGTCATTCCTTTGCCCATCTCCGTGACCCACCGTGCAATGGACAAGCGGGCGGACTCTTCGCAATCATTGAAGCAACGCAGAACGCCGGCGGCATTCCGCATGAGTTCCATGTCGGCCGCCATGGAGCGTTCGGCTAGTTTCTCTTCTATTCTTTTCAGCCACGAAACTCCCGGAGGTATTCCGGAACGGATGGCTTCAAGGAAGGGCGCGATTAGTTTCCACCGTTCCCCGGCCGTGAGCCCGGGGGCGTCTTCGATGGTGTCCAGGATGCGGCACTGGAGGTAGGCGACGCATACGGCCCCCTTGAGGGGCTCGCGGAGCCCGGCGATGGAGAGCGCAAAGGTGCGGGACACCCGGGGCAAAATGCGAAAACAGAGTTGCCATGCTTCTTTGGGTGAGTCGTTCAACGTCATTCGGCCTCTCCGGGAAGAGTGGTGCGCGTCGTTTTCCGCGGCTGACGCAATGTCGCCGCAGCCTTTTTTACCCATGAATGGCCCTCTTGTCCACGGCGAGGGCCGCCTCTTTCAGCACTTCGGAGAGTGTAGGATGTGCGTGGCAGATTCCGGCCAACTCCCCGGCGCCGGCCTTGAACTCCATGGCCAGGACGGCTTCTGAAACCATGCAGGAGGCACGCGGCCCCAGGATATGTACTCCGAGAATGCGACCGCTATCCGCGTGGGCGATAATTTTCGCCATGCCGTCGGTTTCTCCAAGGCTCTTCGCACGGCCGTTGCCCTTGAAGTAGTTTTTCCCCACCTTGTAGGGTATCCCCCGTTTTTTGCATTCCTCCTCAGTCAAACCGACGCAGGCCAACTCGGGGTTGGTGTAGACGACGCTCGGGATCGCGTCGTAGTTCACGTGGCCCACCTTGCCGACGAGGGTTTCGGCCACGGCAATTCCCTCTTGGGAGGCCTTGTGGGCAAGCATCGGTCCACCGGTTACGTCTCCGATGGCGTAGACTCCGGGGAGGTTGGTCTTACGGGCCGCATCCACCTTGACGAAGCCTTTCTCCATCGCCACGCCCGCTTCTTTCAGACCGGCGGTTCCGGTAAGAGGCTTTCTCCCGACCGAGACGAGAACCTTGTCGCACAAAAGGGTCTCGCTCCCGCCCGATTCATCTTCAACGCCGAGCGCCACGCCTTCCGGTTGAATCTTGCCGCCGGTCACCCTTGATTTCAGCTTAAAGACCATGCCCCGGGCCTTGAGGTAGCGCTGCAGCAGCACGGACATTTGTGCGTCGGCGAAGGGCGCCGCGCGCGGGAGGAGTTCAACCACGGTGACCTCCGCGCCCAGTCGCCTCCAGACGCTCCCCAATTCCAGTCCGATTGCGCCCGCCCCAACCACGACCAGCCTCTTCGGCACTTCGCCGAAGGCGAGGGCGTCGGTGGATGTAACAACGCGCTTTCCATCGAACTTCAGGAAGGGCAACTCCACGGGTGCACCGCCCGTAGCAATCACAACGGCTTTCGCCCCGGCTTCCAGGGTTGCCGCTCCTCCCTCAACCACCACGCGCCCCGGTCCCTTCAGGATGCCTCGGCCCTTGAGAACCGAGACCTTGTTCCTCTTCATAAGAAGGGCGACCCCGTCGGTCAGTTCCCGCACGATACGATCCTTGCGGGCCATCATTGACGACAGGTTGAGGCGAACCGGGCCGGTCTCGATGCCGTGGGCCTCGAAGGAATGACCCGCCGCGTAAAATAGTTCGCTGGATTCCAGGAGCGCCTTGGAGGGAATGCAGCCGATGTTGAGACAGGTTCCACCGAGCGCCGCGTTCTTTTCAACAAGGGCCGTCTTCAGTCCCAACTGCGCGGCGCGTATGGCGCATACGTAGCCTCCAGGGCCGGCGCCGATTACGACCAGATCATAGCTTTCCATTCACAATCTCCAACCGTGGAATTAGCGTGAAACAGCACTATATAGCACATGCTGACGACGCTTGCCGGGGCGGAGCAGATCGGTCGGGCAAATCGCCCTAATCTCCGTCCTGAAGACCGCCGTCCTCATTGTTTTCTCCGTGGTCCGGAAGAAGGTTAACCCTCCTTCGACAGGATGAAGTTAACGAGGGTGCGTACTCCCACCCCGGAGCCTTCTCCCTTGTGGGCGTCGCTTCCATCCGCTTCGCGCAGGGCGGGACCGGCGATGTCCAGGTGAACCCACGGCAGGCCATCCTCTATGAAGCGCCGGAGGAAGAGCCCGGCTGTCAGCGCACCGCCCCAGCGTATCGAGGCGATGTTGGCCACGTCGGCCACGCTGCTCTTGATGAGCTTGTCGTAGGCCGCCGGGAGGGGGAGTTGCCAGACTTCATCGCCCGATTCCCCGGCGGAGGCGAGAACCTGGTCCATCAGCTCCTGGTTGTTACCCATGGCGCCGGTAAAGTCGGGACCGAGGGCGACCACGCAGGCGCCGGTCAGGGTGGCCAGGTCGATGACCGCGTCCACTTTTTCCTTCTGGACGTAGGAAAGGGCGTCCGCGAGGGTGAGCCGGCCCTCCGCGTCGGTGTTCAGAACCTCTATGGTTTTTCCACTCATGGTGGTGAGAATGTCCCCGGGCCGGTAAGAACCACCTCCGGGCATATTTTCGGCCATGGGCATTACCGCGTCCACGGCTACCTTGGGCTTTAGGGCGCCTACCGCCTTCATTGCGCCGAGAACCGCGGCCGAACCGGCCATGTCGCTCTTCATTTCAGCCATACCGGCAGAGGGCTTGATTGAAATGCCTCCCGAGTCGAAAGTCAGGCCCTTTCCCACGAGTCCCAGGTGGAAGCCGGCGCCTTGGGGGTGGTAGGCGAGGTGAATGAACCGCGGCTTTTTCTTTGAACCCTTCGCCACGGCCAGGTAGGCGCCCATCCCCATCTTTTTGCACTGGGCTTCGCCCAGCACCCTTATTGTAAAGCCACCTTCTTTGGCGACCTTCCCGGCCTCTTCGGCCATCTTATCCGGCGTCAGAACGTTGGAAGGAAGGCTTACGAGATTGCGCGCGAAGAGGGTGGCTTCGGCCATTATCTTCCCCTTCAGCGCGCCCTTTTTGTAGTCGTCGGATTTCCTGGAAACCATGAAAGAGACCCTCGTCAACCCCGCAAAGCGTTCGTCGGCACTGGTCTTGTACTCGGCAAAGCGCTCGTTTCCAAGGATCGCGCCCTCGACCGCCACCCGGGCGTTCCTCCGCCTCTCCTCGGGGGTGACGCCATCCAGCGGCAGGACGATTGCGGCGGAGGTAAGGTAACGTGTGCGGCATTTTCTGACGGCCGTAACGGCGGCCTTCCTGAGCGTAGAGGGAGATAAATCCCTTCGTTTACCCAGCCCGATAACGAGGAGGTGCTTCTTCGGTTCCCCGAAGAGGTCGAAACCGTAGAAGGCTTCACCCTCACCTCCCTTAAAGTGAAGCTGGGCCGCTGTCTTAAAGAGCGTCTTTCCGTTGGGCAACGACTTGAAGTCGAGGTCGTCGAAGACGCCTATCGCCAGACCGGACACCTTTGCTTTCTCCGGAGAGCCCGTTCCAAAGGTCAATTTCATAACCACTCCTTAAAACTGCCGTTCGCCAATAAGTTCGGCCGACTTTCAGCCATATGCAATCTTAACACACCGGCCGGAGGCCGGAGCGTGAACGGGTTACACTACACATTGCTATTTTTTTGCTGAAGGAGAAGGGGAAACCGCCACTGCGACCTTTGGTGGGTGGAGGCTTTTCCTGACCTCCTTCGCAATGGCCGGTGCACAGAGACCGACGTCTTCAAGAAGCTCTTTTCTCTTACCGTGGGTGATGAAGCGGTCGGGTAGTCCGAGTCGCTTTATGGAAGCAACGACGTTGTTGGATTCGCACCACTCCAGGATTGCCGAACCGAAGCCTCCGCTGAGGGCGCCTTCTTCCACGGTAACGACACTCTTAAAAGAGGCGAGCCGTCCGGAAAGGTAGCCTTCGTCGAGGGGTTTGACGAAACGGCAGTTCACCACTTCCACCTCCATGCCGTTCCCGCCAAGGAGAGCGGCGGCCTTCAACGCTTCCTCCACCATGGAACCCACCGCCAGGATGGTGGCGTCCTTCCCTTTTTTCAGGACTTCCCATTCACCAATGGGCAAAAGAACCGGTTCCGCCTTTGGATCGAACTCACCCGCGTCGCCCTTGGGATAGCGGATGGCAAAGGGGCCGCCGGTGTAGTCCAGGGCGGTGGACATGAGGTCGCGCAACTCGTTGCCGTTCCTGGGCGCCGCCACTACGATGCCGGGGATGTGGCGAAGGTAGCAGAGGTCGAAGGCTCCGTGGTGCGTGGGGCCGTCTTCTCCAACCAGGCCTGCCCGGTCCATGCAAAAGACTACGGGCAACTTCTGCAGCGCCGCGTCGTGGACGACGGGGTCGTATGCGCGCTGCATGAAAGTTGAGTAGATGGCGCAGAAGGGACGCAACCCCTGCGTCGCCATGCCGGAGGCGAAGACAACGGCGTGTTCTTCGGCGATGCCCACGTCGAAGAAGCGGGCCGGGAAGGCTTCGGCAAAGGGTGCGATGCCGGTGCCGGTGGGCATGGCGGCAGTAATTCCTACAACCCTGCTATCCCTCTTCGCCAGCTTTACGAGGCTGTCTCCGAAAACGTCCTGAAAGGCGGTTTTGCCGCCGGCGCTCTCCAGTATGCCCTCCTCCATGTGGAAAGGGCTCACTCCGTGGTATCCCTCGGGTGATTTTTCCGCAGGGGCGTATCCTTTTCCCTTCACGGTAATTACGTGCAAAAGCGCCGGGTAGGGCAGACCCTTGAGGTTCCTTATGGTGTGTACGAGTTCCAGGACGTCGTGGCCGTCTATGGGGCCGAAATACTCGAAACCCATCGCTTCGAAGATCGCCCCCGGAGTCAGTATGCCCTTGGCGGCCTCTTCAATTCTGCGCGCAAGAAGGGTCATCGGTTTGCCGAGGTGTGGGATTCGGTCGAGGCCGTCCCTGACGCGCCGACGAAAACTCTGGTAGAGCGAAGTCTGGACAAAGTTGGTCAGGTACCGGTGGATGGCGCCGACGTTGGGGGAAATGGACATGTCGTTGTCGTTCAAAACGGCCAGTATCGGCCGTTCGTGCTCGGCGCCGGCGTTGTTGAGCGCCTCGTAGCACAATCCTCCCGTCAACGCCCCGTCGCCGAATACCGCGGCGACGTGGTAGTCAAGGCCGCTGATGTCCCTTGCCGAAGCTATGCCGTAGGCGGCGGAAAGGGCGGTTGAAGCGTGCCCGGCGCCGTAAACGTCGTATTCGCTTTCGCTGACCTTCAGAAAGCCCGATATTCCTCCCTTCCGCCTGATGGTCTTCAGCTTTTCCCGCCGTCCGGTCAAGATCTTGTGGATGTAAGCCTGGTGGCCTACGTCCCAGACAATTTTGTCTCGTGGAGTGTCAAGGACGTAATGGAGTGCAACGGTCAATTCAACGACCCCCAGACTGCTCGCCAAGTGGCCGCCGATGCCGGAAACAACCTCCACGAGGTAGGAACGCAGCTCCCGGCAGAGCAGGGGGAGTTCTTCCTCCCCGAGCTTGCGCAGGTCTTCAGGGCTGTCTATGGATTCGAGAAGTGAATATTTCTGCAAAGAGCCCCTCCACAGGGTCAACCTTTATTTATAAAGGTCCGGGTTCATCGTGTCAACAGTTGTTTGCCGATGCCCGATCGGAATCCGGGTGCCGGTGGTGAATCCTGGAGGCAAGCCTAAACCCACCATCTAACCGAGGATTGAGGACAACGGAGAAGGCTTGGATGATAGAACCTATCCCGGAATAAGACATGGCCCCGCCCCTTCGCGATAGGTTCTTGGCGCCTGCCTGTGCGTTCCCCACGCAGACAGGCCGCGCTCGCACGTAACGCGGTAGGCAGGCGAATCCCGGTTTAGGCGACGGATTCAGGGCAATAACCAGCCCCTACTTTCTTTGTGCCCTCTGTGCGCTCAGTGGCTAGAAAACCCATTCGTGCAATGGGCTCTGAACTCCCGGGATTAACTCCCACTCTTTTTCCTGAGAAGGCAGAGGGTTTCGACGCCGTAGGTTTGGGGAAAGAGGTCGAAAGGGCGGAGGCGTTCGAGCGTGTAGCCGGTCCTTGCAAGTTCTTCAAGGTCGCGGGCGAGGGTCGGCAGGTTGCAGGAAACGTAGAGAATGCGCTTGGGGTGCAACAGGGACAGTGTGCCGATGAGCGCTCCGGCTCCGTCGCGGGGAGGATCCAGTATAACCGCGTCGAAGATTTCGCCCCGTTCGACGAGTTCACCGGTGCGCCGAACCGCGTCTCCCTCAAGGTGGCTGACGTTGTCCGCGTTGTTGGCCGCGGCGTTATCTCCGGCGTCTCCTAGGGCTAAGGGAGAGGATTCCACGGCTACGACGGTTGAGCACGCCTTCGAAAGTGGAAGGGTGAAGTTACCTATTCCCGCGTAGAGGTCAAGGAGCCTTTCGTTACCGGAGAGAGAGAGCCAGTCGAAAGCGGTCTCCACCAGTATTCGGTTCAGCGGGTAGTTTGATTGCGTGAAGGATCGAGGATCCGCCCGCAGTATGAGGTCGCGGCCGCCCGAAAGGTCTTTAAGGCGGTAGGCCGTTCGGAGTTCACCCTCCTTCGCGAGTTCCCTTTCCGGGAACCCCGAAGGAGTAGCTACCACGCCCCTGAAGCCCAGGCCCGAAACGGTTTTTGCCAGCCCTTCCACCTCCGCCCTGGAATAGCCCGGCCGAAAGCGCAGGTGGACGACAAATTCACTCCCCTCCTCGGACTGGACGATGACGAAACCTCCGAGGCCGACGGCCGCTGCTTCAAACCGGAGCGCTCTTCTGAGATCACCGTAGAGTTCGTTGAAGGCCTTGTCGAACAGGAGACAGAGGTCGAGGTTGGTTACTTTATGGCTCGAAGCCTGGTAGAAACCGCTACGGATCCCACCGCCCGAAGGCTTTACGTGGAATGTCCCCTTGTGGCGGTAAGCCACCGGCGACGGAGAGGGCGAAATGGTTTCCACCACGGTCTTATCCAGCAGTCGCCTGAGGAAGGCTCGGACTAATGCTTCCTTTTCCACTAACTGCCGTTCGTAGGCCGTGGAAAGCCACTGGCAACCGCCGCAGTGGCCGAAAAACTTGCACTTGGGCGTAACACGGTCGGACGATGGGCGTAAAACGGCCTTTATACTCCCCTCCGCGTAGCTCGCTTTGATCTTCTTAAGGCTTACGAGCAGGCGGTCTCCCGGTGTTGCACAAGACACGAAGACAACTTTGCCGTCGTGGTGTCCCACTCCCCGGCCACCCCACGAAAGGCTTTCAATATCGAGTACGACGGTTGCCCCGGCCTTTCCGGCCAAACGCATGGACCTCTTTTCAGGAGTGCGCCCTTTTGTCATCGCCCTCTCTTGAAGAATCCCCGGTGGGAGTCTACCAAGGTCGGCCCGGGAAATGACGGACAGCGAACCTTACACCCCGCCGAAGCAGAGACCAGGGAAGCGCCGTCACTGCCCTCTCAGCGAGGTGGCGCCGCAGGTGCCTGCGTCCTTCGCTTTGCAGCCGGGCGGCCCAGCCGGTCCCGGTGAGGTCTTCCCATGTTTTCCCCTTTCGGAGACACACGACGACCCCTATGGTATCGGGCCACGGGTGCCAATTACCCATCGCTTGGGCATCTCCCTTTTCGAGGAAACGACCGGAGGAGGATTCCAGGAACCGATGGACGGTGAGTTCACCGGACCTGACGAAGACAACGAGGTCTCCCTTCCCGAGCCTATCGGGCGAGGTCTCAACGACCTTTACCTCGTCCCCGTCGTGGAGAAAGGGCACCATGGAAGCTCCCCTGACCGTAACCAATACGGGCTTGTTCGAGAGCCAGAGTTCCATTCTGGAGGTAGAGCTGAGGGAGCCCGACAAACAGGTGGACGGCGAGTCTTCGGAGAAGTCCCTTTCTCCCCGCGGAAAGAGCATCAGATAAAGGCGTCGGGGATGAGCTGCTCGAGTTCGGGAGCAAGGGTCTTACAGAGCGCCACGAGCTTTTCGGCGTCCTTTTGGGTGAAGTTGGGACCGGCCTCGGCCGGCGTTTTTCCTTTGCGTGAAACTTCAACTACTCCGAAGGCCTTCTTATGACGGGTGAGGGGAAGAGCCATCATCTTTTGAATAGGCACCCCGCTGCTCTCCATCCCCTTTACGCTTTCGTAGAAACGCAGATGTTTGCTCTCCGAGAGTTTATTGTCGACCTTGCCCTTCAGCGTCATTATCACGCTGGAGGCGAAAGCGTTCTTGTGGTCGGCGGGGAAAACCGCGGCCCCGGCGCCAAGAGCGGCAGGCCACACGAACTTCAGCGTTCTGCCCGTACCGGTAAGGATCAGAACCGCAACCTCGTCTTCCTTTACGGCCAGTTCCTTGCTCACCGCAGTTGCAAAAATGCCCGCGCCTTTGCCAAGCGCTTCTTTCGAAGCTCCCATCTCCCTTTGCAATGCCTTCAGCGATTCCACCGCATCCATGAGACATCCTCCTTTCAAAGGATAACACGAGCGTGTACCGTTTCACAGGTCAGGCTGTCTCCTTCGCCACCACGCGGTAGCAGGCGTCGGCCACCTCTTCCGACCGGCTTCGGAGACTGCCGCCGATAAGGCCGTAGATGCGGAAGATAGCCACGCGTATGACCATTCCTATAAGACACGCGCCGAGGACTTCGATGTCGCCGTCCCGGACTTCGCCGTTTTCCCTGCCTTCGGAGAGCATGTCCCTCACCAAGTGGCGTATGTGACGGACCTTTCGGGTTGTTCGGCCAAGTTCGTTGTGTTCGCTGAGAATGAGGTAGGAAAAGAGTACACTGTTTTCGTCGAAAAAGCGAAAGCAGCCGTCAACGAATCTATTCAAACGTTCTTCAAGACCTGGGACCACCAGTACGCTCCGGTCCAGTTGGGCGGTAAAATAGGAGAGGTGCGTCAGATAGAGGTCCTCCGCCAGCTCCTGTTTACTGTTGAAGTGACGATAGAGAGCACCCTCGCTGACCCCGGCCCTTCGAGCTATTTCCTTTGTCGTCGTTGCGTGGATACCCTTTTCCGTAAAGAGTTCGAGGGCGGCCTTGAGGATTTCCGGCAGCTTGGTGCCGCGCTTGCTTTCTTCGATTATCAACTCCAAATGAGCCTCCTGAGAGTGTGTACCTACTCACCTGACGCACTTTAGGGCTTCAGCTTTGTATTGTCAAGTAATAACAACGGTGGAATATGGAAGTCCTTACTCGCCGACCCGTGAGCGGATGGGTCCTCAACCGGAATACGGCACCCGCGGAGGGGATTCGTGCGGCCGTGTGGCCCAACTACGCCCGGTTCAGGAGGTTCATTTTCCTCGTGGGGGGGTGGACCCTACCCACCGGACGGTCACGAAACCGCCTCCGCCGCCATCGTGTTGGTCCAACGCGGGGCGGACCCGCAGGCAGGGGTCCACGGTTAGGTGCGGATTTAGGACAGGCCGGGCTATTGACATTTGGGCCATATTTTCGTAAACTTGCTTTCCTTTGCGCGGCGGATGGGAACCCGCGCCATGGGCAATGCAAGGAGAGCGGTAATGCGTACCTATTTTCCAAAACCCGGGGAAGTGCCCCGACAGTGGTATCTGGTGGACGCCGACGGCGAAACCCTGGGGCGCCTCGCGGCGGAGGTGGCGCGCGTGCTGATGGGTAAACACAAACCCACCTACACGCCCCACGTTCAAATGGGAGATTTTGTCATAGTCGTGAATGCGGAGAAGATCAAGCTGACCGGAAAGAAGTGGACCGATAAGATTTACCGGCACCACAGTCAGTACCCGGGCGGTCTGAAGGAGATAGCGGCCAGGGACCTGTTGGCCCGGCACCCAACGCGCCTTATCGAAAAGGCAGTGCGCGGCATGCTGCCGAAAAACCGTATCGGAGACAGGTTAATCAGGAAAATGAAGGCCTATGCTGGAGAGCGACATCCACACGCGGCTCAAAAGCCGGAAGCCTTTCCCTTCAAAATAAGTCATAATCAGGAGCACGATGGATGAGCGTAATCCAATATCAGGGAACCGGTAGGCGAAAATCGGCGGTGGCTCGCATATACCTGCGTCCGGGGAAGGGTTCTATCATGGTGAACAAGAGGGAGTTTGAAAACTACTTCCTCAATCCCATGCACCGGATGCTGATCCAGAGCCCGCTCACGTTGACGAGTACCATCGACAAGTTCGACATCCTCGTCAATGTAAGGGGCGGAGGGGTTTCAGGACAGGCGGGAGCGGTCCGCCACGGCATCTCCAGGGCTCTTCTCAAATATAATGCGGAACTTAGGGGCAAGTTGAAGGGCGCCGGTTTTCTTACGCGCGACGCGCGAAGGGTTGAGCGTAAGAAGTACGGCCAGCCCAAGGCCCGCAAGCGGTTCCAGTTCAGCAAACGTTAACCCGCCGGAAGAGGAGTGCGCTCGTCCCCACCCATTGCGGCGGGTGGCCTCTTAAGGCACCCGGCGGAGTGATCGAGAGACCCCGCGTTTCCCCTTTCGGAACAACCTGACCCCGTTTCCCGCGGGCGAAACCAAGGGACGCACAAGGAACTCATGGTGAGTTTCTGGCCGTAAGGCTTGGCGTTCCGCCCGCGGTACGCCAAGAGGAGGTAAGATTGGCGACTATAACCATGAAAGAACTGCTGGAAGCCGGAGTTCACTTTGGGCACCTGACGAGAAAGTGGAATCCTAAGATGAAGCGCTACATTTTCGGCAAGCGCAACGGCATTCATATCATTGACCTTCAACATACCCTCAGAACCTTTAAGAAAGCATCCGATTTCGTAACGGACGTGGCCAGCCGCGGAGAAAAAGTGCTCTTCGTGGGAACGAAGCGCCAGGCCAAGGAATTCATACAGAAGGCGGCCGAATCTGTTTCCATGCCCTACGTCACCGAGCGTTGGCTGGGCGGAACGCTTACCAACTTTCGTACGATCCAGGGCCGGATACAGTACCTCAAGAAGCTGAAACGCCTGGATTCCGAACAAAACGTCGCGAGCGCGAATCTCACGAAGAAAGAGCGCCTTATTCTCATGAAAGACAGGGAGAAGCTTGAGCGTCTGCTCACGGGAATCATTGATATGGGACGTATGCCCGGTGCTCTATTCGTGGTTGACATCCGCAAGGAAAAGAACTGCATCAGGGAAGCCAGGAAACTGGGAATCCCCATTGTTGCCTTGGTCGACACCAATTGCGATCCTGATGAAGCGGATTTCCCGATTCCGGGAAACGACGACGCCGTGAGAGCCATACACCTCTTCGCCAGCAAGATAGCCGAGTCGATCCTGGAGGGCAAAGACTTAAGGCAGGCTCAGGAAAAGGCGCAGGCCGAAGAAGCAGCGATGGCTGAGAAGATAGAGCAGGACATGGGGTTGGCGATTGAGAAAGAAGAGCCTCCCAAAAAAGTGGTTAAGAGGGCGACGCCGAAAGCCGCGACCGTGAAGACGGAGAATACCACATCCTCCGGGAAAACCGTCGCCCCCAAAGCAGCCGTAAAGAAGGCTGAAAAGAAAACAGCAAGAGTCGTCCCTGGAGAAGCCGTCAAGAAAGAAACGGCCAAGAAAACCGAACCGAAGGCCGCGGTAAAAAAGAAAGAGGCCGCCGTTCCCAAAGAAGCGCCAAAGAAGAAAACGGTAAAGAAGGTCGAACCAAAGGCTGCGGCTAAGAAGGAAGAGGCCGCCGCCCCCGAAGAAGCGCCGAAGATGAAAACGGTAAAGAAGGTCGAACCAAAAACAGCGGCCAAGAAGGAAGAGGCCGCCGTTCCCAAAGAAGCGCCGAAGATAAAAACGGAGAAGAAGGTCGAACCAAAAACAGCGGCCAAGAAGGAAGAGGCCGCCGTTCCCAAAGAAGCGCCGAAGATAAAAAC
>CAZIBS010000003.1:0-13422 GCA_964537405.1 uncultured Thermoanaerobaculia bacterium | reverse complement strand
CGCCGTTCCCAAAGAAGCGCCGAAGATAAAAACGGAGAAGAAGGTCGAACCAAAAGCAGCGGCCAAGAAGGAAGAGGCCGCCGTTCCCAAAGAAGCGCCGAAGATAAAAACGGAGAAGAAGGTCGAACCAAAAGCAGCGGCCAAGAAGGAAGAGGCCGCCGCCCCCGAAGAAGCGCCGAAGATGAAAACGGTGAAGAAGAAAGACGCCGCCGTTCCCAAAGAAGCGCCGAAGATGAAAACGGAGAAAAAATCGGCGCCGAAAAAGACAGGCGCGCCTTCTATCCCCGATGGTGCGGAGGCCCCGCTGGAAGCCGGGAATGAACCCAAGGAGTAAACCGATGGCTATAAGCCCGAAGACCATAAAAGAACTACGCGAGAAGACGGGTGCAGGCATGATGGACTGCAAGCGGGCCCTTGTGAAAGCCGACGGCAACATGGAAGAAGCCATCAGGATCCTGAGAAAGAAGGGTATAGCCACTGCCCGGAAGAAGAGCGTTCGCGCGGCATCGGAGGGTTTGATCCACACCGTAATCGGCGACGGTGCTACGAAAGGCGCTCTTGTCGAGGTCAATTGCGAGACCGATTTCGTAGCCAGGACCGACGATTTTATCTCCTTCGTGGACGATTTAGCGAAGCAAGTAATGAATGACGCTCCCGCCGGAGAAGACGATTTCTTATCCAGCCCCTCCGCCGGTGACCCATCCCACCCGGTCAAGGAGATCATCATTCAGAAGGTCGTGAGGCTCGGAGAAAACCTCCGGTTCAGGCGCTTCACGCGCTTTGAAGGCGACCTCGTCGGTTCGTACATACACGCGGGCGGAAAGATAGGCGTACTTATGGAACTGGCTTGCGAATCTCCGGACGATGCATCGGCGCCTGAAGTCCTTGAAGTTGTCAAAGACCTTTGTATGCAAGTGGCTGCCTCGGCTCCACGTTTTGTTTACCGCGACGAGGTTACCGAAGAAATCCTTAACAACGAGCGGGAGATCTACCGCGGACAAGTACTGGCCCAGGGCAAGCCGGAGCAGATCGTCGAAAAAATCGTAACCGGGAAAACGAACAAGTTCTTCGGTGAGAATTGCCTGTTCGAGCAGGCTTTTGTCAAGGAACCAGCCATCAAGGTCAGTGACTACATCCAAAAAAAGGTAAAAGCCCGCATAAAGGTCCTCCGGTTCGCAAGGTACGTCCTGGGTGAGGGATTGCCTTCATCGGAGTGCGACTCCCAGTGATGAGGGGCGGCCAGGGGCCGCCCTTTTTTGTAGGCAATGAAGTGTAGTATCCTGAAGGTAAGTGAGGAGGAGTGAAGGCCATGGCCATTCCGGCGTACAAGAGGATTCTGCTAAAGCTGTCCGGCGAAGCACTGATGGGAAAGGGGGGGTGCGGTGTCGACGCGGCGGCGGTTTCCATCGTTGCCAAGGAACTCAAAGAGATTCACGGCATGGGTATATCCATGGCCGTTGTTGTAGGGGGCGGAAATATTTTCAGGGGCATCAGCGCCGAAAAAGAAGGACTGGAAAGGGTGACGGCGGACCACATGGGTATGCTCGCCACCGTTATCAACGGCCTTGCCCTTCAGAACGGCTTGGAAATAGAAGGCGTCCCGACCCGCCTGATGACCGCCATAGAGATGCACGCCGTTGCCGAACCCTACATTCGGCGTAGGGCCATTCGCCACCTTGAAAAGGGAAGACTTGTAATCTGCGCTGCCGGTACGGGCAATCCCTACTTTACAACCGACTCCGCCGCGGCGCTTAGGGCCATCGAGATAAAAGCGGAACTCCTCCTCAAGGCCACAAAGGTTGATGGCGTCTACAGCGCCGATCCCAATAAGGACTCAAAGGCCGTGAGGTTCAACACTATCACCTACCTGGAAGCGCTGGAACGAGGCCTGAAGGTAATGGACGCCACGGCTATCAGCCTCTGCATGGAAAACGCGCTGCCAATCCGGGTCTTCAACCTCTTTGAGCATGGAAACATACGGCGAATAGTAGAGGGCAGCAAGATAGGCACGCTGGTAAGCTGAACCGGCATCCGTCACCTAACCGAGGACCGAGGGCACCGAGACGGTTTGAGCGGAGTCGTAGTTTAGCTGCATCGAACATCAAACCGGCGACGGCAACAACGCAGATGAGCTTTGTCCGGCCTACCTGCCTGCGCGCAACGTGATAGGCGGGCGAATCCCGGTTTAGGTGGGGGATTCAGGCCCGTTGCAGTATTCGCCTCCGGTCGTCATAATGGAAAGATGGATATTGATGCATAAGATAAGGAGAGAGACGATGGTTAAAGATGTTCTGAAGGATACGGAAAACAAACTGGCATTGACCGTTGAATCCACTCGCCGGGAACTGGCCACTCTCAGGACCGGCAAGGCGTCTCTTTCCATCCTGGAACCGGTTCAAGTGGACTATTATGGCTCCAAGGTTTCCCTGAACCAGACCGCGACGCTCTCCCTACCGGAGCCAAGGATGATATTGATCCAACCCTTCGATCCTAAGCAGATTGCCGGGATAGAGCGCTCCATCCTCGAAGCCAACATTGGAATGACTCCCTCGAACGACGGGCGCGTCATACGCCTGCCGGTCCCGCAGTTGACGGAGGAGCGGCGCAAGGAGTTGTGCAAGAGGGCCAGGGAATTCGGGGAGAGGGGCAAGGTGGCCGTTCGGCACGTACGTCACGAAGGCCGTTCGGAATTGGATAAGCTGGAAAAAGACAAGGATATCTCCGAGGACGACAGGGAGCTGGGATACTCCAGGATTCAAGAACTCCACGACAAGGCTATTGAGGAGATCAGCCATTCGGTCTCCCGGAAGGAAGCGGCTATCCTTGAGGTGTGACGTGGAGAGACACCCCCGGGTCTGCGTGGCCCTCCTTGCGGGCGGTATGGGAAGCCGGATGGACGTCGGATTGCCAAAACCCTTCCGAACGCTTGCGGGACGGCCCCTCATCATGCACAGCCTCATGGCCTTTGACGCCATGGAGGAGATTGAAACCATCAGGGTCGCGATTCCCGCCGAGTGCCTTGACGCATGGGATTTAATAGTGGATTCCTTCTCTCCAAAAAAGTATCGCGGCCGTGTTGCCGGGGGCGTCACCAGGCAGGCTTCCGCACTTTCCGTTCTTGATGCCCTCGAAGAAGATGGGCCGGAGGTCGTACTGGTCCACGACGCAGCGCGTCCCATAGTCCTGCGTGAAGACGTCCGGGCCTTGCTTCGCGCTCTTTCCTCGGCCGACGGCGCCATACTGGGAAACCGGTCGGTGGACACCATTTGGAGCGTTTCGGGCGAACATTTACTTGATGATGTGGTTGACCGGTCAAAGGTGGTCATGGCACGGACTCCGCAAGCTTTTCCCTATGCGGTTCTGAAGAAGGCCTACGAAGCCGGCATTAAGGAGGGTTTCGAGGGAACGGATGATGCCTCCTACGTCAGGCGAGCCGGTGGAAGGGTTGTTTGGGTTTCAGGAACCACAAAGAACCTCAAGGTTACCTTCCCGGGGGACTTCACCCTTCTTGAAGCGCTCATTGTGGGGCCGGGATGAGGATAGGCCATGGCTGGGACCTCCACCGGCTGGAAGAGGGCAGACCTCTCATCCTCGGAGGAGTATTGGTTCCATCGCCAAGAGGCGCCGTCGGTCACTCGGACGCCGACGTCGTGCTCCATGCGCTGATGGACGCGTTACTGGGTGCTTCCGCCCTTGGAGAGATCGGCGGCTTCTTTCCTGACACCGATCCGAAGTGGCGTGGCGCCGACAGCTCTCTCTTATGCGGGGAGGTAGTTGCAAGAGTCGCCGCCGCCGGGTTCCGAATCGTTAATGTTGACCTGACGTTGATTCTGGAAACCCCCAGGATGGTTCCCCACCGAGAGTCTATTCGGCTGAAAGTAGCCTCTCTTCTGGGTCTTGAGAAAAACTACGTTGGATTAAAGACAAAGAGTTCGGAGGGGCTGGGAGAGATAGGCAAAGGTCTTGCCGTTGCCTGCCACGCCGTTGTATTGCTCGATTCAAGATGAATCAAGGTAACGAGAGCAAAGAAAAAACGGGCGGCAAGCCGCCCGCTTCAGCAATCTTTCATTCTCTTCCTCTTACTGCTTGACGATTTTGACTTTATAGGAGAGAACCGTGTCGTCGGCGAGCACCTTGCCGACAACCTTCACCCGCTGGCCGGACTTCAATGAATCGGGAGAAGCGGGGTGGCGCCCCTTCATAATGCGGGTGTAGATGGTTACGTGGATTGAGCGGGTAGCTCCGTTGTGGTTTAAGTCGAAGCCGATAACGTGGCCGTTGTCGTTTCTATATACTTGGCCAATCGTTCCGCGCGAGGCGAAATCCACGGCCGCAACATTCACCAATGTTGCGGAAAAAACGCCGTCTCTGCTTATGCCGGCCACGCCTACCGTTGAGCCGACCTGCAGAAGAAAGGGGTCGGAATCTTGGACAGTCACCGCTTCTATAGCATCCATGTTTGTATCGCCTTCGCTGCCGGGTGCCTTACCGATGATTACGGCCTGAGAAGCGTTGACGGTTAGCGTGTTGTCAAGTTCCAGGCTTAGGAGGTTGCCGTCCTCGTCAAGGTTGAGCGCCGTAACCACCCCATGCCAGAAAAAAGGTGTTCCGACGTAGCCGTGGGTCAGCGTTGGAACTCCATCGGCGATTATCATGCGGCCCTGGAAGGGATTTCCGGGGGTGACCGCGTCTATTGTGATCGGCTCAAATATCCCGTTCGCGTCTATCGTAACAAGGTGCGTGCTCTCGGTTATCTGCAAAGACAGTCCCTGAACAACAAGGGACGCCGTGCCTACCGATTGAACGGGCCCACCGAGCCACGCTCCACCCGGGGGCGTCTGGGCCATGAGTCCCAGGGCTGTAACCGCCATTCCGAACAGTGTGATTGTAATAAAACGACCTGCGGTTTTCATTGATACCTCCTTCTTCTCCCTCGCCCCCAGTGGGCGTGCTATCTTACTAAGACACGAAGGGGATGAAAAAGGTTTAATCTCTCCACACCCTGCCCGCAAAAGCAGTTTCCATGGAACGGCTTGCCCGGAGTTCCCCGCGGGTCTATTATTAAAAGGGCTTGGAGGTCTCATGGAAGGAAAATCCACGCTGCTCGTAGTAGACGACGACCCCGGCACTCTCCTCATTCTCGGCCGAATACTGGAACACGATGGATACCGCGTTCTGAAGGCGAAGAGCGGGCGGATGGCCTTGGCCATTCTTGCGGCCGATGAGGTGAACTTGGTTCTTTCAGACCTTGTGATGCCCGGAATGGACGGGTTGGCGCTGACTCAAAAGATTAAGAGAACTCATCCGGTAGTGGGAGTTATGATTATCACCGCGTACGCTTCCATTGAGACGGCGGTTCAGGCCATACACGCGGGCGCTTCGGACTACATTACCAAGCCGGTTATTCCAGGGGAACTTCTCCTGAAGGTCCGGAAGGTTCTCGATGAATACAGGCTGAAGCGCGAGCTGGGCGATCTTCGCTCCATCCTCTCGAAGAGCCGGGACGCCCCCGAAATAATCGGTTTGAGCCCCGGTATGAGGCGACTTTTTCAGTTGGTCAACCTGCTGGCGAAGCGCGACGTTCCGGTCGTAATCTCCGGTGAGAGTGGAACGGGGAAGGAATTGGTGGCCAAACAGATACACTCTTTAAGTGCCAGGGCTTCAAAGCCGTTTGTTCCCGTAAACTGCAGCGCCCTCCCGGAGACACTTCTCGAAAGCGAACTCTTCGGCTATACCAAGGGCGCATTTACCGGCGCCTCGGCCAATAAAAGGGGGCTTTTCGAAGAAGCCGACGGCGGAACGCTTTTCCTCGACGAGATTGGAGACGCGCCTTTATCCATCCAGATAAGGTTTTTGCGGGTGCTGCAGGACGGGTGTATTCGCCGGTTGGGCAGCACCAAGATGATACCCACCGACGTCCGGATTCTCGTCGCCACCAACAAGGACCTTTTAAAGGAGATCGAAAAAGGTCGATTCAGGGAAGATCTCTACTACAGGCTGAACGTGGTAACTGTTAACATTCCTTCCCTCAGGGAGCGTAAAGGCGACGTGCCCCTTCTCATAGACCACTTCATACGAACCCACCGCGAGAGCATAAACCCAACGGTGAAGGGCATCACGAGCGAAGCCGTTAAGGAGTTGTCTTCCTACGACTGGCCGGGCAACGTGCGGGAACTGGAGAACACCATCAGGCGCGCGCTGGTGCTGTGCCGTTCCGAGTTGATCGGACCTCGGGACATCCTCCGCGTTGGTGAAAGGCCCGATAAATCCGACAAGAACGGTAAGCTCGGGCCCCTGAAGAACGCCCTGGCCGGATTTCATAGGAATTACTTTCTCCAGGCCCTTGACCGGCGAATGGGTAACGTGAAGGAGGTTGCGAAGGACGCCGGAATATCCAGGAAAAACGTCTACGAACACCTAAAGAGACTGGACATCGATCCATCTGAATTCAGGAGGAAACACTGATGCAGGACGAAGAGCGTATCTTCTTCGAACACGACGTAGCAACACCCCTCACCAACCTTGCCGGCGCCCATTACCTGCTGACTCTCTACATTGCTTCTCCCGCCCCGGAGGTGGCGGAAGCGTTGGATATTATTAAGAAGAACACCCGAACAATGGAACGAATGCTGGGCTGGTACTGGCGGACCCGCCGTCTCAAGGAAACGCTGGAAGCGGTTTCCCCGTGGAGCCTTTCGGGGTTTGTCGCGGGGCTTGCCCGGAGAATCGACGAGGAAAAACTGCCTATTGCTCCCCCGACCGGCGAAGCCGGAAAGCAAAAGGTGAGCCTGCCGCGCGAAGAACTGGAGACCGGGCTTCTTGGCGCCTGTCTCTCCCTCTTTGCCACCGCGGAAAAGGCTCCGGTCTGGTCCTTCAAAAGCGTTGCCGGTGCGTGCGAAATAAGCTGGACCCTGGATGGAGACAGGGAATGCCTTGACCCGGCCAGGCTCATGAGAAAAGTCTTCATTCCGTCCAACAAGCCCGTTGCCGCGTGGGTCGATCCCGGACTGCCCTACCTCAAGACCCTTCTCGAAGGGGCCGGTGGCAACTGTGGGATTTCGTGGGAGGGGGGTGTATGGCGGCTTACCGCTGTCCTTCCCACGCTCCGATGAAGACGATTCTTCTGGTGGAGGACGACAACCATATTCGTTTACTCATCCGCACGCTTCTCGAAAGGGAGGGCCTGCGCGTCGTGGAGGCCGGGGACGGCCTGAAGGGCCTTTCCGCGGCTCTGGCTACTCCGCCGCACTGTATAGTGACGGATACGATGATGCCCCACATGGACGGTTTGTCCATGCTCTCCCGGATCAGGGCCCACGAGATAAAGGCACCCGCCATCCTCGTTTCCGCGGCTTTTGACCTGCCTTCCGGGGACGCCCTCGCCGAATTGGGCATAAGCAAGGTGGTAAGAAAACCGTTTTCCTTAGCAGCCCTCATCAATTCCGTCCTGACCATCGTGGGAGAGTAAAAGACCAGAATACCCACCGGATATTGATACGACGGGCATTGAAACGCATAAAACCTCGGAAGAGACGCTGAACTGGTATCACCAAAGGGGAGAACACAGCGAGAACCGCATCACCCCAATCCAGCGACGGTTGATGTGGATAGCCGCACAAGGTCCAACAGGCCGGGTATCCGGGAGAATGACGTTTCACTCATCAATGGATTTGGGGCCTTCGGGCCGAAGGCCTGGAAGGCGCCAAGGGCGGGGTGGGGCTCCCTTTCCAGGAAATGCTTTTTTTCCAAAGGAAGGCGCGGGCGTTTCAATCGCGGAATCAGGGTCACGAAAGAAACGTTGACCTCTTTCTCCGGACCAATCGTTCGTCATTCCCGCACTCCCGCTCGTCATTCCCGCACCTCCCGTTCGTCATTCCCGCGAAGGCGGGAATCCACACCGGATCCCCGGTGTCCCGGGGATAACGGGAAAGCGGGTTCGTCGTTCCCATGCCGCTATAACCGCTCGTAAGCTCGGCCAACCCCTTCGATTTCGTTTCCAATGCTCCGCCGACTTATTCCTTTCGCACCCATCTCGGAATTTGGGGGATTTAAGGCGCTTGACAGCGTTGGCTCGTCGGCGTAAGATTCTGAGCCTGCGGTAGCCGGTTCAATCCGGTGTATTCTTGGGGGAAGGATCAATGGAATCTTACGTTTCCATCGGTATTTTTTTGTTGATTGCCGTTTTAATAGTGCCCGCCACCATGATATTGGGTTGGTTCTTCAGGCCCAAGCACTACGACGCCGCCAAGCTCAGGCCCTACGAGTGCGGTCTTGACGTTCACGAATCGCCCGGAGGCAAGGTCTCCGTCCATTTTTACGTCGTCGCGGTCGTTTTTCTCGTCTTCGACGTGGAGACGGTCTTTCTCCTCCCATGGGCCGTGGATTTCGACAGGCTGGGTCTCTTCGGCTTTGTGGAAGTAATGGTTTTCCTGGGTTTACTCATAGCGGCCTACGCGTGGGTATGGGCCAGGGGCGCTCTCAGGTGGGAAGAATGAACGAAAGCTACCCCTCCTGGGTGGGCTTTACGAAGCTTAACGTAGCCTTCGATTACTGCAGGCGCAATTCGCTCTGGCCGATGACCTTCGGGCTGGCTTGCTGCGCCATTGAGATGATGGCGACCTCCGCGTCGCGTTACGACATCAGCCGGTTCGGCTCCGAGGTCTTTCGTCCCTCGCCCAGGCAGAGCGACCTGATGATCGTGGCGGGGACCGTTACGGAAAAGATGGCGCCGATTGTCCGCCACCTCTACGACCAGATGCCGGAACCCAGGTGGGTCATAGGTATGGGCGCCTGCACCGTGGCGGGCGGTCCCTTCGACACCTACGCGGTGGTTCAGGGAATCAAGAACTTGATACCGGTGGACGTTTACGTACCCGGGTGTCCTCCCAGGCCCGAAGCGCTCCTCTACGCATTGATGAAACTGCAGTACAAGATCAGGAAACCAGAGGCGGTTCGGGAAAGTTTCTACTACGGCGTTAAAAAAGACAAGGTGACTAAGGGCTGGATGAAGAGAGGCAAAGAAATTCCCGAAGTCGTTGACGACTATGAAAGAAGAGGGCTCGGTGTTCAGAGCGGACAGTTGGTAAAGGGATAGTAATGGCCGACGAAAAAACCGGCGGCAAGGTCGAAACCGGGAAGACGGCACCCAAAGTCGCCGTCCCGGCGGTACCAAAGGCTTGGGAACCCACCGGCGAAGTGGTTACTTCTCTCGTTACTGAAAAACTTCAGTCGGCCTTTTCAGGGTCGGTGACGGGCGTCAAGAGCCCTTGCGGCGAGGCTGCCCTTCTCGTAAAAAAAGAGAAGATTATTGAAGCGCTGACCTTCCTCAAAAACGACCCGGACTGCGCAATGAACTATCTTTCGGACCTTACCGCCGCGCACTATCCCAATAATGAGAAGCCCTTCGAGGTGGTATACCACTGCTTCTCACTCTCCAAGGGTCGTTTTGTGCGTGTCAAGACCCAACTGGGCGACCAGGAGCCCTGTCCCACCGCAACGGTGGTTTGGCGGACGGCCGACTGGATGGAGCGGGAGGTCCACGACATGTTCGGCATCGTATTCGAAGGCCACCCCAACCTGAAGACGATCCTCCTCCCGGAAGGGTGGGAGGGCCATCCGCTGAGGAAAGAATATCCCCTCGGAGGTCCGAAGGAGGAGGAGATCCGGGCGAACAAGTTTTCCAAGCCCCGTTACCTGCCCGACGACCTCAAAGAGGCCACGCGTATTATCAAGGAGGCGCGGGATGCCGAATGAGCCCCTCCGGAAGGTTCTCGAATCCAACAGCATGGAGATAAACTTCGGCCCGCAGCACCCGGCTACCCACGGGGTTTTTCGTGCGATTCTTCAGCTCGACGGGGAGAGAGTTACCAACATCGAATCCGTCATCGGCTACCTTCACCGGGGCATAGAGAAGTGGAGCGAGTTTCGTACCTATCCAAAGTGCGCGCCCATCTACGACCGTCTCGACTACGTCGGCGCGGCGTTGAACTCCCACGGCTACGTCGGCGCCGTGGAGAAGCTCCTTGGCGTGGAGATACCGAAGCGCGCCCAATATATAAGGGTGGTTTTGGATGAACTCCAGCGCCTCTCCAACCACCTGCTCTGGTTGGGAACACACGCCCTGGACCTCGGTGCAATGACCGTTCTCTTCTACGGTTTCAGGGAGCGGGAGACCATCATGGATCTCTTCGAGTCCATGCTGGGCCAGCGCCTTCTGCAAAATGCCTATCCAATCGGCGGAGTACGTCTCGATTTTCCCAGGGGATGGGAGAGGTTGTGCAGGGACTTCATCACCGAGTTGCCAAAGCGCGTTGACGAGTACGAAACGCTCCTGACCGGCAACAGGATATGGAGGCAGCGAACCATGGGAGTCGGCGTTATCTCCGCGGAGGACGCCATAGACTTCGGTCTTTCCGGTCCCGCTCTCAGGGGCAGCGGTGTAAACTTCGACGTTCGGAAGGCCATTCCTTACTCTTCTTACGAGGATTTCGACTTCGAGATTCCCCTGGGAACCAATGGCGACGTCTTCGACCGGTACCTGTGCCGCGTCAGGGAAATGCGCCAGAGCGTTCGCATCATCCGGCAGGCTTTGGACGGTATGCCGGAGGGCGACCTTATGGCCAAGGTTTCGAAGATAATCAGGCCTCCGGCCGGAGAAGCCTACGCATCGGTGGAAGGAACGAAGGGGCAGTTGGGCTTTTACATCGTGAGCGACGGTACGACCCAACCGTGGCGGGTACACGTCAGGGCGCCGTCTTTTGTGAACCTTCAGGGCCTTGAAACGATGGTCGTGGGAGGACTGGTAGCCGACGTGGTGGCCAACATCGGCTCCCTCGACATCGTTTTGGGCGAAGTGGACCGCTAGGGGCTAAGGCTATGAAACCAGGAATGCGCGAGTCCGTAAGAGAAGGAGCAACGAGCCGATGACCTTCGCCGCTTTCATGCAGGAGATCGGTTGGAGCTTGCTCAAAATTCTCATCCTGCTGGGTGTGGTCTCTTTTTTCGTGGCTTACGCCGTATGGCTCGAACGCCGGTTGCTGGGCTTTTTTCAGTCCAGGATCGGGCCTAACCGTGTGGGTCCCGCGGGCCTCATACAGCCGATCGCCGACGGCCTGAAACTGGTTCTCAAAGAGGACATCATCCCGACTAATGCCAGGCCTATCCTCTTCAGGCTGGCCCCAATATTTGCCATCGCGCCGGCCTTTGCGGGCTACGCCATCATCACCTTCGCGCCGGAATGGGTGACGCCATCGGGTGCGCACCACGCCTTCGTGATAGGTGACGTAAACATCGGGATTCTTTTTCTGCTGGCCATCGGTTCTCTTGGTATCTTCGGCATAATCCTCGGGGGATGGTCCTCCGGTTCGAAGTATCCCCTCCTGGGCAGCCTGCGTTCGGCAAGCCAGATGATGGCCTACGAGATTCCCTTAACCCTGGCGGTTATCAGCGTCATTCTTATGGCCGGCTCCTTCAGGTTGAGCGACATCATCAAGGCCCAGCACCACGTGGTCTTTATCGTCCCATTGATCCTCGCCTTCGGAGTTTACATGGTTGCAGCCGTGGCGGAAACCAACAGGGCGCCCTTCGACCTCCCGGAGGCCGAGAGCGAACTCGTGGGTGGTTTCCACACCGAGTATTCGGGAATGCGCTTCGCCTTTTATTTCATGGCGGAGTACGCCAACATCATACTGGTTTGCTGCGTGGCTACGAGCCTCTTCCTCGGCGGGTACCTGATTCCCTGGTTTCCCTACCATACCTTCGGCGTGGCCCATCCGTGGGTAACCAGCATTCTTGGGCTGGCCGCCTTCGGCATCAAGTCCGCCATTTTTCTCTATTTCTATATCTGGATACGGGCAACCTTCCCCCGGTACCGTTACGACCAGCTCCTCAAGATCGGTTGGCAGGTTCTCCTTCCCATCGCCCTGGTCAACTTGGTTCTGGTGGCGGGACTCAAGCTCTATCTTGTGAGGTAAGGCCATGGCTTCAGCACTGAAACGCCTCGTACGCATGATGACCTTTCCGGAGTTGGCCGAGGGCCTTTCCGTCACCTTCAAGTGGTTCAGGAAACCGAAGGTTACGGAGTTCTACCCGGACAAGAGACCCGTTCTGCCCTACCGGACAAAGGGGCGGCTTCACGTCACGATCGACAGTTGCATCTCCTGCCTTATGTGCGAGAAAGCCTGCCCGGAGGATTGCATTAAGGTCTTCAAGCCTTCGAAGGAGGTCTTCAAGGTCGATAAGCGTCCATTGCAGTTTTACATTTCGCTGGATCACTGCCTCCACTGCGGAATGTGTGTTGATGCGTGCCCTACGAGTTCTATTCACCACTCGCAGGAGTTTGAGATGGCTTCATACAAGCAGGATGACTACCTCTTTGACAAGGAAACCCTGCCCTACGACCTTGAAGTCAAGCATTTTAAGCAGGGATTGATAGAGAACGTGGTGGATAACGCCGGGTAGGAGTTAAGCGGAAACGGGCTGAGCCGGGAAGCGTTAAAGCGTCCGACACGGCCGGGGAGGATTGGGATGACGTTGGGCTGGATTTTGCTTTCGTGTCTCATAGTGCTCTGCGCACTCGGAGTGGTGCTCTCCCGCCACCCGGTTTCTTCCGCCATCTCGCTTCTTGTGGGCTTCATGGGTATAGCCATACTCTACTTGGCGCTGGGGGCGGAGTTCGTGGCGGTTGTCCAGATCCTGGTTTACGCCGGCGGCATACTGGTGCTCTACCTCTTCGGCATCATGTTGGTGGACAGCGACGTCCTCAGGCTTTCCCGGCAGACCCATAGCCAGGCCTGGCCTGTTTTTATCCTTGTGTTGGCCCTCTTCCTGTGGGGAGGCCACAAACTCTACCACAGCGACTACGCCCTACCTCCGCAATCCGCACCCGCCGTGGCTGCTCCGGCCGGGAACAGCACCCGACCGGTCAGGAAAGCCTTGAAGCGGGACACAAATACGCAAAGGGTGGCAAGGGTTCTCTACGGCGATTATCTCTACGCCTTCGAGGCCGCTTCGGTGCTGCTCCTCGTAGCCGTTGTCGGCGGAGTCTTCCTGGCAAAGAAGGAGCTCTGACGTGTCTACAGCCGCTCTCGTACTGTTGGGTTTTCTGCTCTTCTGCCTGGGTCTTTTCGGCGTTCTCGCCAGGAGAAACTTCATCGTGATTCTTCTTTCCATTGAGTTGATCTTCGCGGGCGCGGGCATCAACTTCATCACTTTTTCCCACCATTGGCACAATCTGGTCGGGCAGGTCTTCACTATTTTTCTCATCGCCGTGGCAGCCGGAGAGGCCGCAGTCGGCCTCGGTTTGCTGGTCGCCCTCTATCGCCTTAAGCACACGGTCAACGTGGATGAAGCACGGGAATTGAAAGGATAGCCATGATTCCAGTAAGTTTTCTGTGGCTGATACCGGTACTGCCCGCGATTGGC
>CAZIBS010000002.1:0-61287 GCA_964537405.1 uncultured Thermoanaerobaculia bacterium | reverse complement strand
GGGAGCCTTGATCCTGTACTTGCCCACGCGCTGGTTTTTCATGAACACCGGCGTCCCTCCGCCCGAAGTATAACCCGAAAGAGCGGTGGGTTGAAGGCGCTGAACTCCGTGGCAGGCCCCGAATCTATCGGAAGCCGTCTTCCCGTCCGGGCGTCGTAATCCCCGGCACCAAACCTTTCAAGAACCGAATTCAAAGAGATTCCCCATAGAAACAAATACAAGAAACCTTGAGTTAGCGCCATTCGGGACACAACACCGAATTCTTCACTTGAATCCGCCATCTAGCCGGGGACCGAGGCCGGCGTGTTTTATTGAAAGCGGTGTAGTACGATGTACAAGAATGGGTGGATGTCCACAGCCCACCCGCGTAGGATCATTGGATACCCATGTAGGCTCATTTCGAGGAGGTTATGGATGAGTAAACTGGTAGCTCCACACGGCAGCGACACGCTGAAACCGCTTCTTCTTGAGGGTCGGGCACGGGAGGAAGAGATCGGAAAAACCGCGGGCATGAAGACGATTCCGCTTACCAGCCGGGAGACGGGAGACCTCATTATGATGGGCATCGGCGCTTTTACCCCTCTTGATGGATTCATGGGCAAAGCCGACTGGCTGGGGTGCTGCGACACCTTCACCATGCCCGCCAAGAACGACCTCTTCTGGCCTATTCCCATAACACTGTCGGCCGAGAAGACCCTCGCCGATTCCATCGCTCCCAACGAGGAGGTGGCCCTCCTGGACACCGAGACCAACACCCTCATGGGAACCATGAGGGTCACCGAGAAATACACTATCGACAAGGCCCACGAATGCCGTCAGGTCTTCAAGACCACCGACGAAGCGCACCCCGGCGTACAAAAGGTTATGGCCCAGGCCGAGGTGAATCTGGCCGGTTCCGTCAAGGTTCTTTCCGAATCCTACTATCCTGAGATGTTCGGCAAGATCTACCAACGCCCCGCCGAAGCCAGAAAGATGTTCGATGAACGGGGGTGGACCACGGTGGCGGCATTGCAACTCCGCAACCCCATGCACAACTCCCACGCCTACCTTGCCTGGATAGCCATCGAGGTTTGCGATGGAGTCTACATTCACCAGCTCGTAGGCAAGTTGAAGCCGGGCGACATTCCCGCCAAGGTAAGGGTCAAGGCGATAGACGCCCTCGTGAACAACTACTTCCGCAAGGAGCGCGTCATCCAGGGCGGATACCCCCTCGAAATGCGCTATGCCGGTCCCAGGGAAGCGCTTCTCCACGCCGTCTTTCGCCAGAACTACGGTTGCTCCCACCTCATCGTCGGTCGTGACCACGCCGGAGTAGGCGACTACTACGGACCCTTCGACGCCCAGGGTATCTTCCACGAAATTCCCCGCGGATCGTTGAAGCTCCAGCCCCTTTGTATGGACTGGACCTTCTACTGCTTCAAGTGCGGTTCCATGGCGTCGATGAAAACCTGTCCCCACGACGAGAAGGCCGTAATCGACGAGAACGGCGAGTACAGGAGCGGCGCCAGACTGCTTCTTTCCGGCACGATGCTGAGGAAACTGATGAGCGAAGGGAAACCGGTGCCCAAGGAGTTTTCCAAGCCCGAAGTCATAGCCGTCCTCAAGGATTACTACGACCACCTGGAAAACAAGGTGGAGGTTAAACTTCACGGCGCGGCAACCGGAGACGTAAAAAAGTAAACTGCGGCAGGCCCTTACAGTGCTGTTGATAGGAGCTTTTACATGGCAAAAAACGAGTCCTTTGACGTAACTACCGGCGTGGACCTCATGGAGGTCCAGAATTCCGTGAACCAGTCCCGGAAGGAGATAGCCCAACGCTACGACTTCAAGGGCGTGAAGACCATCCTGGAACTCAAGAAGTCCGACAACCTTATTCTTCTGGAAGCGCCCGACGACATGAAGCTCAAGGCGATGTGGGAGATTCTCCTTTCGAAGCTCCTTCGGCGGAAGGTTCCCATAAGCAACTGCCGGAGGGGCGCCCTTCAAAGGGTCGGTGGCGACAGAATCAAACAGGAGGTCGAACTTGTGTCCGGGCTGGATATTGAGACGTGCCGCAAAATGGTAAAAATCATCAAGGAAGCCAGGCTTAAAAAGATACAGGCCTCGATAGAAGGTGAAAAGGTCCGTGTTTCCGGTCCCTCGCGAGATATCCTTCAGGGTGTCATCGCCCTCCTGAAGGAAAAAGATTTCGGCGTCGAACTGACCTTCGGAAACTACAGGTAGGCCGATCGGTCCCGAATTGTAAGAAATCCTACCTGTAACGGCTCTTCCACCACCTGAAGTGATGCAAGTGATTGATTGATATACATCCTATAAGGGTGTTTTTGGGCGCCATGATGTAGCCTTAACACCTTCAACGTATGGACCTCACAAGCCTTGTACAACATGCTATGGCAGTTCCCATATATAGCGGATATTCCAGGTAAGAACCGGATGGCGCTAGGTTCGTAATGTGTTGGGAATTAAGGGGTTACCCTGTTACGACCAAGTTTCTTCCTGGTGGACACCACGACGCCTGGGTTCCTGATGTGGGTGGGTGGGAAGAATTACCCCGGCAGCTTAAAGTAAACCATAATTCACCACCTGCACCGGGATTCGTACCGCGGGATAAGGCTCATCTGCGGTGTTGCTTTCGCCGATTTGATGCTCAACGTAGCGCTACTACGCCTGCGCTCAAATCGTCTCGGCGCCTTGCATCTAAGCCTTCCCCGCCGCCCTCGGTCCTCGGTTAGGCGGTGGATTATGGTGGACCCCTTGTCTTGACAACGGGGTCCACTTTATTCCGTATAATTCTAACGGGACCAATAGCGGATGCGGTAGAATAATCAAAGACGGCCATCGTGGCGGCCGTATGGAGGTAGAAAGTGATGATAAGCGTAAATCCGACGACACAAGAGGTTATTAGGGAGTACCGGGAGCACGACCCGGCAGAGGTGGAGGAGCGGTTGCAACGAGCCGTTAGAGCCTTCGGTTCCTGGAGGACTACTTCCTTTGCCGAACGAGGTCGTCTGATGAAACGGGCCGCTGCCGGACTGCGCCGGGGGAAGGCGAGTTACGCGGCGCTGATGACGCGGGAGATGGGCAAACCCATAGTGGAGGCCGAAGCGGAGGTAGAGAAGTGCGCGTGGGTCTGTGACTTCTACGCCGAAGAGGCCGAGGCTTTTCTTTCACCCGAGGAGGTCAAAACCGATGGTTCGCACAGCTTCGTCCGCTTCGACCCAATCGGTCCCGTCCTCGCCGTAATGCCGTGGAACTTTCCCTTCTGGCAGGTCTTACGATTCGCGGCACCGGCACTGATGGCCGGAAACGTGGCTCTTCTAAAACACGCCTCAAACGTTACGGGCTGCGCCATCGCCATAGAAAACGTTTTTCGTGAGGCCGGCTTTGACGAGGGGCTCTTCCAGTCGCTGCTCATGGGTTCATCCGCCGTGGAGGGAATCATACGCCACCCGGCGGTGTGCGCCGTAACATTAACGGGTAGCGACCCTGCGGGCCGGGCCGTGGCGGCTCAAGCGGGGGCGGTCTTGAAGAAGAGCGTCCTTGAACTCGGAGGCTCCGATCCCTTCATTGTCCTGGCCGACGCGGACGTGGAAGAGGCGGCTCGTTCGGCTGCCGTGGCAAGAACGCTTAACAGCGGCCAGAGCTGCATAGCAGCCAAGCGTTTCATCATAGAAGCGCCGGTTGAGGAGGCTTTCGAGAAGGCCTTGGTTGGTGAAATGAAAAAGCTGGTTGTGGGAGACCCGGCGAAGCGTTCAACGAAGGTTGGTCCGCTTGCCCGCCTGGACCTGCTTGAGGACTTACAGGGTCAAGTGGAGCGTACCGTGGCCGCCGGCGCGCGCCTTCTGACCGGTGGGAAGCGGCTGGAAACCAAGGGTTTTTTCTATGAACCAACGGTTATTACCGATGTGAAGCCCGGTATGGCGGCCTTTGACGAGGAAACCTTCGGCCCCGTAGCGGCGGTAATCACCGCCGGGGACGCCGATCACGCCATCGCCTTGGCCAACGCCTCCGGCTTCGGCCTTGGAGCGAGCATATGGACCCGCGATACAACCAGGGGTGAGAAACTCGCCGCCATGGTGGAGGCCGGCGCCGTCTTTGTTAACGGCATTGTCAAATCCGATCCCAGGATGCCCTTCGGCGGAGTGAAACAATCGGGCTATGGCCGAGAGCTGGGCGTCTTCGGAATCAGGGAGTTCGTCAATATAAAGAGCGTATGGGTCGGCTGACGCCTCTCTTTGACCGCGGGATCCCCGGACTCGGGGACCACGGGTATCGGGAGAAAGTGCGCGGGCGCCCCCGGGTTCTATTTAAGGTTAAGAGTCTTGGGCTTGGCAGCGCCCGCGGCTACGAACTCCACGCCCGGGTAGCCTACAAAGTGGTATAAGCTGTCGGGCGCCGTTGCTGCCGGAAGGCGGCCCTTCATCTTCAGCTCCGGCCAACCGACCGACGTGGCGTAAGCCAGTGGAACTTCCCTGATATCGGCCAATTGGTTAAGCAGCAACATGCCGAAGGGAACGCTGAAGCGGCCGCACCACGTGATTCGGTACTTCTCGGGGTTCGCAGCGTCGCAGAGGGCGCCGAAGATCAGCCGCGCTTTTCCCGTGGTCAGCCTTCCTTCGAGAGGTCCCTTTAGTAGACGTAGGTCTTGCGCCGTGGCTTTCGTGTAGGCGCTTACTCCTCCGGGTCCATAGGGGGTGTAATCGAAGTCAGGGCCGTAGTGAACGGCGTCCGAGGAGATAACGACGTCAACGTCCCTGCCCACTTTCCAGCTTCGCACGGCCATCGAACCCTTCAGCGCGTCTCCAAGGTCGGCGGCCAACTTCCGCATCCTGGCAAAATTCATTTCAGGCACCAGTATGGGTACGATTTGAACGGCCGGGTCAACGTGTTTCAACCAGTAGACGATGGCTTCGACCGAGTGCTCCTCGTCCTGCATCGCGGTGTTCTGAATCCTTTCGGCCTTCGGCAACCGCTTGATAAGGTCCTCCCTCAGGTTGGAGACGACGATGGGGCCGTCGGGACTCCGCCACGCCTTGTAGCGGTCGAAGATCAAGACGTTCCTCGCCCCGAAGCGTTGCCATGCGTGAAAAACCCCGATAACCACGACGGTTTCAGCCTTAACAAGAGGTACGAGCTTCCGGTAGACGCGCCCGGCGTAGACGTAGTCGTCGTGAGGGCAGAGAATGCCGGCAACCGGGGCATTCACGGCCTTTCCGAGAACCATGGGCAGTGGAGGCGACGTAGATGCTTTCCATACTTCCGCCATTTGCGCGGCCGTCGAAGCGTAACCAACGGCATCCCGCTGTCCCCGCAAGGCAAGGCTCGTTGAAGGTATGCCCATGGTCGCGCGCACGCTCCGGAGCGAGGGCGCTTTTATCTTTGGCGGGGCGGCGCCGAAGACAGGAAATGCGAAGAGAGCGGCAGCCAGGATGGCGAGCGTCGCTTTCATGCGTTGTTTGTCCTTTAGCATCTTGACGGAAGATTGCGGATACGACATTTGAATGAACCTCCTTTCAGCGTTAAAACCATACTATCCTTCAGGCGATCCCGCAGGCCCTTCTCGCCCTATCCAGGGTGGCCTGCGCCACCGGTTTGACCCGCATGGCGCCTTTTTTGAGAACGTCTTCAACGTAATCCGGATGCTTGACAAGCTCTCTTCTGCGCGCGGCTGCTTCGCCGAATGTCTCACTGAGCAGCTCGTAAAGCCGTTTCTTGGCGTCGGAGTACTTAAGACCGCCGGCGAGAAAACGTTCGCGCCATTCCGACGCTTCCCCCGGTGTGCAGAAAAACTTCAGGAGGTTGAAAACGTTGTTGCCGCCGGGATCCTTGGGCGCTTCCACGGGAGCGGAGTCGGTGACGATAGAAAAAACCCTGTTCTTCAATTCCTTGCCTTCGAGAAAAATGCCAATCGTATTCCCGTAGGACTTGCTCATCTTCTGCCCGTCAATGCCCGGCACTATTCCGGCGTTGGGAAGAATGCGGGCTTCGGGGATGACGAAGGTTTTGCCGTATAGGCTGTTGAAACGTTGGGCAATGTCCCTCGTCACCTCTACGTGTTGTTTCTGGTCCTTGCCGACGGGCACGGTCGTCGAATCGACGATCAGGATGTCCGCCGCCATGAGAACCGGGTAGGCGAAGAGACCGTGGTCGGGGCTCAGGCCCTTGGCTATCTTGTCCTTGTATGAGTGGCAGCGTTCGAGCAAGCCCATGGACGTAACGGTCGTCAGCAGCCACGACAGCGCAGTTACTTCGATAACGTCCGATTGGCGATAGAAGGTGCATGCGTCGGGGTCAAGGCCCAGGGCGAGGTAGTCGAGCGCCACGTCGCGCACGTTTTTCCTCAACGTGTCCGGAGCCTTAACCGTCGTCAGGGCGTGGAGGTCGGCGATGAAGTAGAAGGCCTCGCCCTTGTTTTGAAGTTCAAGGTGCTGCCGCATTGCGCCTAAATAGTTGCCTACGTGAAGTTTTCCGGAGGGCTGTATGCCCGAAAGAATGCGCATGGTGTCGTCCTCTCCCCAAGATTGAGCATTCTAGCAGAGGATCACACTTTCGGCCAACGAAGCAGAGGGCCCGGGATCCCGCGACGGTTGATGCGGATAGCCGCAAAAAGCCCGACAGGTCGGGTATCCGGAAAAACGGCGTTTCGATCGCGGAGATTGATTAGGATTAGCGTCTCCTTTTCCCTGCCATCCGTGTCTCGTTGTGTCGGATTTGACACGCCTTGGAAAGAGGAACAAGAAAGAAAGCCCCCGTAGGGGCTATAAATGAGGAATGGAGGGGGGATTTGAGAAGTATTGATATGCAAGAGACGTACCAAAAATGATGACTTTGATTGAAAAGATTCCGGTTAATTGCCATCCGGCATGTTGTAGAAGAAGCGGAAGATGCCGGAGAGTTGAGGAACCGTAACCTCCGAAGGCAGCGGCGGAAGTGGGTTGGAGGAGATAAGGGCGTCCATAGCCGACTGGTTGTAGGATGGAATGCCCGATGGACGTACGACCTGGATGTCGGTTACGCTGCCGTCCTTGTGGATGACGAAGTGGATTGCCACCCATCCCTGCTGCCTGAGGGTTCGTTCTACCTCGGGCATGTGCCAGTTGCTTTGTACGCGTTCCTGGACCTTGCGTGCGTAGGGCCCGAGATCCCATGCCGCCGTATCAAAGGAGAGCTGGCCGGTGTTGAGGCGGCTGGCTATGGGGTTGTTATAGCCGCCCTGAAGGCTGCCTACCATCATCCTCTGGATCTGGCCGCTAATGGCGGAACGCGGCGGGCGCGCCGGAATTGCGCCGGACCCCTGCTTCGGGGGTTTGAAGCCCGGTCCGGGTTTTCCTCCGGCCGGCAGTCCGACGTTGTTCCGGGTTGGGATGACCCGTTGTTCCTTGAAGAGACCCTTCGTTGTCTCCTTGCGGGAATCGGTGTTTCGGCTCGGTTTCTCGTCCCGAGCGTTTTTTCGGTAGGCCCCCTTGATCCCGGGCAACGGAGGAACGGCCCTGCGGGAGGCCATTCGCATTGATGGACGGCTGAAGGGGGCGTTGCCGGGTCCTCCACTCTGTCGGATGGAACTACCACCGAAGGAGGTGGGATCGGGAGAGAGGCCTTTTACCTTGTTTGGGCTGGCGCCGTGGCGGTTCATGTCGGAGAGTCGGCTCCTATCCATGGGTGGTAGTTTGCCGGGAACCATGTCCTTGACGTAGATGAAGCGTACCGGCTGGCCCTTTATGGTTTTAAGGCGTCCCGCCGCCTGGTTTGCGCGCGCTTGGTGGAGCGTTGAGGAGGAATATTGGCGTATGGCGACAAGAATGATCGCGGCGTGCAGCACGAGGGCGACAAGGATGGAAATAATTGCCGTTGAACGGTCCTTCATTTGATCTTCCCCGCGGCGCGTACGAAGGCGGCCCGCAATGGACCGAAATCCGTTCCAGGGTGGCTGGGGTGGATCCGGTTCGTTAGCAAAATATATATCCTTTTACCCTCCGGTTCCAGCCATGCCCCGGTTCCGGTAAAGCCTTCGTGACCAATCGAGCCGGGCGGCATAAGGTCTCCGGCCCACCAACCCTTTGAATCGGAGGCCTTCCAGCCGGCCGTTCGCCGGAAACCCGACGGCGCGTTTTCACTGGTCCATGCAAGGCGAAACGTTTCCGTGGATAGGAGGCGGCTTCCGGAACGGTAAGCGCAACATAGTTTCTCCGTGGCGCCGAGGGTGGCGAAGAGGCCGGCGTTGCCGGCGGCACCGCCCAAAAAACGAGCATTACCGTCGTGTACCTCTCCCCACGCTACACCGTTTTGAAAGGGAGGTGGAACCGCGCCATATTGGCGCGCCATTCCGGCTTCATGGCTGCCGGCTAGTTCGGTAGCCGCACAGCGTTTCAACAGGGCGCCGCCGGGTGAAAAAAACGCTTCATCGCTCGCAAGACCAAGCGTGTCTAAAACGCGGCTTTTAAAGAGTTCGGGCAAGGAAGCATTCAACCGTTTCTCCAAGACAAGGCCCAACAGAATATAACCCAGGCAACTGTAAGCAACTTTGAGGCCCGCCGGTTCCCTGGGACAAGAGTGGAGCAGCCACTGGAACGCTTCGTCCTCGTTGCCGGCATAAGCGTAGAGTGGGAGCCAGGGCGGAAAGCCGCCCTCGTGGCGGAGCAGTTGAAGGGGAGTCGGCGGCCCGGGGCCGGTGGCCGGCAGCGGCTCGAAGAGGGACAACTCTCCGGAATCGTGAGCCATAAGCGCTATAAGAGCGGTGGCAAGGGGCTTTGTAAGAGATGCAAGGTCGAACAGGGTATTCTCGGCTACCGGGTGCACCTCCGGTTCAACGACCGCCGAGCCGCCCCATCCCCGGGCCGTTGGCCTTCCCTCCACGACCACGGACCAGCCATAGCCCGGCATTTGCGACGGGCAGGCGTCATTCAAGAGGGTGCGAATTCCATCCAGCCTTAACTTTCCATACATTTTAGGATGGCCCTTGCCGCGGCGACGGCCTCCCGGGCCGCCTCTCCATTGACGCGGGGACTCTCTTGGCCCCTGAGTACCCTGGCAAAGTGCTCAAGTTCGTTAAGAAGGGGCTCCTTCTTCAGGATCGGCGCCGGGATATTGACGATGGTCTTTCCGGCTTCCGTCTCCTCGACCCTGTAGTGTTCGACGCTCTGCTCCGAGTAGTCTACGGAGAGGTAGGACTTTGACTGAAAGAGGCGCAGCTTGCGTTCCCGTTTGCGGGAGATTCGGCTTGCCGTGAGATTGGCTACGCAACCGCCATTGAAAACCAGCCTGGCGTTTGCAATATCGGCGTAGGAGGTGAGGACGTTGACCCCAACGGCTTCGACGGCTTTTACGGGTTTTCCAACCAGGCTCTGCGCTATCTCGATGTCGTGAATCATTAGATCAAGGATGACGTCAACGTCCAGACTCCTGGGTGTAAAGAGGGCCAGGCGGTCGATCTCCATAAACCTGGGGTTGTCGACACGCGAAGCCAGGAGTTCTACGCCGGGATTAAAGTGCTCTACGTGACCCACCAGAAGGGGGGCGCCGGAGCGCTCCCTGGCGGCGAGAATCGCGTCGCAATCTTCGAGGGTGGTAGCCATGGGCTTTTCACACAGGACGCCGACGCCGGCCTCAAGATAACGAGTGGCCAGTTCCCTGTGAAGGGGGGTAGGCGCCGCCACGACTACGCCATCCAACCCCCAGGCGTTCGTAGTGGAAGACAGAACCTTTGTATGATAGATCTTGGCGATCTTACTTGCTCGTTCTTCATCCGTGTCGATGATGCCGACGAGTTCCACGCCCTCAAGTTGCGACAGAATCCGTGCGTGGTTCCGGCCCATCGAACCGACGCCTATCACCGCGACTTTGAGCAACGAGTTGTTTGTTTCCTTTTTCATTGCGATGGGAACCCTTTCACGCGAAGTTTCAGGCTACCGCTGGATGCCCCTGGTTGAGGACTTGATAAAGTCCAACAGGTGCCTGACCTCGGCGCACGCATTGCCGGAGTCTTCCTCCTCAAGTTCTTCTACAGCCTCTTTCAGGAGCTTCTTGGAGAGGAAGAGGGTGTGATAGGCAGCCTTCAATGAGGAGATCGTCTCGGGCGAAAAGCCCTTCCTCTCAAGACCGATGGTGTTGATTCCGAAGAGACGGGCCTCGCTGCGGGCGCCAACGGTCTTGATGAAGGGCATTGCGTCCTTCGTAATTACCGAAAAACCGCCGATGAAGGCATAGTTGCCTATCCTACAGAATTGGTGGACGGCGGAAAAGGCGCCGATTGTTGCGTGGTTTCCTACCTCAACGTGGCCGGCCAGTGTCGCGGCGTTGGCGAAGACGGTGTTGTCGCCGACCAGGCAGTCGTGGGCAATGTGGGCGTAGGCCATCATCAGGTTGTTGTCACCGATCCTGGTGGTTCCGCCACCCTTGGCCGTGCCGCGGTTCAGGGTGACAAACTCGCGGAAGGTGTTGCCGGAGCCTATGACCAGCCCGGTTGGTTCCCCTTTGTAGGAAGTGTCCTGGGGCGGCCCGCCGACGGCCGCCTGCGAAATAAAGGTGTTCTTTGCGCCGATAGCCACCCTGCCGTGGATAACGCAGTGGGGCCCGATGACGCAGTCGTCGCCCACCACGGCTTCCGGGCCGATGACCGTGTAGGCGCCGATCGTACAGCCATCGCCGATGGCGGCCGCCGGGTCGATGGTTGCCGTGGGATGGATTCTATTCATGGTTCATCCTGTTTAGTGCGCCTCCCCGTCCGTCGGTGGAGGTGTTGATTTCTACGGCTTCAGCGGTCGACGATTGCCGAGAGCAGTACCGCTTCGGCAACGAGTTTGTCGTCGACAAAGGCTTTGCCCTTGAGTTTGCAAGTCGTGGCCTTGCGTTTAAGAACTTCAACTTCGAAGCGGAGCTGGTCTCCAGGAACGACGGGTTTGCGGAAGCGCGCGTCGTCTATGCCCATGAAATAGGCGAGTTTCTCGCCCCTGTTTTTCAGATCGCGGAGCATCAATACGCCGCCGGTCTGGGCCATGGCCTCTATGATCAAAACGCCGGGCATGACGGGATGACCCGGAAAGTGACCCTGGAAAAACTCTTCATTTATGGTCACGTTCTTGATGCCAACAATGCGCTTCCCTTCCTCGACCTCCAGAATACGGTCAACGAGCAGGAAGGGATAGCGGTGGGGCAGGATAGTTTGGATTTCAAGTATATCCATCATGGTTTTTTCTCCAAAACACGCTGGTCCGCATGGTTGCTTTCCAAAGCACGCAGACGATTGATAATCTCCTCCAATCTGGCAGCCATGGCCCTCTCCTTAAGCCACTTCCTGTGCGGTTGGGCGGGGTGCCCGGTTACGAAGGAGCCCGCCGGGAGACTCTTCGTCACGGCGGATTTCGCACCGATACGCGTACCGTCTCCGATGGTTACGTGCCCTACGATACCGGACTGTCCGGCGAGAATGACTCCTTCGCCCAGGGACGTGCTGCCGCTGATTCCGCTCTGGGCGACGAGGATGCAGGAGTGCCCGATTCGCACGTTGTGAGCTACCTGGACGAGGTTGTCTATCTTGGTGCCGCCGCCTATACGCGTCTCTTGGAGTGCTCCCCGGTCAACGGTAGAGTTGGCGCCGATTTCCACGCTGTCTTCAACGACGGCCCGACCGATCTGGGGCACCTTTACGTAGCGCCCGCCGTCATGGGCGAAACCGAAGCCGTCGGAGCCGACGACCACCCCGGAGTGGAGGATCACCTCGTTGCCGAGTCGTGTGTCGTCGTAGAGCACCACGCGGGGGTAGAGACGACAGCGTTCTCCAATAACACAGTCGCGCCCCACCACGCACCCGGCTTCGATAACGCTCCCCTCCCCGATGACGGCGCGGTCCCCGATTACAACATAAGGCCCGACGTGGCAACTGGGTGCAAAGCTGCACTCCTTTCCCACCAGGGCCGTGGGATGGATGCCCCCTTCGAAGATTCTTGGGGGGTGGAAAAGTTCAATGGCGCGGGCGAAGGCCAGGTAGGGATTTCCGGCTATAAGAAGGGTGTGTCCGGGTAGGGTGGTTTCCCCGGACACCACTATAGCGCCGGCCGCGCTACTCTTCGCTGTCTCACGGTACCTGGGGTTGCTCAGGAAGGAAAGGTCGCTCTCGCCCGCCACGCTAAGCGGAGCCACTCCCGCGATCTCGATCCGAGCGTCGCCCTCTACACTGAGACCGAGCCGCTCGGCGATAGTGGAGACTTTCATTGGAATCAGGTGCCGGGGTATGCCTGGTTCATGGCCGCTACGATTTCCGGCGTAATGTCCAGTGCGTTGGCGTTATACAGGCACGCACTTTGTTCGAGAACGAGGGCGAAACCTTGTGAACGGGCGTACTGGTTGACGACGGCCATGAACTTCTTCTGAAAGCCGCCTTGTAGTTGCTGCGCCTTGCTACGCATATCGTCCTGATCTGACTTTACGTAGGCTTGAAAGATGTAGTATTTCTGGTTGTATTTGTTCTTGAGGTCGCGCATCTTCTGCTGGCTGATCTTCGGATCCTGAGCTTGCTTCTGCAATGCGTCCAGCGCCGCCTTTTTGGCGTCGATCTCCTTTTTTTTCTGCTCGTAGAGGGCCTTGAGCTTGAGTTGTATCTGCTTGCCGAGCTTACACTCGTTATAAACCTTGCGGGCGTTAACCACCCTGGTTTTGTCCTGCGCTATTGCGCCGAGCGACGCGAGCATGGTAACGGCGGCAAGGACGAATATGAGAGTTTTACGCATGGTCCAATCCTCCTGGCAGTTAAAACGTTAGACCGATGGAGATTTGAAAGTGGCTGAAGTCATCGGTAGGTTGTGGTTTGAGATTCGAAGCATAGATTGGTCTCAGAGGTACGTTGAAAGTGGGTATGAAGAAGCGCGGTTCAACACCGGCGTCGGCCCTGTAATTCGACAGGTTGAGATATAGAAAGGCGCGCGAGTCTTTGCTCATTGGAACGTCAGACCGATGGAGATTTGAAAGCTGCTGAAGTCATCGTTAGGCCGTGGTTTGAGATTCGAAGCATAAATTAGTCGCAGAGGTACGTTGAAGGTGGGTATGAAGAAGCGCAGTTCAACACCCGCATTGGCCCTGTAATTCGACAGCTGCATCTTCTGCCGCTCGTGGTAGGTGTTGCCGATGTCCATGAATAGCGCCACGTCCACATACTCCGTAAGGTGAAAGACGTACTCGTTATTAAGCAGGTAGAAGCGGTTTCCGCCTTCGATAGTTCCCGTGTAGGGATCAAGGAAGTAGCGCGCGTCTTTAGTCATTGGATAGATTGAGCGGATGGCGAAGCCCCTCAGTGAGCTTTGTCCGCCGAGGAAGAATCGTTCCCAGATGGGAATCGGGTGCCCGTCGTAGGCGGTAATGTATCCCATGCTCAGCCGCCAGGCCAGATTCTGTTTCCTGAAGGTAGGTAGGTAAAACGAGCCGTCAAAAGTCGACTTAATGAAATCATTATCGCCGCCTACGGGACCCCCGGCAACGGTGGCGTTCAAGGAGGCGGACGAACCCATCATCGGTCTGAAGGGATTGTTGACGGTGTTGAAACCGATGCCCAGCAATACCGACGAGGTAGCGGAGTTGTTCAGGTACGCCTCGTAGTCGGGGCTGATGTAATTGGTGCTGATACCCGTAACGTCGGAGCGGTCATAACGGTAGCCGACGGTCCAGTAGGCAAAGTCCCCAAGGGGAAAGGAAATCCCCATGGAACCGCCCTTTGATCCCTGTTTGAACTCCAGGTAGTCCAATTGGGAATTGAAGACGGAGAAGTTGCCCCCTATGCGTTTTCCGAAGAGCCACGGGTCGGAGTAATTTATGGAGTACAGCTTTTGGTATTTCCCCACCTCCGCGTTGAGGGAGAGGGTCGTCCCCATTCCCATGAAGTTGTAGGTCTTGAAAGAGCCGGAGATAAAGAAACCGTTAATTCCACCGTAACCACCGCCGAAAAGCAACTCGTTCTTATTGGCCTCCTCTCCCACGATCTTGATGTTAACCGTGTTTGTGTTGGGAACCTTCGTAATAATCGGATCCTTCTTGATCGTGAAGATAGCCCGCTGTTTTAAGAGGTAGAGTCCACGCTTGTACTTTACGTAGTTGAAGAGTTCCTGTTCGTAGATCTCCATCTCCCGCCTGAGTACGTAGTCGCGGGTGGAGGTGTTGCCGTAGAACTCAATCCTGTTTACGTAGTAAACATGGTCCTCGGTGATTAAAAAGGTAACGTTGGCGATCTTCTTGCCGGGGTGTTTATCAAAGATGGGGGTGGCGGTGGCGTAAATGTAGCCCTTTTCTCCGTACCTGGCTTCGATACCTTTGCGCACGTAGTCGATGGCTAGTTTGTTCAGAGTTTTTCCTTTTTTGAGCAGGATCATCTTGTGGAGTTCATCACTTGTGAAAACGTGGTTCCCTTTGAAGGATATCGTGCCCAACTTGTAGGAAACGCCTTCGGTGATGGGGATCGTCAGTACCAGCCACTTTTTCGTTTTCTTCCTGTTCATGTGGCTGTCTATAATTGGATCGCCGATATCCACGTCGAGGTAGCCCCTGGATTCGTAAAGTTTGCGAAGTTTTTTCACGTCTTTGTAATACCTGCTCTCGGAGTAGATGTCGTGGCGCGTGGCCCACGAAAGCCACCAGTGAGAGCGGGTTTTCTTGAGAGTGAGGCGCAGTTTGCGCTGGGAAAAGGCGTGTACGCCCATGAACTTAACCTTCTCTATTCTGGCCTTTGGTCCTTGCTTCACGTTTATGGTAAGGGCAACCTGGGCAGGCCCCATGGATTGGAGCTTGGAGGTCACCAGAGCGTCGGGGTACCCCTTTTCCGCCGCCATGAAGCGCAGTGCCGCCTCCAGCTTCTTGATCTTGGCGTAGTCCAGAACGGTGCCCGACTTGATGTTGGCCTTGTTCTCTTTGATCTTATCCAGGACGGTTGTGCTGGTCAGCGTTTTGCTCCCCGTGTAGTCAATGGAGGCCAGGATGGGGCGTTCCTTGATGTGGAAGGTGAGTATGACCCCGGTCTTTCCCGGTTTGCTGTCGATGGATAGATTGTCGAGAAGACCGGACTCCCAGATTTTGTGGAACGCTTTAATAACCCGGGCCTTGTCGTACGGTTCACCGACACGCAGGCTCGTAAGCGCCAAGAAGGCTTTCTGGGTTAAGCGCTCATTGCCTTCAAGGACGATTTTTTCGATAAGAACCTTTTTTTTTGTGACTTTCCCGGGTTTTACGCCGACGGTTTGGGCCACCGGAGTGACGGCCGCGACGAGCGCAAGAAGAACGATCAATGTCTTAGTCAGTCTCCGGTTCATTCCCCACCTATCCTGATATGAACGACATGGCCAGTGATCCCGCACGAGCGTCGCCCCTCCGAAGAACGGATAAACCCCGGCGGCAAGAAGTCCCGTGTCCGGTTTCTTCCCCGCCAAACCAAGCCGTGCGCGATGGTTCGCGCGCGGGAGCGCTGCTTCGGCGGGAGGAGGCTCTTGGCTTATTTAACTTCAAAAAAGAAAGATACAATTCGCTCTCGGCTCCTCTCGACGAAGGCGAGTATAGCATTGCCCCGGGAATATGTCATCCTATTTCGCCATCCTTGAGCCGAAGCGTCCTGTCGCAGGAAGCCGCCAGCCCCAGGTTGTGAGTGGCGAGTAAAACCGTCAAACCGTGATTCTGCTTAAGTTCCATGAGTAGAGCGAACACCCGGGCAGAGGTCTCCTCGTCCAGGTTGCCGGTAGGTTCGTCGGCCAGGAGCAGCTTCGGGTGATTCATGAGGGCCCTCGCCAAGGCCACGCGCTGCTGCTCTCCTCCCGAGAGCTTCGACGGGACGTGGTGAAGCCGTTCGGCAAGGCCGACTTCGGACAGCAGATCCGCGGCCCGCTCTTTGGCCGTGCGGTTGTTTCCCGCCGTGATGGCCGGGATCATCACGTTTTCAAGGGCGGTGAATTCCGGCAGGAGGAAGTGAAACTGATAGACGATGCCTATGGTTAAGCAACGAAAAGAATCCAGGGCTTTTCCACTGAGGGAGGTAACCTCTTTCCCGGCAACAGTTATCGTGCCGCCATCGGGACGGTCAAGGCCGCCGATGAGGTGGAGAAGAGTACTCTTTCCTACACCCGACGGACCGGTAAGGGCCACCGCCTCGCCGCGTGCTACCGCCAAGGTCGCTCCCTTGAGGACGTGAATAGTCCTGTCTCCCGACCTGAAATCCTTACGGACGCCTTCAATTCGCACCATCACTCGTACCTCAACGCTTCAACGGGATCCAGGCGGGCGGCCCGGTAGGCCGGGTAGAGAGTAGCCATGAAGGAAACGAGGAGGGCGAAGGCGCAAACGGCGGCGATCTGGCCGGGAGAGGTGATAAACGGGACGTAGGGAAGGGGATAGACGTCGAGGGAGAGCGGTATCGCGTGGGTTCGGTCCAGGATGGAACATGCAAGTGCGCCCAGTACGGCGCCCAGGGCCGTGCCGGTGAAGCCTATTATCAACCCGTGAAAGAGGAAAATCCGTTGAATGTCGGAGCGTGACGCGCCCATACTTCGTAGGATTCCAATGTCCCTGACCTTTTCCATGACCATCAGGATCAGGGTTGAGATGATGTTCAGGGCGGCCACCATCACTATTAAACCGATAGCAAGAAAGAGCAGCATGCGTTCCATCCTGAGCGCCTTGAAGAACTCGGCGTTGCTCTCCACGAGGTCCAGTATCCTGTAGTTGCTTCCCAAACTGGTCTGGAGGCTTCGGCGCGCGGAGTCAATGGCGGCCGGATTCTTAAGACGAATCTGGACGGCGCTCACGGTGCCGGGTTGGGTGAAGAGACGGCGTGCCAGCCCGATATCGGTATAGATGAACTGGGTGTCGTAGAGGTAATAGCCGGTATCAAGTATCCCCGTAACCTTCAAGGAAACGAGCTTGGGAATGTTCCCGAAGGGAGAGAGCGTCAGGCGCGGGGCGAGGAGTTGCACCGTGTCGCCGGTCCCCACCCGTAGTGTGTCGGCCAGGTCGGTGCCCAGAACGGCTCCGTGGCTTCCGTCGGGCATCTGACCAAGAAATGCCGAGCCCTTGATGTAGGGCTTGAGGTTGACGATGGCGGCTTCCTTGGCGGGATTTACTCCCATGATCTTGGCGACGACGCCGACCCGGGTTGTGGGTCCACTCACCAGGCCGGTGCCGAGGACGAGGGGTGCATAGGCCTTGACCAGCGGGGAATCCTTGAGAATCTTCGCTATCTCCTTGTAGTGGACCGGGGAGATTTCACCGGCTCCTCCCAGAACGTTGAGATCCGCGTTCAGGAGCTGAATTTTCTCTTGAATGCGGGTTGTGAAGCCGGTGGAGATGGCCAGGGCGATAATCAGGGCCATCACGCCTACCATGATGCCAAGGATGGATATTACAGTAATCAGGGAAATAAAGGCCTGACGCCTGCGGGCGAAGAGGTAACGGAATCCTACAAAGGAAGCCAGGCTCATGGACGATTGCCGTCCGGGCGAGGTTTTAACAGGGGGAAAAGGATGACGTCCCGGATGGAGGATGTTCCGGTCAGCAACATGGCGAGGCGGTCGATGCCGAGACCCTCGCCGGCGGTCGGCGGAAGACCGTACTCGAGGGCCGTGCAGTAATCCTCGTCGTAGGGCATCGTCTCCTCCTCGCCCCCGGCCTTGGCGCGGGCTTGTTCGGCGAAACGTGCCCGCTGGTCGTCGGGGTCGTTCAGTTCCGAAAAGCCGTTGGCCAACTCCATCGCGCCGGCAAAGAGTTCGAAACGCGCGGCGGTATCCGGCTCAGCCGCCTTTCGGCGAGAGAGTGGGGAGACCTCTATAGGAAAATCGTATACAAAGGTGGGTGCCCACAGGGTCGGTTCCACCAGGGTTTCGAAGGCCTCCAACAGGAAACGCTCGGGGGTGCGGGACTTGTTGGGACTCATCCCCAGCTTCTGTGCCCATTCGGTCCTTCCCTCCGGAGTGAGGCGGGCCCCTTCGGGGACGCCCCTTTCGGCGAGGGCTTCAGCGGAAGCTTCTCTCAATCGAAGTCGCTTGAAGGGTGGCGTAAAATCGATCGAGTGGTCCGCAAATGAAACCGGTCCCGCGCCGGAGACCTCCCCGGCCACCCGTTGCAGCATGGTCTCGGTGAAGACCATCAGGTCCTCAACGTTTGCATAGGCCTGATAGAACTCCATCATGGTGAATTCAGGATTGTGCGTGGTATCAACCCCTTCGTTCCTGAAGTTGCGGTTGATCTCGTAGACCCTGGGCAGGCCGCCGATAACCAGTCGTTTAAGGTACAGCTCCGGTGCTATTCTGAGGAAGAGTTCGCAGTCCAGGGCGTTGTGGTGGGTAGCGAAGGGTCTTGCGGCCGCACCGCCGGCCAGCGGGTGGAGCATGGGCGTTTCCACCTCTTCGTACCCGCTTTCGTGCATGAAGGCCCTAAGGGCGGCTATCATTCTCGAACGGGCCTTGAAACGTTCAACACTCTTGGCGTTGATGGCTAAATCGAGGTGGCGTTGACGGTAACGCCTCTCCACGTCGGTGAGGCCGTGCCATTTCTCCGGGAGAGGCCTCAAACATTTTTGCAGGGGCGTATAGGTTTCAACCCGTACGGTAAGTTCACCGGTACGCGTCCGAAAGAGGTCTCCGCTGATCCCGATCCAATCGCCGACGTCCAGGAGCGAAAGCTTGGCGTAGCCGGCCTCCAGCTTCTGATGCTGGAAGAGAAGTTGAAGTTTTTCTCCGGCCTGACCGAGGTGGGCGAAGGTTATCTTCCCCATCTTTCGTCGGCTTTGCAGCCTTCCCGCGACTTTCACCCGAACCGGGTCTTGAGTGAGTTTTTCTCCGGCGGTCTTTCCGTAGAGCCGGAGCACTTCACCTATTAAGTGGGTCGTTGGGAAGCGGTCGGCAAGTGCGTTCTCGAAGGCGGATGGCCATTCTTCACGCTTTGCGCGGCGCCGGGCTACGAGTTCGTCTTCCAACAGCTTCTCCAAAAAAACGCCTGGGGGTCTCTCGCGATACTCCAAAGGGGGCGTTGCGAGGCAATAGTAACCTGCCGGGGCAGGCGCCTCCATCCGAAGGCCTGAATTATAGGCAATAGATGTCTCCGGGTCAAGAACAAGCGGAGTTTTCAGCGGTGGGCGTCCGAAGAGAAAGATGGCTGGTTGTAAAACGGAGAAGGAGCCGGCGGCGCACGACCGGTGCCGGCCCCTTCCCTGGCAGGCCTGTTAAACGTGCCCGGTTAATCGGCGGGGAAGTACATGTAGATTCCACCATGGGCCGAAGGCAGGTAGACGGAAACCATGTCTCCTTTCTTAACCTTTGCCACGGCGGACTGGAAGTCTTCCACGCTGTTGATCGTCTTGCCGTCCAGTTCGTTGAGCACCATGCCTTCCCTGATGCCCTTGGAGAAGGCGCTGGATTTCGGGTCAACCGAAGTGATGACAACCCCGTTCAGAGCCTGGGGAATCCTGTACATCATCCTGGCCTGCGGCGTGATCTCTTGCACCATAATGCCCAGGACGTTCTTGGCGGAATGCTTGCCTTTCTTTCCGCCTTTGGTGGAAAAGCCACCGTTAAGAGCGACAGCGCGGTCGCCCAGTGTAATCTTGATCGACTTGCGGTGTCCCTTTCTGATAATGCCGAGTTTTATGGTCTTCCCGGGGGCGTAAGCGGATACGATACCTGGAAGCTCACTGCTGTCCTTTATCTTCTTGCCGTCGACGCTCACGATTATGTCGCCCTTCTCAAGGTGGGCTTTAGCCGCCGGCGTGCCTTCGTCGACACTCTGGATCAGCGCTCCGCCGTTTATCTTAATACCGAAGGTGCTCTTGTAGTAAGCGATTGCGTCATGGTCGACCGGACCGACCCGTACGCCCATGTAGCCGCGTTTGACGGGGTGTCCGCTCTTGAGCTGCGGAAGCTCCTCTTTTACGATATTGATAGGAATGGCGAAGCCGATGCCCTCGACCATTCGTCCCCTGAAGTCGCTGCGCGTGATCGCGGTATTTATGCCTATGGCCTTTCCAGACGTGTCTACGAGGGGCCCGCCGGAGTTTCCAAAGTTAATGGCCGCGTCTGTCTGGAGAAAGTTGTCGAGAGAATTTGAAGAGAGATGACGTCCTTTGGCGGAGATAACGCCCACCGTAACGGTATGGCTGTACATGAGAGGGTTCCCGACGGCCATAACCCAGTCTCCCTGGCGTATTGCGTCCGAATTGCCCATGGGAAGGGTCGGCAGGTTTTCAGCATTGATCTTGAGGAGTGCAATATCGGTGTCCGCGTCCGTTCCAACGATTTTGGCCGTAAAGCTCCTATCGTCGTCAAGCCGGACCGTAACCTTGGAAGCTCCCTTTACCACGTGATTATTTGTAAGGATATAACCGTTCGGACTGATAATGAATCCGCTTCCCCCGGATTCCTGAACGGGCGGAGTTCCCCGCGGCATCTGTGGGTGGGGCGTTCCGAAGAAAAACTGGAAGGGGTTCATCGGGCCTGGAAAGTTGCCGTGGTTGTTGGGCTGTCTATTCTTTTGGATGACAATGGCGGTGATGGAGACAACGGCCGGGTTGACTCTCTGTGCAATGTCGGCGAAGCTTGGGGCGCCTCTCAACACCGGTTGCGTGTCGCTGGCGATCTTGGTTGCCGCGTGGGCCGTGGGCGTACTGACGTTCTTGAACTGCGCGAAGGCGAAGCCGGCCAGTATAAGGAGTGCGCCGACGGCGGCCAGCACGAGTGATTTGAAGAATTTCATTGCATACTCCTCTCTGAATTTATGGTTGCGTTATCATACCGGTACTGCTTTAGTTTACGGTGGAGTGTTCTCAGGCCGATGCCGAGCAGGCGGGCGGCCCGGGTCTTGTTCCCGCCGGTTTCTTCAAGGGCTCGTAAGATAGCGCGCCTTTCCATCTCTTCCAGCGGCACCACCTCGCCTCTGACGTCAAAACCGGTGGAGGCGGCCGCGTGTAGGGAAGGTAGACCGGCGTGGGTGGTCAAGGCGACGCCGCTTTGCAGTTCAACGGGAAGGTGCGTCATTCTTATCTCGTTTTCCGGGCAGAAGACAACCGTTCTCTCGATCACGTTTCTCAGCTCTCTTACGTTTCCGGGCCAGGGGTAGGCGACCAGGGCGGAGAGCGCCTCCGGTGAAATTTTCTCTATAGTTCTGCCGTGCTCCCGGTTTAACTGCTCCAGGAAGCTGTGGGCCAGGAGGGGAATGTCTTCCTTTCTTTCCCTGAGAGGAGGGATGCGCAGCTCGACGACCTTGAGACGGTAAAACAGGTCTTTGCGAAAATCCCCGGCGGCCGTCATTTCCTCGATATTGCGATTGGTCGCGGTAACTATGCGGACGTCCACCGGTATGGGGTGGGAACTTCCCACGCGGGTAACCATGCGCTCTTCAAGGACTCGCAACAATTTGGCCTGCAGGCCGATGGGCAACTCCCCGATCTCGTCCAGGAAGAGCGTTCCGCGGTCGGCCTGTTCGAACTTACCGGGGTGGGTTTTCTCCGCGCCCGTAAAAGAGCCCCTTTCGTGGCCGAATAGTTCGCTCTCCATGAGGGTGGCGGGAATCGCGGCGCAGTTGATCGGCAGGAAGCGATTGCGCTTGCGGTCGGAGTTGTGGTGGATGGCGTTGGCTATCAGTTCCTTGCCGGTTCCCGACTCACCGTTGATGAGAACCGTAGCCCTGGTAGGAGCCACCATCTTTATCTGCTGGAAGAGTTCCTGCATGGGGCGACTCGTTCCGACGATGTTCTCAAAGCCGAAGCGTTCGTCCAACCTTGCTTGAAGTTCATCGACCCGCATGGCAAGGCGGTGCTTTTCAACGAGTGCCTCGACGCGGCGCCTGAGTTCGTAGAGGTCGATCGGTTTCGCCAGGTAGTCGTCCGCTCCTACCTTCATCGCTCCCACGGCGGACTCGACGGAACCGAAAGCGGTTATAAGAAGCACGGGCAGGCCGGGCCGGTTTTCCTTGACGTGCTTCAGTACGGCCATGCCGTCCATGGCCGGCATTCTGATGTCGGTCAGAACGATATCGACATTCCGGTGGTCGTCAAGAAAAGCCATGCCTTTCCTGGGATCCCTGTAGCCGTGAACATCGTAGCCCACCTTTTCCAGGGCGCGCGTGAGGCTCCTGAGATTTTCGGCTTCGTCTTCCAGGATGACAATTGTCCCATGAGCCATATTGGCACACCTCCAACCAAAAGGATACAGAAGATGCAAGGTTAATGCCAATAGTAGCAACCGGAGGGCGTCATTCCGGTGCGTGAAGCATTGAAGTAGTATCATTGTTCCCTGAGGGTGGGAATAAAAAAACCGGCGCGGTGGAAAGCAGGAATAACAGGTCTATCTCAAGGAGGGTTTGGGTGAGACAAAAATGGACCAGCATATTGATTCTAATGTTTTTCGTGGTTGGCGTCCGGGCTGTCAAGCCGCCCGTGAAAAAAACGACGCAAAGCCTTTCCGGCAATTGGCGGGGAATGCTCGAAACAACCGGGACAGGCCTCACGGTGATCTTCCACATTAAGGCCAAAGCCGGGGGCGGCCTGACCGCCACGATGGACAGTCCCGACCAAGGCGCCATGGGCATCCCCGTATCCAGCATAATGCTTGAAAAGGGGAAGGTTCTCCTTGACGTCCCGGGTATTGGGGGGCGCTACGAGGGAACCGTGCAAAACGCCGCGGCCATTCGGGGTCATTGGATGCAGAACGGCATGACCTTCACCCTGAACCTGAAGCGCACCGAAGGAAGGAGAGTCGCTCCCCCCGGTTCGCGGGACGCTACCGCGCTTGAGGCCCGGGCTCGACGACTCGTTGCCGACCTGGCCGCCGGAAGTAACGCCGCGATCGTTTCTCAGTTTGATGCCAGGATGCAAACGGCGCTTCCTGCTGCCAAGCTGGCCCGGGTTTGGGAACAGCTCCGGAGCAAGGCAGGCGCCCTGAAGAAGATCGGCGCGACCAGGCAAGTGCAAGCCGGTATGTATCGCATGGTGCTCGTGTCTTGCACCTTCGCCCTCACACGCCTGGATGTAAAGGTCGTCTATGATGGCACTGGAAAAGTCGCCGGACTCTTTTTCGTCAAGCCCCACTCGAAAGCCACCCCCAGTCCACAGGAACCCAAACCGCCGTACCCCTACCGTTCCGAGGACGTGACCTTCCCGAATAAAAAGGCGGATATCACGCTTGCCGGGACCTTGACTACGCCGCGCACGGGCGGTTCATTCCCAGCCGTACTGCTCATCTCCGGATCCGGTCCGCAGGATCGCAACGAGACGATTTTCGGCCACAAGCCCTTCTTGGTGCTGGCGGATTACCTCACACGCCGCGGCATCGCCGTTCTGCGCGTGGACGACCGGGGCACGGGCCTGTCCACGGGCGACTTCGCCACCGCCACGGATGACAATTTCGTGGGCGACGCCCTTGCGGGCCTGGCCTTTCTAAAAACCAGGCACGATATCAACCCCAAAGAGATCGGGCTCATCGGTCACAGCGAGGGCGGCAACATAGCCCCAAGGGTCGCCGTGCGATCCAAGGATGTGGCTTTCATAGTTTTGCTGGAAGGGCCGGGTCTTCCCGGTGACCGGATCATCCTGTCCCAGCTCGCTCTTATCTTAAAGGCGCATGGCGTACCGCCCGAAAAGATCGAGGCGCAGGTGACCTCGGAAAAGCAAATCCTGGCCGTCATAAAGAACCAGCCGGACAACGCCAAGGCCGCTGTCGAGCTTCGACGGATCCTGAGCAAGGCGGACCCTCGGCTCAAGGGGGCTGCTTTGAAAACACAGCTTCGGGGTCTGCTTTCACCCTGGTACAGGAATTTCATCGCCTACGATCCAAGGCCAACCCTCTCGAAGGTCAAGTGCTCCGTCCTGGCCATCGGCGGTTCGAAAGATCTGCAAGTACCCGCGAAGCAAAACCTGGCGGCCATTGCAAGCGCGCTCAAAGCGGGCGGCAACAAGGACTTCACCGTTAAGGAACTCCCCGGGCTAAACCACCTGCTCCAACCGGCCGAGACGGGCGCGCCCTCCGGGTACGGCACAATTAAGACCACTATCTCGCCAAAGGCGCTAAAAGTCGTGGGCGACTGGATACTTGAAGAGACCAAACGGGCAGTGGTAAAGCGGCACGACACGGGCGGGTAAAACGCCCTATCTCCAGGGACGCTCTTTGCGCGCCAAACTTTTATACCTCGGCGCAGCCGGGTTCATCTTCAGAAGACCTCGAGAGATAGGTATTCTTCCCCGGGGCTTGCCCGTCTCTATTCCATAAAGGCGCCGATCCCCTTGCCCCGTTGGACGATTTGAGGGCCAGCGGCTACAATGGCGTGCGTGGTTTGAGGCCTCCATGTGAAGGCCGCGCTGCGCTGATGTTGTACCGTAACGGGGAAACCATGTGGAAGGCTAAGGGAATTACCGAGCCATACGAGGGTCGTCTGTCGGTACAACCCGCTGAACGTCTCTTCAAAACCGAGCACACGCGTCGCCCGGTCCCCGGATGGGGAGACGTGGTGGTCCTTCTGGGTGTGGGCGCCCTCCTTTACGCCGGGATACGCCTGGCCTTTCATGCCCCTTCCGTCGTACAGGGTCCCAATATTTCCCTCTCTTTAAAGGCGCTTCCTCTCTACGCGGGTTACTCGCTGGGACGAATGTTCGTCGCCTACGCCCTGTCGATGCTCTTCACCATCGTATATGGCTACTTGGCGGCGTCGAACCGCCGCGTGGAGCGCGTTCTTCTTCCCATGCTGGATGTCTTGCAGAGCATTCCCATCCTCTCCTTCCTCCCGGTGGTCCTTCTTGGGCTGAGCGCGATCCTGCCGGACCGCACCGCGGCCGGTATTGCCGCCATAGTGCTCATCTTCACGAGTCAGGCGTGGAACCTTACCTTCGCGTGGTATCAGGCTCTGACCACCATACCCACGGATCTCAAGGAGGCCGGTTCCATCTTCCGTTTCAACGGCTGGATCACCTTTAAAGCCCTTCAGCTTCCCTTCGCAGCGATAAGCCTCATCTGGAACAGCATGATGAGCTGGGCCGGCGGGTGGTTCTTCCTTATGGCGGCCGAGATATTTACCGTCGGCCAGCGGGACTTCCGCCTTCCCGGTTTAGGCTCCTACCTCCAACAGGCCGCGAGCGAGGGCAACTTCAAAGCAATCGCGTGGGGTATCGCAACGCTTGTCTTCGTCATAGTTGCCCTCGACCAACTCGTTTGGCGGCCTCTGCTTGCCTGGGCCGATCGTTTCAAGCTGGAAATGGTCCAGGGAGAGAATCCCCCAACGTCGTGGGTCTATGACGCCCTGCGTGACGCCAGGATCGTAGAATGGCTGTCGGATAGAATATGGGGGCCGGTCTGGAACTGGGTGGATACGCGGCTGTCGCAGCGTTTTCCAGCCGGGGGACGCTACCCCGGCGAGGCAGAAAAGCACCCCCGGCTGCTCTACGCGTTTCTTACCATTATCGGCGCGGGCGTCCTCTACGGTCTCTACGAAGCGGGAGGAATGGTCCTTGAAGTAAGGTTGGCCCAGTGGGGCGCGGTGGCCGTTGGGCTGGGCGCCACCTTCCTTCGGGTAGCCGTCGCCCTTGCCATAGCACTGGCATGGACGCTGCCGCTCGGCGTCGCCATCGGCACCAACCACAAACTGGCGAAATGGCTCCAGCCGCTCGTACAGGTTACCGCCTCGGTCCCGGCCACCGCACTGTTCCCGGTATTTCTTCTCATGGTGGTCACCCTCCCGGCGGGTTTAAACATAGCGGCCATACTGCTCATGCTGATGGGAACCCAGTGGTACCTGCTCTTCAACGTCATCGCCGGGGCCGCCGCCATTCCCCAGGATCTGAAGTACACCGCCACTCTCATGGGTCTTGGACGCTGGCAGCGCTGGCGCACACTCATACTGCCGGCCCTCTTCCCCTACATCATCACGGGCGCCATCACGGCTTCGGGAGGTGCGTGGAATGCGAGCATCGTGGCGGAATACGTGGCATTCGGCGGCAAGACGCTGCATACTACGGGCATCGGCGCGCTCATCGCCGAGGCCACGGCCAGTGGAGACTATCCCATGCTTCTTGCCTCTACCCTAGCCATGATCGTCACGGTGGTGTTGATAAACCGGCTGGTCTGGCGCCGCCTGTACCGACTGGCCGAAGAGCGATACCGAATGGAGTGAACCATGGCCTCAAATGCTCACCTGCTCGAACTAAAAGACGTGGGACAGGTTTACGGCAGTCCAAAGCGTCCCTTCACCGTGGTGGAGAGCATCGGTCTCACGATCGACGAAGGGGAGTTCGTCTGCTTGCTCGGTCCTTCCGGCTGCGGAAAGAGCACGCTCCTGAGGATCGTAACGGGCCTCCAGCGGCCAACGCTGGGGACCGTCCTCTACCGCAATGCCATTCTCACTGGCGCCAACCCACGTGCAACCATCGTCTTTCAATCCTTCGCGCTCTTCCCCTGGCTCACGGTTCAGGAAAACGTGGAGCTGCCACTGAAGGCGCGCGGACTTGAAGCTAAATTCCGCGTGGGAAGGGCCATAGACCTTTTGGACCGCGTCGGCCTTGATGGTTTTGAGACGGCGTATCCGAGGGAACTCTCGGGCGGCATGCGCCAAAAGGTGGGTTTTGCGAGGGCCATGGCGCTGGATCCGGAACTTCTATGTCTCGACGAACCCTTTTCGGCTCTCGACGTGTTGAGCGCCGAAGCCCTCAGGGGTGAGTTGCTGGAACTATGGACCAGCGGAAGCATTCCCACCCAGGCCATCCTGATGGTAACCCACAACATCGAGGAAGCGGTTCTTATGGCCGACCGAATTATCCTGATGGACAAGGATCCCGGCCGAATCATGGCCAAGTTCGAGATAAACTTCCCCCACCCGCGCAACCGCAAGGCGCCCCCCTTCATTGAAATGGTAGACCGCGTTTATGCCACCCTTGCGGGCCAGACGATGCCGGAGCACGTCGAAATGGGCACCGCGCCCGGCGAACCGGGCCGCACGCGCGCCCTGCCGCACATCAACATCAACGACCTGGCCAGTTTTCTCGAACACCTCGCTGCCTACCCGGACGACCGTCATGACATCTACCGCATTCCCGATGACCTGAACGTCGACTCCGACCAGATCCTCAGGCTGAGCGAAACGGCGGAGTTGCTTGGCTTTGCCACGATTGCAGAGGGCGATATCGCGCTGACGCCGCTTGGAGAAGCCTTCGCGGAGGCCGGTATCCTGGCCCGAAAGGAAATTTTTGCCGGTCGCATACGTCGCCTGCCCATCTTCAAGTGGCTGACGAGACTCTTGAGGGCCGCCGAAAAGCAGCGCCTGAACTGGGACGTAGCGCAGGCCGCCCTGGAGCCTGAGTTTCCCTCGCAGGAGGCGGAACGACAGATCGAGACCGTCGTTAACTGGGGACGCTACGCCGAACTCCTCGCCTACGACGACGACAGCGAAATGGTTTACCTTGAACCCGGCGGTGCCGCTGAGAGATAAAATATGAGTCAGTAGTTCAGGAAGTTATGGATTGATGGGATTGGGGACGGAGACGAGCACTAATTCTCTTCGTACCGGGATAAGACCAGGCAGGCGTTGGTTCCACCGAAACCGAAGGAGTTGTTGAGGGCGTTGCGTATTTCAAGCGGCCTCGCCGTGTTCGGAACGCAGTCGATGGCGCAAGAGGGATCCCGGTTTTCCATGTTTATTGTCGGAGGCGCGATCCCATTGAGGATGGCTTTTATAGTAAGAATGGACTCCAGTCCGCCGGCCGCTCCAAGAAGGTGGCCGGTCATGCTCTTCGTCGAAGAGACCGCTACTTTATCCGTATAGTCTCCGAAGACGTGTTTGATGGCGAGGGCTTCCACGCGGTCGCCGGCCGGGGTGGAGGTGCCGTGAGCGTTGATGTACTGGATGTCGGCGGGCTTCAACCCGGCGTCCCTGATTGCATTCGCCATGGCGCGCATTGGACCGCTCCCGTCTTCGGAAGGAGCGCTGATGTGATAGGCATCGCCGCTCAGGCCGTAGCCCTTTATCTCGGCGTATACCCCGGCGCCGCGACGGCGGGCATGGTCAAGGCTTTCGACGATTAAAATACCCGCTCCCTCCCCGATAACGAAGCCGTCCCTGTCGATGTCGTAGGGCCTTGAAGCCTTTTCCGGTTCTTCGTTGCGCGTTGAAAGCGCCCGCATCGAAGCAAAGCCCGCCACCGCAAGTGGTGTAATCGCGGCTTCCGCGCCGCCACAGATCATCACGTCGGCGTCGCCCCGCTGGATGTATCTCACGGCCTCGCCGACCGCGTGGGTGGCGGTTGCGCAGGCGGTGACCGTGGAGATATTAGGTCCCTTCGCCCCGTATTTTATGGAAAGCTGCCCGCTGACCATGTTGATGATAATGCCGGGAATGAAGAAAGGCGAGATGCGCTTCGGCCCCCGCTTCAGGAGAATCTTGTGCTGTTTCTCAATGGTGGCCAGGCCGCCGATGCCGCTTCCCACCGCCACGCCTACCCGCTCGGGATCCGTAAGGGGGATGGCAAGCCCCGATACGGCAACCGCCTCGCGAGCGGCCGCGATTCCGAACTGAATAAAGCGGTCCATCGTTCTCGCGTCCTTGCGGTCCATGTAGTCCAGGGGATCAAAATCAACGGCTTCTCCGGCGATGCGCACGGGGAAGTCGCTGATATCGAAGTTTTGAATGACACCTACGCCCGACTCGCCGCGGCGAATGCGTTCCCACGTGCCTTCGACTGTAAGGGCCAGCGGGGAGATAGTTCCAAACCCCGTAACTACAACACGGTGAAGCAAGATATTGCTCCGGCTACTTTTCTACGTGGCTGTTGATGTAGTCGATAGCCGCCTTGACGGTTTGAATCTTTTCCGCGTCATCGTCGGAAATCTCGATACCGAACTCTTCTTCGAGGGCCATAATCAATTCAACGGTATCCAAAGAGTCCGCTCCAAGGTCGTTGATGAAAGAAGCCTCGGCCTTGATTTCGGCTTCGTCGACGCTCAACTGGTCAGCAATGATGCTCCTAACTTTCTGTTCGATGTCCATCGTAGTATTCCTCCATCATACGAGTCAGGGATTGTACACGGAAACGGCTGAAATTGCAAGGGGATGGTCTGGCCATAATTCACCACCTGCACCGGGATTCGTACTGCGGGATAAGGCTCATCTGCGGTGTTGCTTTCGCCGATTTGATGCTCAACGTAGCGCTACTACGCCTGCGCTCAAATCGTCTCGGCGCCTGGCATCTAAGCCTTCCCCGCTGCCCTCGGTCCTCGGTTAGGCGGTGGATTATGGCTGGCCTGAACCCACCACCTAAACCGGGAGTTGGTGCTCCTGGACGATCCGCAGAGATATAGATGGCGGATTCAGGTTGGAGTTTTCACTTCCCCTTTTCATCCGGGACTATTACAATGGCGTTGATGGAGGGCGCCGTGAACGAAAAAATCCGAACGTTGCTGCGGAATGCGGTAACGATTGCCGTTGTTGGAATCTCGAACAAACCCGAACGAGCCAGCCATGACGTGGCCTCGTTCCTACAGGCCCGTGGTTACAGGGTGATTCCCATTAATCCAAAACTGGAAGAAGTTTTGGGAGAACGGTGCTATCCAAGCCTGGCGGTTTACGGCAAAGCGGTGGATATCGTGGATGTCTTTCGCCGCTCCGAGTCCGTGGCGCCCATAGCCGGGGAGGCCGTTTCTACGGGGGCGAAGGCACTTTGGATGCAGGAGGGCGTGTCCAATGACGTTGCCGCCGGGATAGCCTCCGGTGGCGGGCTCATGGTCGTTCAAGATACTTGCATTAAGAAAGTATTGATGAGAATGGGAGCAGGCTAATGAAAAGAAAGCGTTTGGCGATCGCCGTTGTTGTCCTGTTGGTGTGCCTGGCGCCATTGGCCGCCGGCCGGGCGCACCTTCTTATTGCCCATGGCAGCCACGGTTGGATTCGTTTTTGGGGCACGGGAAAGGTACACCTCTCGGGCAGGGGAACGCTGGTTATCAAGAACAGGTCGAACCTCTTTCTCAAGATCCACGGGAAGTGGGGGAAGCTCAAGAAAACCGCGGATGGAGGCAATTACTACCACTTCAAGGGCAGCGTAGACAGCATCGGCCCAGGCGCCCACCTGGAGATCCGCGGATGGAACCTGGGGATAAGGGTCAAAGGCTTCGGCAAGGCCCACTTCAGGGGGGCGGGAAGCTATACACTCGACGGGGGGGAGCCGGTTCAATGGAAAGACGTACCGGGACGGTGGACCAAAATATCCTTCAGGCGCTGATTGCTTCGTATCACCGCCGTGGGTTCCAACGGAGTTGTCCTAAAGATGAAAAGATAACACCCGGATGAGCGAACACACCGCAATGGGTACGCTCCTTCTCAGGGAGGGGCTGCTGACGGAAGAGGAGCTTAACAGCGCCCTTGAGGTCCAAAAAAGCCAGGGTGGGCGGCTTGGCTACCACCTGATCCGCATGGGTTACGTAAACGTGGAGCGCTTAAGCCAATTCCTGCGGGAGTCGATGGGACTCATCCCGTACAACCTCAACCGCTGGATTACGGACGAATCCGTTCTGGATACTCTTCCCGCCAATATCGCCCAGTTTTACCAGGTGATTCCGGTGGAGAGACGGGGAGACGTGCTGACCGTTGCCATCGCCGACCTCGACAATCCCAGCATTATTCCCGCCATAGAGGAGTTAACGGGGCTTTCCATCGATCCGGTGGTCTGTCCCCGAGAGACGATCGTCAACGCCCTCGAACGCTTCTACGGAGTCGCCAAGGACCCCGGCGTTGTAAGGAGCCTCTCGGGTGACCACCTCTTTATCCTTTCTTCCCGTTCACCCAGAATCAGGCCTCTCCACTGGTCCGTGCTTAAACCGGATTCCTCCGCTACCGATTGGTTAAGGACCATTCTTGCCGAGGCTATCAGAACGGGTTGCAGGACCCTCTATATCAACCCCGGCGAGAAAAACCTTAAGATATCTTTCAAGAGGCCCGACAAGGTGGAGGACCGCTTCGGGCTCCACCCCAAGAAGCGGGAGGAGATGGACGCCCTGCTGAGAGAGCTGGCACGAATTCGGGAACACCGGAGAGGGGGACGCATCGAGGGGCGCGTGAGACTCCAGGCCGGCTCCCGTTTCATGACTCTCTACGTAAAGGGGATTCCCACCCTCCAGGGAACAAGATACACCCTGACGCTTTACGACGAGAAGGTGTTCAGCAGGAACTGGACGAAACTGGCGGGCCAACTGGGAGAGGCCGAAGGAGCGTCGTTGAATAAGGCCCTGCACAAAACACCCGGGTTGGTAATCATGAGCGGCCCGCCGGGACCCGGCATGTACCAGGTTTACTATTCGTTGTTGAGCCACCTCGCTAGCAGAGGCCAAGCAGCCGTTGCGCTTGAGGAATACTCCATGCTGGCCATTGAAAACACATCCCAGGTGGAGGTTTCGCGGGAGGAGGGCGCCACGTGGCCGGAACTCATCGCCACGGCCCTGAAGCAGGATCCGGAACTCTTCACCTGCTTTCCCGTCAAGGAGAGGATGTCCATGGAGTTGATCATGTTGGCAGCCTCTCATACCCGTGTCCTGGCCGTCCTGCACCAGCCCGATGCCCTTGCGGCCCTCCGCTGGCTGTGGAGAAACAACTTCCGTTCGCCCCTGCGGGCGGGCGTACTCAAGGGCATCCTGACCGTGGCTTCACTTCCGGCTCTCTGCCCCGACTGCAAGCTTCCCGTCCGGGTTTCCGGTCGTTCGGGGGGGGCTTACTCCCTCTTTACCCGGCAGGGATGCGAAAAGTGCCTCACGTGGGAGTCGCTCCACTCGGTTGAGATACTGGAATGGATTCCCCTGGGCGAGGAGAGCAGGGGATTATTCGAGGATGAACCTACCGCCGAAGAGTTGCACCGTCGGATCGCCGAATCCGGGGGCACCAATCTGGGTGAACGGGTTCTTAACGCGGCGCGAAGAGGTTTGGTGGACGGCCATGAGCTGGGAGACTACCTTCCATGAATACCGCCCCCGGCGAGAGACGATGCAAATTCCCCGGGCGGCCCGAATTCCGCGATTGAAACGTCTGCGTCTTTTAATCGCGGCCCGGGGAAATAAGCATCTCCTGGAACGGGGAGGGCCATTCCCACCCCACCCTCGGCGCTTTCTTGGCCTCCGGCCCGAAGGCCCCCAATCCCTTGGGGTGAAGCGCCATAGGCACAAAACCATGGACCGCAGAGTCTTTCCCGGCCGTTCGATCACCCATCGCGGGATTTTGGGGCGGCTCTTGCGTGGAACATGCACCTACGATAAACTAACCCCTTGACAATCCGCTTGAAGTACGAATATACTTTTATTACCATTTTGGGAGGGTAGCAGATGACGAAAACAGAATTGATCAAAAACCTTGCGGAAGTGACGGGCCTGCCACAGAAAGACGTACGAGCGGTCCTCGAAGCTCTTACGGATTCCAAACCTGGTCAGGGGCTCATCTCGACTACGCTGAAGCTGGGAGAAAAGGTTATCATCTCCGGGTTCGGGACGTTTTACGTCAGGGAAAGAACGGCCAGGCAGGCGCGCAATCCAAAGACCGGGAGCAAAGTGAAGGTGCCCACACGCCGTTATCCGGCTTTCAAGCCTTCCAAGACCTTGAAAGACGCGCTCAGGAAATAGCGTCGGCAGTAGTGGTTTCTCTGATTCGGCAGGTTATGTAAAGGAGGCGGGGTGTTGTGTCCCGCCTTCATCCCGCTGATTTCACCCGTAACTATTAGTTGGTGCATATCCGAAAATGTCGGATGTAGGCGTAAGGATGTTTCCAATACGGAAACAAGGAAATCAAAGACTTGCGTGGAGGCGTATTTCAATGCGTCGCACAAGGACGCCCGCGGATTGACCTGTCTGCGTGCAACGCACAGGCAGGCACGGAGCTTGCGGAAAAGAGCTGTTTCCGGATGGAAACCAGCTACAAGCTCCTTAAATTGCTTTAACCCCGCATTCTCTTTGCACCGGGGTATTAAACTCTGTTACAATTTGCTTTTATAAGGATTCTGGCATGACCGTGCTGGGTACTTCTATTAGCAACGAACGAAAAGGTAAACTCGAATTTAAAAAGAACAGAGACAGTTCTAAAAACCTTGCCCGTCAGACCCGCGACATCGAACAGCAAATAAAGGTGGGCGGCGGTCCCAAGGCAATCGAGAAACAACACGGGAAAGGACGGCTGACCGCCCGGGAACGGCTGGAGGCCGTTCTCGATCCCGGTTCCGCCTTCCACGAACTCGGGCTCTTCGCCGCCTACGGGATGTACGAGGAGTGGGGAGGGGCGCCGGCCGCCGGAACCGTTACGGGAACGGGCCTTATCCGCGGACGCACCTTCATGGTTATAGCCAACGACGCCACCGTAAAGGCCGGCGCCTTTTTTCCCATGACGGCCAAGAAGGTAATTCGTGCGCAGACGATAGCCCTGGAAAACAAGCTTCCCGTTCTCTACCTGGTTGACTCAGCGGGCGTTTTTCTTCCGCTTCAGGACGAGGTATTCCCGGACCAGGACGACTTTGGAAGAGTTTTTTACCTGAATGCCAGGCTTTCCGCCGCGGGTGTTCCACAGATAGCGGCCATCATGGGGCCGTGCGTCGCCGGCGGCGCATACCTTCCGGTGATGTGCGACACGCTGCTCATGACCGACGGTTCCGGCCTCTACCTGGCGGGCCCGGCGCTCGTAAAAGCGGCGATAGGCCAGGAAACCAATTCCGAAGAACTGGGCGGCGCCGCCGTCCATGCCTCGATTTCCGGGACCGTGGATTTTCACGAGAAAGACGATGAATCGTGCATCGCACGTATACGCGAGATCGTTGACAAACTCGGTGCCCCCGCTGCTCCCGCCTTTTCCTTCTCCGATCCGAAGCCTCCTCTCCACGATCCTCGTGATTTATACGGACTCGTACCGAGCACCTCGCTGGGCCAGTACGACGTACGAGAAGTTATTGCGCGTATCGTGGACGGAAGCGATTTTATCGAGTACAGGCCCGAGTACGGACGCACGCTCAGTTGTGGGTATGCCAGGATTGGAGGATGGGCGGTAGGCATCGTTGCCAACCAGAAAACCCACGTGCGGGAGAAGGGGAGACCCTTTCAAATCGGGGGCGTTATCTACGTCGACAGCGCCGACAAGGCGGCTCGCTTTATCATGGACTGCCACCAGCAAAAGATTCCCCTGGTATTTATCCACGACGTAAATGGTTTCATGGTGGGCAGAGATTCCGAACACGCGGGAATCATCCGCGCCGGCGCGAAGATGGTGAACGCGGTCTCCAACGTAGGCGTCCCCAAAATCAGCGTCATCATCGGCGGCTCATACGGCGCCGGCCATTATGCCATGTGCGGCAAGGCATACGGTCCCCGCTTTATCTTCGCGTGGCCCACGGCAAAATATTCCGTCATGGGAGGGGACCAGGCCGCGAACACGCTTCTCGGCATACGCCTTGCCAGTTTGAAGAAGCAGGGAAAGGAACTCAGTGAGGAGGAGAAGAAAAAGGCGCTGGATGAAATAAAGAAACGTTACACCGCATCCCTGGATCCCAAGTACGGGGCCGCCCGGCTGTGGGTTGACGCCATAATTGATCCCGTAGATACGAGGGAATACCTCGTGCGAGCCTTGAACGTTGTTGCCCACAACCCCGAGGTTCCGCCGCTGTGCGTCGGCGTTTTTCAGACCTGAGCCAGCCGGAGAGGAGAGATAATGAACAAATCGGTTGTGGTTTCCCACCCGAGAGAATCCGTTGCTCTTCTCACGCTGAACCGCCCTGAAGCCAGGAACGCACTCAATCCCGGGATGGTAGAGAGCTTCAAATCGACCCTTCGCGACCTGAAGGACGACAACGAGATCAGGACCATTGTGGTCACCGGCGCTGGGAAGGCCTTCTGTTCGGGAGCGGACCTTGCCACCCTAAAGGCTTTGCGGGAGGCTACGCCGGAGGAAAACGACCGGGACTGCGACAACCTGAAAGAGCTTTACCGGCAACTCGCGACCTATCCGAAGGTCCTCGTCGGAGCGGTTAACGGGCCCGCCCTGGCCGGAGGTTGCGGTCTGGTGTCGCTCCTGGACATCATCGTTGCCTCGGAAAAGGCTTCCTTCGGCTACCCCGAGGTGCGTATCGGCTTCGTAGCCGCCATGGCTCTTGTTTTTCTCGCGAGGCAGGTCGGCGAACGGTTGGCCAGGGAGCTTCTCCTGACGGGCAGGACCCTGGACGCAGAAGAGGCAAAAAGACTCGGTTTTGTCTTGCGCGTGGTGCCTTCCGGGGAACTGCTCTACGAAGCGATAGGAACCGCCGAACGCGTGGCATTCAACGCGCCGGGCGCCCTTGCTCTTACGAAGGAACTCCTCTGGAATACTTCGGGGATGTCATTGGAGGGAGCGCTGAAGCTCGCTTCAAGGCTGAATGTTCTTGCCCGCCGGAACCCGGAGATGCGCGAGGGGCTTTCGGCCTTTTTTGCCAAGAGAAAGCCGGAATGGTGAAGGCCGCTTCCGACCATACCAGCCTGTCCGGACACGGGCAATTTATGAAGTGGTTGGACGGTATTGGCGAGGAGTGGCTGGACGAGTGGGTTCAGGCCATCCGGGACAATATTCAGGCCTACGCCGGTATGAATGCCGAGGAAACACGTCTTCCCATCAAACGGCACCAGGAGGCGCTTAGGCAGTACTGGGACTTGGGATTACGGAATCTCCTGTATGCCTTTTACCGCGACCTGGCACGAAAGCGCATCTCAGACAAGGTTCTCCTCGCCGACGTGGCGCGCGCTGTCGCTCTGGGGGAAGACATCCTGCTGAAGCGGCTGGAACATTCCAACATTCCCTCCGTAGGGGACTATCTCGAACTGCTTCGGGACACCTTCCGTGAAGGTCTGTTCATACTCCTGGACTGCTACCAAAGCGCTACGGAAGAGATGGCGACGGAGGCGAGAAACAGGATTAGGGCGACGAATGCCGGTGCGGCCAGGGCACGGGAACAGTGGGGTCTGTTAAACCAGATACTCTCGGCCATGGACGTTGGCATCGTGCTCTTTGATGAAACCCTGAAGGTGGTTTGGCTCAACAAAAACATTCCCCGTGAATTATTGAGAATCAGCCCGGATTTGGCCGTGGGAAGAAGCTGCCAAGAGGCTCTTGCCTACGACAGCAATGCTTGTGGACACTGTTCCGTCAAGACCTTAATCAATGGCGATACCCCGGTGCAGGAACTGGTTATTGTTGATTCTCCCACCGGTTCCAGGGAGTACCTCAAGGTGACCCGTCCTATTTCGGGAGGCAACCTCGAAGGGCAACACGTGATGGAGATATATATCGACACCACGGACTTTGAAAAGGCCCGACGCTCTCTGGCACGCACTAAGGAGTTTGTACGCAACATCCTCAATTCATCAGTCAGCGGCATCATAGCAACGGACAGGGAGGGCCGCGTCACTCTTTTCAACAGGACCGCCGAGAAGATTTTCGGTTTCTCCGAAGACGAAATTATTGGAAAACGCATCTCCGACTACTACGGAGGAGGCGCCACCGAGGCCCTGCGCGTCATGCGCCTCATCCTCGTGAACAAAGTCGTTTCGGGCTGCGCTATCACCTTCAGGGAGAAGTCCGGCGCCTACGTTCCCCTGAAGGCTTCCTTCTCGCTACTCAAGGACGAGCAAGGCGCGTTGCTTGGCAGTATATGCTTCTGCCAGGATATGCGGACGGAAGAAGCGTTGAAAAGAGAGGTGGAGGACAAGAACCAGTACCTTCTCTCAATCCTTCAGGCTTCCATGGACGGCCTGGTAACGCTCGATTCGGAGAACAAGATAGCCTCCTGGAACCGCGGCGCCTCCATTCTCTTCGGAGTGGACGCTCCTGTCGCCCTGGGACGTTCCATGGAGGAGTTTCTACCCCACAGCGCCATCCAGGAGAGACCCTCATCGGAGGACCCCCCCGGCGGCGTTCATCGCTTTGAAGCCCGGTTGTCCAAGGGACGCAACGGTTACAAGGACCTGCTCGGCACGAGGACTTCCATAAAAAACGCTTCGGGCGGGTACGCCGGGGCCTCCGTTGTACTGAAGGACGTTACCGAAATGAAGACGCTTCAGCGTGAGCTGGCCGAGGCGGAATACCTGGCCGAACTGGGAAGGATCGCGGCTCGCGTCTCCCACGAAATCAAGAATCCGATAGCCGGACTCCGGGGCGCCATGGAAATAATGCAAGGCCAGCACAACGCCGACGATCCCAGGTTTGCCATCTTCCAGGAGGGGCTCGCGCAGATCAGAAGGCTGGACGTCCTCGTCAAGGATCTTCTCTCCTTTGCGAAGCCTTACAGCGCCAAGATTGAAGCCGTTCCACTGGGGCTGGTGGCCGAAGCGTGTCTTCCATTCGTAGAACAGCAGGCGAGCGAAGCGGGCGTGACCATAGAGAACCGCCTGCCTGCCGGACTGCCGCCGGCCCTTGCGGACCCCCAGCGCCTCCAGCAAGTAATCATCAACCTGGTCACCAACGCAATACAGGCTACGCCTCCCGGGGGCAAGGTCTCAATCGACGGCTTCCTCTGCGGAGAAGAGCTGGCTCTGGAAATCAAGGACACCGGCTGCGGCATTCCCGAGGAAAACCTCCGGGATATTTTCAATGCCTTTTACAGCACAAAGTACACCGGTACGGGCCTTGGACTGTCTATAGTCCGCAGAATAATCAATGCGCACGGGGGACGGATCAACGTCTCTTCCAAGGTGCCCGGCGGGACGACATTCACGGTCTACCTCAGCTTTGAAGAAGATGGGAGGACGTAGTGGCAAAGGAAGTTATTCTCCTGGTCGAGGACGAAAAGCTGATCCGGTGGTCTCTGGCTAATCATCTTAAAAAGGCCGGTTACGAAACCCTTGAAACCGACCGGGGAGAAGACGCCCTCAAGGCCCTGGAGGAAAAGGACGTGGATCTGGTTCTACTCGACTACCGCCTCCCGGACATGGATGGGCTGAAGGTTTTAAGGAACATACTTCCGCACTTTGAGCCACTTCCGGTTATCATGATGACCGCTTACAGTACGGTTGAAAGCGCTATCGAAGCCATGAAGCTCGGCGCTTTCGATTACCTGAATAAACCATTCGAATTTGAAGAACTTCTCATCAGCGTGAAGAAAGCCCTCGAAAACACCTCGCTCAAGCGGGAGTTGAATCGCTATCGCAAAGTCCAGGAAAGACGCTTCGGCGTCGGCAACTTGGTGGGCAAGAACGCACGCATGATGGAGATCTTCCAACTCATTGAGAAGATAGCTGCTTCTTCAGCCACAACCATACTGTTGCAGGGCGAGAGCGGAACGGGCAAAGACCTTATGGCTAACACGATTCACTTCGCCAGCGATCGTACAAAAAAACCATTCATGAGCGTGGCCTGTTCGGCCATGTCCGAGGAGAACCTTGATTATGAACTCTTCGGATACGAAAAGGGCGTATTTCCAGGGGCGACCACGGCCAAGAAGGGCCTATTCGAACTCGCCGACGGGGGAACGGCCTTCCTGGACGAAATAGGCCGGATTGGTGCGAGCATCCAGTTCAAACTGCTCAGGTTCCTGGAAGACCGGAGGTTTAAGAGGGCGGGCGGCACCCGCGACATACACATTGACGTGCGGGTCATCGCCGCTTCCAGCGCCGACCTCAGGCAGGCCGTCGCTTCGGGCGTTTTTCGTAAGGACCTATACTACAGACTGAAGGTGATCCCCATTACGATTCCCCCCCTCAGGGAACGTCCGGAGGACATCCCGCTTCTGGTGAAGTACTTCATCGGTAACTTTGACAGGGCGTTCAAGAAGAATACGCGCGGCGTAACCAACGCCGCGATGCGGGTACTAATCGAGCATCCATGGCCAGGCAACATCCGTGAGCTAAAGAATCTCATAGAAAAGGTAATGATTCTCGAAGACAAGGAACTCATCGACAGAACCGACCTTCCCATGGACATCCTCGTCCAGAATCCCTACCGGTCGGCGGAACACGTGTTCGTTCTTCCACCGGGAGGCGTCATACTCGAAGAGATGGAACGCAGCCTGATCGAGCAAGCTCTCAGCCGAACCGGGGGGAACCAGACGCGCAGCGCCAAACTCCTCGGCCTTACACGCGACACCCTCCGCTACCGTCTCAAGAAGTTCGACCTGTGAAGGGCCATTGTAAGGATATGTGTAATAGCGTGTTCGGACCCACTTTCGTAAGAGACACAAGATAAGAACCGGAGGCGCAGGATACAAACGATTTCCAAGCGGGGACTTATGCAACAGGTGCGGGCTTTACAATGTGTCGACGACGGCGGGATTGGCGAATATGCATACCTTGCGGTGAAGGGCATCGGAAAGCCTTGTGCGGGAAAACCGCACGCACGGTTTGATGAGGGAGGGTTAGAGCCAAACATGGAGAGGTTGGTGAGGCACTGCCGGACGAAAGGGGCGGCAACCGTTAGGCCCGACCCTAAAAAACCGCTCCGGCTCTCTACTCTACCCTTTTCCCCTGGAAGCAAAAATCAGCTTCACTTCATCATGGCACTATCATTATATTTTCGCATGGGACTTGGATCCTATGTCTATCCGGAGAGAGAAGCGGGGTTCCCGGTTCGGAAATTATCCATGACCGGCGATAGACAGGAGCCCAAGCGCCTTTCTACCGTGTTTCGGGAGATGAAGTGAGTTTTTGGGGCATGGCTCGGAGGAAAAAACAGATGGACCTCATAGGGCGGGTGCTCTTGGCGTCCGGGTGCGTATTATGGCTTGTAGGTTGTGCAACCTACCATCCTCTGCCCCTCGACAGAGAGGCGGAAAGAAAGGCTCTGTCGCCGCCCTCAATGGCGACGATAAAGGTGGAGGCCGCAAAGATCCGCCACCCGCTCCTCAAGCCGATAGACTTCGATATTGATGATGGACTCTCGCCCGGCGAGGCGGCCGTCATGGCCGTTCTGGCAAACCCGGGGCTTCGGGCTCTCAGGGACGCGAGGGGGATTGCCCGGGCCCAACTGCTCGAAGCCGGAGTCCTGCCCAACCCGGTATTCTCCTACAACCGTGATACTCCCACCACGAGCGGCAACTACCGGAACAAAGTTGTCGGCTACGGTATGGGCCTGGAATGGATGGTATCAGCCCTGTTTACGAGGAGCCAGCGCAGGAAAGGCGCCCAAGCCGCGGCTCGATCGATCAGCCTGACCATAGCCTGGCGAGAATGGCGAGTAGCCGAAGCGGCCAAGCTCCAGGTTCGCCTCATACTCTTGCTTAAAAAGGAACTGCTCCCGGCGAGGCAGAGAGAAGCGCTCTTCCTGAGAATGCTTACCGCGGTCCGGGATGCGGCGGGCCATGGTGCGCTCTCCAGGGAGCGCGTCGAGGCGGCGAGCGTAGCCTGGGAACGTTCCCGCCAAGCGTATCTCTCTCTTCTTCGTCTCAATGATGTGGAACGCCACGGGTTGAACCGACTGCTCGGATTGTCTCCGGGCGAAAAGGTGCGACTTCAGGAGAACCGGGGCCTCCCGGCCTTGAAGAAACTCCCGCCCGAGAAGGATCTGGTGAACGGTCTCCCGGAACGGCGGCTGGACCTCCTGGCGCTCAGGGAAGGCTACGCCAGCCAGAACGCACGGTTGCGGGCCGCAATACGTGCCCAGTTTCCCGCCATAGTTATTGGCCTTACACACCTTAGAGACACCGACAACGTCGTTACGAACGGCTACTCCGTGTCGATCGGTCTACCGGTTTTCGACCGCAACCAGGGCCGGATCGCCGGGGAGAGGGCTACGCGAAGGAAGCTGTACGACGAGTACTGTGCGAGGCTTTTTTGCGCGCGCGCCGAAGTTTCGCGGTTGCTGGCGACCATGAAGATTTCAAGGCGCCGCCTCGCGGTGGCCGAAGGGCTCCTCCCCGGACTCTCGCGAATTGCAAAGGCCTACCGGGCGGCCTTCGACGACGGGGACGTAAGCCTACTCAAGTTGACGCGGGTGGAGAATGACGTGTGGTCGCAGGAGATCGCCGTCTACCAACTCCGCTCGAAGTCGGCGGAACTTGAAACCGCCCTCGAACTTGCCTCCGGTCGCTACTTTGCGGCGCCGGAAAAGTGGAAAAAGAGCGCCCAAACCGGAATGAAGGAGGTTCGCCCATGAAGGCCGGTCTCTTGAAAAAGTGTAACGTCCCTTGGCTTGGAAGCTTCAGTTTCTTCATGGCCACGATGGCCACGATGGCCACGTTAGTCTTGGCGTCCTTAGCTTCCTGCGGCGGGAGGGGAGAAAGTTCCGGCCCTCCTGAAAACCGCTTGAAATCGGCTCAGGGCGTCGCGGCCGTGGTCAGATCTCTCGCGCCTCACTACTCGACCTACGCCGAAGTCAGGCCTATAGCGCCGTTGAGGGTTTCCACGTTATTGGACGGAACCCTCAAGGAATTCAATGTCTTTCCAGGGATGAGGGTCGTGCGCGGGCAGGTCCTCGGCCGGCTGGCCGGGGTTGAGCATCAGAAGGAAGTTGCGGCGGCCCGTTCGGCCCTGGCCGAGGTACGCGTAGCCTTCAAGCTTGCCGGAGAAGAGGAATGCGCCGTTCGCCGGACATACCCGGCGATCAGTGATCGCAGGCAGCTCCGAGCCGCGATGGCCGCGGTGGCAAAGGCACGGGAGCAACTGAAGGCGGTGCGCGCACGCTGGGCTTTTATTGTAAAGAACGGTGTTATCAGGGCGCCGGTTGCCGGGGTGGTGACCGCCGTCTTTGCCGTGAGCGAACAAAAGGTGGTTGCGGGCACGGCCCTGTTGAGGATGCAGAATCCACGGCGCCTGTGGCTTTACGGTGTTTACTACGGCCCGGCGGCCCGGCGCCTGCGGCCCGGCATGAAAGGGACCTTCATTCCCGGCCGGGGAAGGCCTCCCATAGCGGTTCGGGTGCGTGGCGTGATCCCTCCAATTCGCCCGGACGGAGGACGCGGAGTGGGCTGCGCGCCCGTTGCGCCCGCAAGCTGGCTTAACGGAGAGGCGGGGACCTTGCGCCTTGAGGGCCCATCCGTCTCCCGCCTGATGGTTCCATCGACCGCCCTCATCCTGAAGGGTGGCAAGTGGTATGTCGTTCTCCACGAGACAAAGGGGGACACGCGCCGGGAGGTCGTGCCGGGTCCACGGTCCGCAGGCTGGACGGTCATCCGAAAGGGGTTGCGGCCGGGTCAGATCGTAGTGGTCAGGGACGCCTATCTCATCTTCCACAAGAACGTGGCTCAATTCTATACACCTCCCGACTGAGGGCCGTGAATGAATTCGAAACGTTATCTGGCGGAGACTTTCCAGAGACCCGTATTATTGTTTCTTGTGTATGGGGCACTTCTGGCCTTCGGAGTGTACGCCCTGTTCCGTATACCAGTGGAAGTGCTTCCGCGCTTCGACTATCCACAGATAAGCATTATCGTTCATTATCCCGGTGCAACGGCTGAGGATATCGAAAACCTTGTGGCCCGCCCGCTCGAAGGCCGGTTGCTGACGCTTCCCAAGCTTTCATCCCTCCGCTCCGTGATGGGGCAGAATACGCTCGAGATCGATGCGCGCTTCCGCGACGGCAGCAATGCCCAGATGGATCTCCAGGCCGTCTACGGCGCCATCGACAGGGCACAGCGCAGCCTGCCGCCGACTGTTCGGCCGCGCGCCGAGATCATGGGCGCAGCTATCAACGAAGTAGCGGACTACGCGGTGGAGATTCCGACCGGTGTCAAACCTATGGTGGTTGAACGTGCAGTGGCGACCCGGATCGCGCCGGCCATCCGTACCCTTCCCGGTGTCCAACGGGTGGAGGTATTCGGCAGCGGGAATGAATCGCTGTGGGTACAGCCTGATCTTTCGGCGCTCCGCCATTACGGGGTCTCCCTCGACGTCCTTGAGGCCTGCCTCAGGAAACAGGTTCTCCTTGGGCCTTCGGGTTACCTGCGGCTGGGGTATCAGGACGTCCCGATCCAGGCCCGGAACCTGCCGGTACGTATCGGCGCGCTCTCCTCCATTATGATTCCGGCCTCCGCGGGCCCTGTTCCGTTGAGTGCCCTGGCAAAGATCACCTATACCGCCAGGCCCATTCGTTACAGAGAAGAGCTGGACGGCCGGCAGACCGTTGCGATGCTGGTTTTCAAGCACGCCGGTGCGTCCACGCTCCCCGTGACGCGCGCGGTCTCGAAGACGTTGCGTTCTCTGAAAAATGAACTGCCCGTGGGGACGCGATGGGTGAGGTTCTACAACCAGGGACACCTTGTGAGCCTCGTCGAACATGACCTGGGACGGAACCTCCTCATCGGAGGTCTCCTGGCCGTACTCCTTCTCTTCTGGATGCTGGGGATGCACCGGGGGGTCTGGATACTGGTGGCGAGCATCCCCATGGCCCTGCTGATGGGCATTGCCGGCCTTTACGTCGCCGGGCAGAGCCTCAACCTCCTGACCCTGGGCGCGCTCTCCGTGGTCGTCGGGCTCTTGGCGGACGACGGCATCATCGTCCTGGAAAGCATTTACCACCGATGGGAACTCGGTTTCGAGGGACGCGAAGGCATCCGGCTCGGCCTTCTCGACATCACGGCCCCCGATGTGACCGGAACCCTGACCACCGTATCGGTCTTCCTGCCGCTTCTTTTTGTGGGCGGCCTGGTCGGGCTTTTCTTCATCCCCTTTGCCTTGGCCATGGGACTATCCCTCCTGGCTTCCCTCGTGATCTCGCTGACGTTCATTCCCTTCCTCCTGGGGTTTCTGGGCGCCCGCAGGCAACAAGGACCTCCCCCGGGGGCTTTCTTTGTGACATGGCTTCAGCATCTCAACGAGCGCCTGCTGCATTTTACCCTCAAATATCCCCGCTGGAGCCTCTCCGCCGCCGCCGCTCTCCTCTTCCTCAGCGTGGGTATCCTGGGTTTCGTACCCTTCGATTTTCTCCCACTCCCAAACGAAGGCGTCCTCCTGGACAGCTTCGCGCTACCGCCGGGGACGGCACTGAGTGAAACCCGGTTGGCCGTTGAACGAATGACGGCGAAGTTTCGGGCCGATCACGACGTCGCGCACACGCTGGCCCGGATAGGTTCGCCGGAGGGGACGAGCTACACCGAACCCAATTTCGCTGGTGAGATACAGGTGAGACTCAAGCCTCACGTCAGGGCCCGGAGTCTGGGCAGGATCGCCGCGCGCCTGGTCAGGGAGAGCCGAATGAACGGTGTGCAACAGAGCATCGACACACCCACCATAGAGCGGCTCGGTGAGAGTTTGTCGGGCCTGCCGCAACCGTTCGTGGTTACCTTGTTCGGCAACCGGATTTCGACCCTCAGGCGGCTGTCCGGGGAGGTAACGGCGCGGCTGCGCCGTGTCCACGAACTCACGGATCTTTTCAACAATGATGCCTATCCAATCACGCAGCTCCGTATACGGCCCGATCCCGCCGCACTCGCCATATACGGGATGACGCCGGCTTCTCTCTACGCTCAGGTCCGGCCGGCACTCGGCGGTGTGGTTGTGGCGCGTGTTCCTCAGGGCACCTACCACCTGGACATTTATCTCCGCCTGGCGAAGGCGCCGGATATGGGCATAGCAGGTATGCGGCGCCTCCTTATCCGTACCCGCAAAGGATGGACGCCTCTCGGCGAACTGGCCGATTTGCGCCTGGTGTCGGGTCCGAATGAGATTCGTCACATTGATGGGGCGAGGGCACTACAGATATTGGCTACACCCACGGGACCGCTCGGCGGCACGATCACCGCGGCCAGGAGCGCTCTGAAGGGCTTGAAACTTCCGCCCGGTTATAGAGTCGCCTTCGGGGGCCTCATCTCCAAGCTGGAAGATGCAGCCATGGGCCTTGGGTTGGGCGCCCTCGGCGCGCTGGCGTTGATAATCGGTATCCTTCTTCTCCAATTCGACGGCTTGCTCCTGCCGGGCATCCTCCTTCTGGAAATGCCCCTCGCTTTCACGGGCGGGGCGTTGGCCCTGGAAATCAGCGGGGTGGGTCTCAACGCAACCGGTCTTGTGGGCCTGCTGACGCTCATAGGCATCAGTCTTAACCACGACGTCGTTCTTTTGCACAGGGCGAGGCGAAACGAGGCACGAGGTTTGGATCCCGAGGCCGCCATCCGGGAAGCCGTGGCGGTCCGCTTCCGGCCGATCCTGCTCACCACTCTGGCGGCCGTGCTGGGGATGTTGCCCACCGCGTTGGGATGGGGGCTTGGTGCGGAGCCGGAGCAGGGACTCGCCCTGGTAATTTTGGGCGGCGTGATCTGGAGTTCACTACTCAGCACAAACCTGATCCCCGCCCTCTATCTTCACTGGAGTCGCTCGGGGAAACCACCACGGGCGCCGGAACCGGATCGGGGATAAGACAAACCGGCAAACCTCTGTCCGTCGGAGTAGTAAGGTAAAATCAGGTGTTTGGAGGGGCGTCATGAGCGAAGATGAAAAGGTTTACGAACTCGGGTCCTCGAAAGCGGCCGTCCTCATGGCCCGGCTCATGCTTGCGTGGGACGGCCAGTGGTTTTTGAAGACGGCGGAGTCGTGCGGCCTTCAGAAGGCGGTGGAGATAAACGCCAAGGTCAGGAAAAGCTTCGGCCGCATAGAGATGCGCGAATACCTCAAGGCACTTGGCGTGGATAGGGCCGCATCGCTGGAAGAAGCGGCTCACTTGCTGGACGGCTACGGGCGACTCTTCCTCGGGGATGGCCTGAAGGGCGAGTGGAAGATAAACGGGGAACAAGGAGCCGTCATAGATGTTACGAAGTGCTTGCCTCAGGAGGGGGCGGCCAAGGCCGGATTGCAAAATGATACGCCCTGCGTTGCGTGCGAACGCCTTTGGTCTTCCTGGCTGGAAGCACTGCTCCCTGGTTCCTGCTGGGAAGCTAAGATCGAAAAATCAATGGGCAGGGGTGCGGACTTCTGCCGCATCGCAATCAAGCGCGAAGGCTGACTTCAGGAAAACCTGCCGGGGTCGAAGGGTCCGGGGTCAAAGACCGGCGTCCTGCCCAGGATGAGGTCGGCGGCCATTTCGCCCACGGCCCAGGATGTTGTCATGCCGTGACCGCCCAGGCCGCAGGTCCAAAAGAAGTTGGACACCTTCCCGTCTCTGCCTATGATGAAGTTCTCATCGGGAGTGAAACACCTGAGTTCGGCCCAGATCCTGGCGATCGGCAGATCGGCCAGTTTTGGCATGGTTTGCTCCAGTTTTTCCGCGAGCCAAACCGCCGCGTCATTGTCGCTTGGGGGTCCGCACGGAGGCCAGTCCATCCCGTCGCAGGACGAGAGGAGCAGACCGCCGCTCTCGGGACGGAAGTAGACGGCGGGATCGATAGACCAGGCGTAGGGTATCTTCGGGTCAAACCGGTCGAGGTGGCCGGTATGCAAAAGGTGCCTTCGTTTGGGAACCATGGGGATGAAAGACGCGCCGGCCATTTTCCCGATCGGCCCGGCCCATGCTCCGCCTGCGTTTACTACCCATTCGGTCGCGAAGCTCCCGCGGTTGGTTTCAACTTCGTTGATGACGCGGCCGGAAAGACGAAAACCCGTAACCTTCGTATCGCTCCTGACTTCGGTATCGGCCAGGAAACCGGTGAGCAGCGCGTGTATGTCCACCAATCCGTCGCCCGGACAGAACATTGCACTCCTGAAAGGGGCGCCTTCGAGGAATGGAAGTCGTTCCAGGACTTCATCCCGTTCTACGGGCGAGTGAGAGAGCCTTGCGGAACCGGCATTAAGTTGCAGGGTTTCGAGCCTGGGGTCTTTAGGGAGCTGGGAGAGCAGAAAACCGCCGCTGGGTGTAAAGAGCCTGGTGTCGGAAAAATACGGAGGAGGTCGGCGAATAAAGGAAACGCTTCGGGATGCCAAACGGGTGGTAGGAAGCTGGGCGATGGCCTGCCGCGCCATTCCCGCATTCTTCCCCGATGCGTGCATGCCGGGGAAGAGTTCCTGTTCGAGGATAAGAACGCGTTGCGTCCCGTTTTTCCTGAGCCACCATGCCGTGGAGGCGCCGGCGAAACCGCCTCCGATTATTACAACGTCATACCGAGCCATGTGCCGCCTTCCGACCACCGGATTGATCCGGGTAGCTGGTCAATCCAAGGGCCATAGTAGCATAAAGGCCGGTCGTAATACGGAACGGGAAGGATGGACGTTATCAAGAGAAGAAACAAAACCGTATGGAGCAACAGGGAGACGGTGAGGCAATAAGGGAAAAGGCGTCATTCCGGCTTGTCCGGAATCCGACACCATTCTGCGGGACTCCGCGACGTTCTTGTTGAGAGGAGCCGCGGAGATTATACTGGCTTCCTAAGGAGTGTTCATCCGGGAATCAGGATGAGGACAAGCGAAGTTTCCGATTCGGGAAAGAGGAGCTTTTCGCAAGGTCAGGGAAAGCAGGGGGTTACGAGGGGACGTGCGTTTGTACCTTGCACAAGAAAGCCCGCAGGTAGGTGCAACGCACGGGGAGGCACGGAGATTGCTGAGAAGGGCCGTTTCCGGACGGAAACCAAGGAGGTGGGGCGTGAAGAAAATCGGGTTGCTATTTCCGGTCCTCGGCGGGGTTCTGCTGTTTGCTTCGTGCTGTGGCGCCTTTTCCTCCAGGAACACCAAGTACAAGAAGGAGATGGAGTGCGCGGTCCGCATCACCGACGCTCATTCCATCAAGGTGATGAAGCGCGGGCTCTTCTGCTGCGAGCGCCTTCCCAAGAAGATTGTTTCGAGCGCAGCGGCCAGGCGTTTCTATCTTTTTAAGGCGTGGGCCTACAAACCCGGGTCTTCCGAAGCGCCGCTCGAAATAGCCCGCAGCTACTGGGACGACGAAAACTACCTGGAGGCTCTCAGGTATTATGACGCGGCCAGGATTCGTGCGGAGAAACCCGCAACCGCGGTCATAGGCGAAGTAACCATGTACCGCCTGCTGAGAAAGTTCAAGCCCGGCATGGCCTGGATCAACTGGCTGCGGCGGAGTAAGTGCGTCGACGCCTTGCAAACGGCAAACTACCTGGAGGCGCGTTATCTCTACGACCAGGGAAAGTATGCGAAGGCCGAACCACTCTTTATTGAAGCCGTCAAAGGGAGCAAGGAGATGGGGCTCTCGCTTGGCGACACCCCTTTTTCCATGCGGGACGCCTGGTTTTACCTGGCGCAGATAAGAATGCACAGGGGCGATCCGCAGGGCGCCTACAAGTACTTCGTCATCTTCCTCAAGAAGATGGCCGATCCCAACTTCCAGAACTACTACGCCTACTGGTTGCCGCGCTTGGGCAGCCACCAGGCGGAGTTCCTCGATAAGATCGAAAGCGATTGGGTTCACATAAGGCAGTAACCGCGGGGCTAATTCGACTTCTAAGTCAAATATGTAATGACAGCCAACCCTGAAGATGGCGAAAGTTTCATTGTACACTGCCAAGGGCTTGCGCACGAAGTGCGCCTTCCGGGCGAAGCCCGGTAAGTCAGGTTATCAGTACCCGGCCTGCCGCCCGACCGAAGGGAGGGAGAAAGGCGCGTTCCGCGCGGATTGGGCCGCCCGGCGCGAAAGCCGGGGCCTCCGCTACGGAATAGTACCTGCGTACATGGAGGAGCCGGAGGCCAAAGGCTGACAAAGCAGAAGCGCCGGCGATTCGAAGCCCCGGACGTTTCAATCCCGGAATTTTGGCAAGAAAAAAAGGCGGGTGCCCCCGCCTCTTTTTCCTGCCCTCGAAAACGCGGCTTCAGGAGATGTCCTGCAGCAAGGCCAGGAGGTACTTGTAGGTCTTCTTAACCGAATCAACGTGGACCTCTTCGTCGGGTGAGTGCACGTTGCGGATCTCCGGGCCCATGGAAACCATGTCCATACCCTGAAACTTGGCGCCGATGAGACCGCACTCGAGGCCGGCGTGAATGGCCTTGGGTTCCGGCTCTACGTTAAAGAGGCGCTTGTAGGTGGACTGGGCGGCTTTCAGGATCTTGGACTTGAGGTTGGGCTTCCAGCCGGGGTAACCGTCGGACTGGACGATCTTGGCACCCGCCAGCAGCCCGATGTCAGCGACCCACTGCGCGGCCCAATCAAGTTGGGAATCCACGCTGGAACGCTGGGAGGTGGCTATTTCCACCTTGGCCGGGCGGCTGTCGATGATGGCGAAGTTTGTGGAGGTCTCGACGAGACCGGGCATCTCCCGGCTGTAAGATATCAGTCCGTGCGGTACGGCGCCGAGGAGGGTTACGAGCTTCCTGCGGCTGGTCTCCTTGAGGGGGTTAATGGTAGCCGTGGACTTGGAGAGCTTCAATGATACTCCGTCGTCCGTCCCCTTTAGTTCCTCACGGAGGGTGGTTTGGAGTGTTTTAGCGGTACCCCGCGCCCTTCTTACGGTGTTGTCGTCCAAGTGCAGGGTGGCGAAGGCTTCCCTCGCTATGGCGTTGCGCTTGGAACCGCCGGAAACTCTGGACAACCCGTAGGGAATTCCCTTCGCATCCAGTGCCTGTAGGAACCTGGCGAGAATGCGGTTTGCGTTGCCGCGTCCTTCCTGGATGTCGCAACCGGAGTGGCCGCCCCTCAAACCGGTTACCGCAAGCTTATAGGCGTCTCTCGCGTCGTTCCGCTTGACCCTTTCGACGGGCAGAAACATCGTTGTATCAATTCCTCCGGCGCATCCCACGTAGAGTTCGCCATCCTCCTCGGTATCGAGGTTCAGCATGCGGCGGCCCTTAAGGAACCCAGGCTTAAGGCCGAGGGCACCGTTCATGCCCGTTTCTTCGTCTACGGTGAAGAGCAGTTCGAGCGGTCCGTGGACGGCCTTGTTTTCATCGAGCAGCGCCAGGCTCATGGCGACCCCGATGCCGTTGTCCGCACCAAGCGTGGTTCCGTCGGCCGTAATGATGTTTCCCTTAACCAGCAACTTAATCGGATCATTCATGAAGTCGTGATGAATTCCCGCGTTCTTCTCGCAGACCATGTCGATATGGCTCTGGAGTATGGTCGTAGCCGCTTTTTCGCGGCCCTTCGTCGCCGGAAGCAAGACGACAACATTACCGACAGCGTCTCTTTTCCAATCAAGGCCGTGGTCCTTGGCCACGCGGACTGCGAAATCGCCGGCGGCCTCCTCGTGTTTGGAAGGCCTTGGAATGGCGCTCAGTTCTTCAAAGTAATCCCATACCTTTTTCGGTTCCAGATTGAGCATTCCTGACTCCTACAAAAGGACGCCGCGCGCGTCGTCTTAACCTAACTACCCGGATCGACATCATGACACAACCGGCGCCTCCTGAAAAGCCGGGGGGGGCCTGAACTTAGATCCACCACCCGGACCGGGATTTGTGCGACAATATGAGTTGAAGGCGTCGGCGCAGGAGTGTGCGTAAAATCTACCCGGAGGGTGGATTGTACAAGGCAACAACGCCCCACACAATCTACCGCCCCCTTTCCCCGGGAGAAAAGCCCGGGGTTGGGTACGAGGGTTCCTGTCTTCGTAACCTTCCCTTCGTTTCGATGGACGGTGCGTGGTGAACAAGGGTTATACCTATCGCGAAATTATAGGTCGCCGGGACGAAGGTTTGACGCTCCCGGGTTATCTCGCGGGACGTTACCGCCATTCTTCAGAGGGGGAATGGCGGGATAGGATAGAGGAAGGACGCGTCCTCGTGGATGGAAGAGAAGCCCGACCGGGCGAGAGGCTGAAGTGTGGGTTGGAGGTTGCCTGGCTGAGGCCTCCGTGGGAAGAGGCGGCCGTTCCACTCTGCTTCCAGGTTCTCCACGAAGACGACGCGCTGCTGGCAGTGGCAAAGCCCTCCGGCCTACCCACGCTCCCGGGCGGCGGCTACCTCGAACATACCCTCCTAGCGCTGGTGCGCAGGCGTTTTCCCGGTGTTTCGCCCGTTCACCGCCTGGGCCGGGCGACCTCGGGCGTGGTTCTCTTCGCCAGAACCCCTAAGGCCGGGAGAGCCCTCGCAGAGGCATTTAGGAAGCGCAGGGTCGAAAAGCTCTACCTTGGTGTTGTGGAGGGCGAACCCCGTGAAGACTACTTCACCGTTGAAGTTTCCATCGGTCCTGTAGCCCACCCCCTTTTAGGGTCGGTCCACGCAGCGAATCCCGGGGGAAAGGCGGCCCTGAGCCGGGTCCGCGTAATCGAAAGAAGAGAGGGCGCGAGTCTTGTCGAGGTGTCCATAGAAACGGGACGGCCGCACCAGATAAGAATACACATGGCGGCGTGCGGACACCCGCTCATTGGAGACCGACTCTACGCAAAGGGCGGTGGTTTACTGCCAACCATAGCCCTTCCCGGTGAGTGCGGCTATCTTCTCCACGCGTGGAAGATCGCGATGAAACACCCCGAGAGCGGCGACCGCGTCGAGGTGTGCTGCGAGCCTCCGGAGGGATTTGCGCTCTTCTTGCGTGCGGGTGTGCAAACGCCTGCGGCTGGGGTATAATTTCGGTGGAAGGTGGAAATGGGCTTCGGAGGTTCGGGAATGAGATGTGAGCAACTTATAGAAGAACTGAAAAGCGGGACGGGGCTTGGACGCGCGAGAGCGGCGGCGGAACTGGGCAAGTTGAAGGATCCGAGGGCGCAGGAAGCGCTGCTCGACGCCTTGAGCGATCAGAATATGGGTGTCAGAAACAACGCCACCTTTGCGTTGGCGGAACTTGGTTCGGTCGAAGCCGTCCCTCGTCTCATAGAAGCCCTGAAGGACGACGAAGAGTTCGTCAGGAAGAGTGCGGCAAAGGGCCTTGGGCTCTTGAAAGCGAAGGATGCGGTTCCGTACCTCGTTGAGGTGATGAACGATCCGTCCTACGTTGTCAGGAAAAACGCCGTACGAAGCCTGGGCAGAATCGGAGGAGTCCAGGCAATAAAAACACTCCGTTCCGCCGCCCGTGGGACCAACGAAGAGTTGGCCAACCTGGCCGAGAGGGCTATCCGGCGCTTCAGGGAGTAACCGGTCGCCTGCTTTTTGGTAAAAGAAAAACGAAGCGCTTCCTGAAACAGACGCTTAAATCATTGTTGCTTAAGTTTGAAGCTCGCTCGGCAACTTCGCTTGTTCTCATGCGGGTTTCCGGATAGACACCGGCATGACATGATGGAGCGATCTACCCGCTACAATGGACGAATCTTCGTTGTTGCAACAACGGGAACCCCGGTTCAGGCGGGCTGAGACGGACTACAGCTTCAACGCTTCTTCAAGGGCGTCCCTCTGGTTTTCGGGCACATCCTCGAAGGTCCCGGCGTAGTAATGGAGGGACAACTTTCCGCGCGGAGGAGCATCCCTCCGGATGATGCGCGTCTTGAAGGGTTGAAGGGGCTTGCCCCCAAGACCGAGGAAGGTGATAATGTAGATCCCTCCAATCCGCAGGGATTTGTTGGACTCTATGAGCAATCCTTCCCTGCTCACGTTTATCGTCGAACAGAGGGTTCCGGCGCCGGTATGCTCTACCAGGAGGCGAACCCGGATAAGTACGCGTCTTGCCTTGCGCGCTGGAGCATTAAGACAGTTAGAGAGCCATTCGCCGTAATCCTTTTCGTCGGGTGGAAAGCTGAAAGACCTGCAAACGACCGGGGGAAGCTTGTTCGGAATCGGCCCCTTCCAGCAGCAGATTACCTTCAAGCGGGTATCCTTGGCCGCTTTCTGGATGTGGTCCAGGAAAACCAGGGCCTCTTCGGTTTCCAGGGTCTGCTCCCAGATAAAGATGTCAAAGGGGGAATCCATCAGCTTGATGAAAGCCTTCGCGGTGTCTTTAAAACGCAGCAATTCAACGTTTTCTCTCCGAAGCAGGGGATGCTCCAGAGGGCCGTTTTCCTCTTCGCTACAGATAATTACCTTTACCATAGCACCCCCAATAACAATTATATCACCGTTGGCCGGGGAAGTGTACCCGTAAACCCTGAAACCACCGTCTAAAGCTTCTTTTTTCGTACCGATTGCGCTACACTTCCAACGGTGGAAAACCAAGGAGGAGCCATGGCTAAAAAAACAAAGAGCACGCCGCCTGAAGCGGAGGTTACCGAACGCAACACTAAAGCTGATATCCTTGCCGCCTACCAGCGGCTGGCGCAAGCAGCCGCAGCGAAGTCAGCCAAACCTCAAGACGCGTTATTCTTTGCCGAGGAGAACAGGCCCGCCATGAAGCCGGAGACGAGAAAAGAGGTGGAGGAGCTCAGCCTGGACGCCATTGTAATGGAACTCTCCTCGCTCAGGCTGTCCATCGGCAAGCACTTGGCCGAGCTGGAGCAGCACCTCACGGGGGAGGCCGCTAAACTCAAGGTGCTGAAGGATGCCGTGGCAGAGCAGGAAGCGCGCCTTGGCGAGCTGCACGATATTGAAGCAGCCGCCGGCAAGCTGGAAGAGCTGCGCCTGACCATGGCCGGAGAGCAGGCATCTTTTGAAACCGCCGTTGCGGAGACGCGGATCCGGTGGGATAAGGACAAGAAGGAGCACGAGATTGCCCTCAAGGAACGCGATGCACTGGAGAAGAAGGAGCGCGCCCGGGAGGAGGAGGATTACCAGTACCAACGCAAGCAGCGCCGTCAGCGGGAGAAGGACGCCTTCGAAGCGGAGCGCGAAGAGCGCCGCCGGAAGCTGGAGGAGGAACTTGCTTCCCGCGAGGCGGACGCAAACGCCCGCGAAGAGATTCTCGCAACCCGGGAACAGGAACTCGCCGACCTTCACAGGCGCGTGGAGGTGTTTCCATCCCAGCTCGAAGAGGAGGTCCGCGCCGCCTCCAAATCAGGCGTCAAGGCCACCGAGGAGCGGTTCAAACTGGAAAGGCTCCTGCTGGAAAAGGATATGGAGCGCGAGCGAGAGGTGATGCGCCTCACCGTGACCGGTCTCCAGGAGAAGGTGAAGGAGCAAATAACGCGCATCAAGGCTCTCGAGAGCGACCTCAAGGAGAGCGCGACTCGTTCCCAGTCCGTCGCCGCCCGCGCCATCGAGGGCATCGCCGGCCTCCACCATACTGCGGCCACGCCGGCCGAGGTCGTCAAGGAGCCCCAAGCCAACCGGGAGGGATGAAGAAGTAAAGGCGCTCCGCCTCGGCACGAATTCGTTGAGGAGAACAAAGCACATGTGGCTCCAAGTTGTTCTCGAAGTTGTAATAGCACTTTTTCTCATCTCGGAGATTGCGCTTAGCGTTGCGAAGCGGTCCGGGGTTCGAGCCGCACAAAGTAAAGACCGGGGCTCATTGCGCCTGCTCTGGCTCAGCATTGCATTCGGGCTTGGCCTGGCCATAGCTTCCCGGTGGGTTCCGTCGATGCGTCTTCCGGGGCCGCCGGACCTGCACCGCTTTCTGGCGCTTAGTCTATTGTTGGGCGGCCTCGCCTTGCGTTGGGCAGCCATCCTCACGCTCGGCCGGCTTTTCACGGTCAACGTTGCGATCAGCTCCGACCATGTCGTTGTTCAGGCCGGTCCCTACCGCTTCATTCGCCACCCGTCCTACACCGGTCTCCTCCTCGCCTTCCTGGGTTTGGGCGTGTTCTTTGCCAACTGGCTAAGCATTTTGGGCCTGCTCATTCCCATCACCCTCGCAGTGATCAACCGCGTCGTGAAAGAAGAACGGGCATTGCTCACCGCGCTGGGTTCCGAGTACGCGGCCTACCGCGCTCGCACCAAGCGGTTCATCCCCGGGTTGATTTAGTGGGCGGAGCAGAGAACCGGAGCCGTTGTTCAGGGTAGGCCTGTCTTCACCGCGCCACGACTCGCTAATTTTCAAACGCTACTTTTGGCTACCCGGGCCGTGGAACCAGTTTGTAGAGGCGGATGAGGTCGGCGATTCGCCTCTTACCACTATCGAAGGCTTCTCCGATAGGGCTCAACCCGTCCTTGTTCTTGAGTGAGGCATCGGCGCCCGCTTCGAGAAGCATCATTACGCCATCCTGCCAACCTTCGCGGGCGGCGAAGTGAAGAGCCGTATTTCCGTCATTGTCAGCGGCGTTCAGGTTGGCTCCCCGTTCAATGAGCACTTTCAGCAGATCGGCGCGCTCTTTGGTTGTAAAGTTGATGAGCGGAGTTCTGCCCTCTTTGTCGCGGTTCTCCATGTCGGCGCCCTTGTCCAGAAGATAAGAGATGAAAGAGGCGTCGAATCCACCGCCGTAATAGCTTTGGCCGAGAACCGAGCGTCCCTTCTTATCGCGGACGAGCAGGTCGGCCCCGGCGCGGATAAAGAACTCTACGAGGTCGCGCCGCCCCATCCGGATCGCTTCAAGCAGCACGGTCGAACCATTTTTGTTCCCGGTGTTTACGTCGGCGCCCTTATCCAGGCAAATTTCCAGGAGGTTCCTCGGTGCATTCAACCGCACGAGTGTAAAGAGCAGCGGCGATCTTTGCCAATCCAGCGAATTGGGATCCGCGCCGCTCCGGAGAAGGTCCGCCGTCATCTTCCACTTATCCTCATTGGCTGCCAAGAAGACCGGTGGAACAAACGGAATTACGCCAAGGTTCACGGAAGCGCCGTTATCCAGTGCCCGTTTGAGCTTGTCTTCGTCCCCTTCCCGTATGGCCTGGGAGAGGTTTATGCTCGCCTTGTGAAGCGTGTGCGCCCCCCTGGCGCGCAGCAGTTTCTCGTCGGCATTGTCGCCGGAAAAAACCGCCAAATCAAGCGGAGTGGCCCCGCCTGAGGCCATGGCCTCCGGATCCGCGCCCCTGTCGAGCAACAGCCTTACAATCGCCCTGGAATGCACTAAAACACCCACGTGTAGTGCGGACCACCCGAAAGATGCCTTGCTATTGACATCCGCCCCGTGGTCAAGAAGGTACTTCACCGTATCCACCGAACCGGAGGCGGCCGCAGCCATCAACGGAGTAGAACCCAGAGCGCCTTTGGCATCGGCGTCCGCTCCCGCCTCCGCGAGAAGCCCGACAACGGCTACGTGGCCCCTTGCCGCGGCCGAGTATAGGGCAGTGTCTCCATCCTCGCCTTTCGCTTCGAGCTTGGCCTCTTTCCTGATGAAGAGTTTGACGAGAGCAACATTGCCGTACCGCGCCGCATTCTCCAGGGGAGGATTTCCAATCGCGCCACCGGCGTCGACGTCGGCGCCGGCGGCCAGTAACGGGTCCACAAAATCGCGGTTTCTACGCTCAGAGACAGGCAGCCTCATTTCGGTCGATTCACATGATACCGCCTCGTTAAGGGCCCTTATTCCCCAGTACTCCGAGTTTGGATCGGCGCCATCGGCGAGGGCCGCCGCGAAGGCCGCCTGATCCCCCATCTGCATCGCCCTGAAAAGCTTTTTGTCCAGCGTTGCCAGGCTGGGCCTGACTTCAACGGCGCCGGCATCCTTCAACATCTTCGCTATAGGGCCGCCTCCGAACCTAAGACGGTAAGCCATATCAAGCGGCGTCCGCCCCCTCGAATTCGCCGCGTTGGGATCGGCACCGGTCTTCAGGAGCACCCTTACGCCCTCTTCGTCGCCGGAGGACGCGGCGAGGATCAGTGGCGTATCACCCGAATTGGTTACGGCGTTGACCTTTGCTCCGGCCGCAATGAGGACCCGGACCATTCCCTCCTCCGGGGCCTTTTTCTCAGCCTTTTTTGCCTCCTTTGCGAAAGCAAAGCTCTGTTTGGCACTAAAGAGTGCGCAGGCCCAGTGAAGCGGCGTCCAGCCGTCCCAGTCGCGCGCGTTCGGATCGGCGCCCCACTGAAGCAGCATCCGCGCCTCCGCCGAATGTCTGTTCATGATAGCGACGTGAAGAGGAGTAAACCCCTCTCTGGACGTGGCTTTTACATTCGCACCGTGAACCAGCAGAACCCGTAGAGCCCCCGTTTTATTCTGCCGTGCGGCCAGGTCCAGCGGGGTATAGCCGTACCTGCTCTTGGCCTTGATATCCGCCCCCTTGGTAAGAAGGAACTCGCAGAGGGCGCCGTTCCCTGAAATCGCGGCCCGGTGAAGCGGCGTCAGGCCCAACCCGGAGGCCGCCATGACGTCCGCCCCGTGTTTTACGAGCACTTGGCATGTTTCCAGGTAACCGCCGGTGGCGGCCAGATACAGGGGGGTCCGATTTTGCTTGTCTCTTGCGTTGACTTTGGCTCCCGCGGCCAGCAAGGCTTCGCACACATCCGTCTTCCCGGCGCCCGCACCATAGTGTAGCGGCGTCAGTCCATTTTTACCGGCGGCGTTCAAGGCCCCCGGTGCTTTCGATAGTAAAAGGCGGCAGAGGCCGACGGAACCGCTAAATGCCGCCATCTGGAGCGGCGTGTTTTCGTTCACGTCTTTGGCGGCTGCATCCGCGCCGACGGTCAGGAGCAGTCGCGCAACATCAAGCCTGCCGCTCCCAGCCGCGACGTATAGCGCCGTACGCCCATCCACGTCTTTCACGGAAACGCTCGCGCCGGTTTTCAGAAGGTACCTACACACCTCCAACTTTCCGTTGAAGGCCGCCCATTCCAGCGGGGTCCAGCCGTCCTGCCTGCCGTCGGGCATCAACTCCTGTCCATCCACGGAGGCATTGCAGCCTTCAACCAGGTACTTTACGACGTCGAGGTGACCTTCCCCCGCAGCCGCGCAGAGAGCCGTGCCGTAGAAGGCGTTTTTCCCGATCCTGAGCATTCCCTTTTCGAGAGGGTCAAAGCCAAAGGAGACCAGCGCGTTAAGGATGGCAATATCTCCCCGCCTGGCCGCCACCATCGTCGGTGGCGGGTGAAACCCGGACACGTCCAGGCCGGGATTCAAGGCCAGCAGATTCTCGACCTTCCGGAGTTCTCCCTTGGCTACGGCTCTTTGAAGCCGGTAGCGCGCAGGAAGGCCGGAACGCGCTTTTCCGGAAGCAAAAAGTACGGTCCCCATTCCAACAATCAGCAGTAGAACGGCGACTATTTTTTTCATGACAACTCCCTGGAACCCAGCGGGTCAAGCTTCGCTACTTCACTATCCCCGCAGCCGGGGAGGGCCGCCCCGGCCTTCCGTTATTCGTTGAAGCCGGAGAGGATGTCTTTCAGTGAAGGCCTCTTCTTCTTTTTTTTCACCGCCTGAGCAGTTCCGCCGGGCGCTTGCCTTCCCCGGAAGCTTCCCTGCAACATTGCCCCGATAGTGGTCTGCGTGTAACCCGACGGAAGATGGAAGGTCGAAGGGGAAATCACGCTAGGCCGTACGTTTAAAATTGTAAGCGTCATGGTTCCGTTGTCCTTCCCGTTGCTGTAGGATCTCGTTTTCGCCATGATGGAGAACCCGAGAAAACCGACTTTGCTTGCAATCACCTTATCGAAGGGCGCGTAGCCGACCGCGAACACCTTGGTATGCCAGTTGTGCCCGCCGAAGAGTTTCATCGCGTCGTATTCCGAGGTGGTGTAGTAGTCCGTTACCTTCTTCTCGCGGCTCCTGTGGTGGAATCCCATTATCGAAGTGGAAACGTCGTAGGAGACCGCAATCCGCTTTCCAGTGCATGGTATTCCTGAGATGACCTTCGGGGCTAGGGGGACCACCTCCATCTTGAGATTTGAATAGGTCATTCTTGTTTTATGGGCAATGCCGGAAACGGTTTTCTGCAGGTTATTCAGGTCGAGCTTGACGTAGCGCTTCCGGTCGGGAAAGACGATGTAGGCGACCTTGCGCCCGCTGTCTCCCAGCACGTAAGAACCCTTCTTGAAGATAGCGAACGAAGAGGTGTAAACCATCTTGAAGTGACCGCCGTCGGCCATTGCCTCAAAGCTGTACCCTTTCATGGAATAGAGGTTTATACCCATGGAGCGCATCATCGCTTTTTCTTCGGCCGGCATCTGTTTCATCCGAGCGCGCTGGGAGGCCGGCGGCTCTATCTTCAAGTTACCGCTGTAGCGGATCCCCGTTGCGAAAACGGCAATTCCCGCCAGTAGAACAGCCAACACTAAAACGACCATCTTTTTCATGGAATCTCTCCTTATCTATTTGCCTGAATCACGCAATCCTTTGAGGCCAAGGGTTTTGCAATAAACCAGCCACTCCAGCGACACGACTGTCGGACGTTGGATAGTTTATAAGCAAAAGTCCGTGGAGTCAAGCAGGCAAAGGGTCCTGAATCCGCCATCTAACCGAGGACCGGGCGCGCGTTCCTGCGTGTGCGCTTATCGTTGTTGTAGCGTTGCTACGACAGCGTCGTCGGGCCTTGCCAAGCGGGCGTTTCAATCGCGGAATTTGGGGAATAGACGCACCTTGACACGGCGCGGCGCGGGACCCATATTGTCGGAGGAACGGCAACCGGAGGCTTGACATCGAACTCTTCGCGGCCTACGTTGAGGATGCGGCTAAGGGAGGACTCTTCGGGTGTTTGTTAATGGCACATAGGAGGTCATTGCGCGAAACCGAAGGCGGCGGCTATTTGACATGCTCGCTCGTCGGGCATAGGTTAAGGTTACGATAAGAGAGGGAGGCGAAAAACGATGCACGCTCGGTTGTTTGCGAAGAAAGTGCTTTTACACGGGGCGTGGTTCTTGTCGCGCTCCTCGTGGCGGTGAGCGGCCTGGTGAACGTTTCGGCGCAAAGCGCGCGCGGGCGCGTTCCGCTTTCCTTTTCCGCCGCGTTGGGGGGGACGATTCACGCCAGGGTCATGGATGCGGGTGGCGCGAAAGGTTCGTCCATCGCACCCGGGGCATCGCCGGCCGCGCCGACGGAAAGCCGCGCGCCCGCTTCTTACGGGGAGATTTTTCCTTCTCCCTATGCTACGGACCCGACTGGCCTGACGGTGACCAGGACGGCCAACGGCTCCGGCTGGACGATCAACCTCTCGTGGACCGGTGGAACCTCGCCGTACACGGTGTCTTACAGCACCGACCCCGGCTTCCGGCAGGGGGACGAAACCCTGGCGCAGGGGACGGCCGCAACGACGATGAGCACGCAGGCCGACGGTGCCGCCTCCCTGGAGTGTTTCACGGTTACGGACAGCACCACCGTGAGCCAGGCGGTGCAGGGAACGGGATACGATCCCGAGCCGGCGCCCGCGGCGCCCTCACCCAACACGAACAACCTGTGGTGGGGCGATCCGGTCGTCTTTACCTCGAACTACCTTGACCCCATCGCAAAGGGGAACGTCGTGCAGATGTACGACCTGCCGGTGCGGGCGACGGACACAAACGCCGCGACCGGCGCGCGGTACGCAACAACCGCAACCTTCACCATACCCGATGACGCCCGCAGTTTTTATCCTTTTATAAACGTTCACGGGCGCGCATCGTCCGCCGAAGTCACGTCCTTCGTCAAACTCAAGCCAAGGGGAATCGCACCCTTCACGAACATTCACGGTTGCGCCTACGCTCCCCAGACGGGGCATATCTGGGTAGCGGCTGACGGCAAGGTGGACGAGATCGATATTTTCGAGCACGATCCCGTCATCGTCCGGTCCATCACGACCTATACGAAGCCCTACATTTCCCGCGTAACCGCCGCCGGCCGCATTCTCGTGGTAAATGGAGTCGCTGGTGTTGGAAAGATTTACCAGGTTGACGCGACCTCGGGCGCCGTCACGTTCTACGCCGACACCACGGACACCACCCACAAGCCGTACTTTACCCGGTCGATTCTACCCGTAGGAATCGCGGTGGACCCCGACGGCTCGGCGGTGTACATAGCCGACGCAAGCACTGGGAAGCTCGTCCGGATTCCTCAGAACAACACCTCCGCAATTATCGACAACTGGGGCGACTACACGTGGAACTTTCCCGACCCCTGCGGAATCGACGTAAACGTGGGTCACCAGGTGGTCGCCACCTCGGCGTACGGATGGTATAGATACACGACGGATCAGTACAATACGCATTTTGGCGAGTACACCCAGGGGATCGCCTACAGTTTGTTCGTGGAGCGCGACATTTCTACGGCGGGTTATTTCTATGTGGATTATACGAACAACAGGAGTGTTGCCGAAGCCTTCAACCTCAATCCCGTCAACGGTGCTCCCGCCTATCACGGCTCGGATATCTTTGGTTTGGCGGACGGGAGCATCGAGGTGGATCCGGACTGGGGCTACTTTGTGTCCCGCCACTGGCCCCAGCGGGTGGTGATAAACAACTCGGGCCAAAACGTGGCCTACCCGAGTTCGTTCCAGAAAGCGGACCGAATTATCCAGTTGAAGATTTGGGGATGGTACGGGATGTACGAGCAGGTCCGGGTGATCGACCCGCCGGACCTGTCGCCTTACGCGCCCGACGGGGGATGCTTGCAAGGAAGCTGCACCCAGGCAGGTCCCTGCCCTACGAAGGCAACGACAACGAGGGCATGACCGGCTACGGCCTCTCCAACAACCTCAACGGCCCGTGGGCGGTGACGGTTAAATTCCGGCCCGGCGTGGACAACGTCCCGGCCGACGGCGCCAATTACCTCTTACTCTACCTGGAAATCCCGGCAAGGTATTCCGGGAACAACTTCCAGGTGGAAGTGACCAAGTGCGACGCCGGCGGGACTCCCATCGCCGATGAGATCGCCGGTCTCTCCTCCGTCTATACCGCCTGGAAGAGGGTCTACGTCGAAAGAGACCACATGTTCAGGAGGGGCGG
>CAZIBS010000001.1:60558-70070 GCA_964537405.1 uncultured Thermoanaerobaculia bacterium | reverse complement strand
AGAATCTTGCCGAACTGGACAAAGAGAACGAGATCAACAAGGTTCTGGCCGACGCAGGTTATTGGAGCAAGAAGGTAATAGAAGAGGCCGACGCGGACAAGCCTGAACTGCTTGTAGCTACAACCAAAGACTGGAAGCAGAGAAAGGCCGACAGAGAAAAGCCGCCGCCGAGAGGGCGCATCCCCAATAACCTTTCTACAAGGGACCGAATGGAACGCAAGCTGAGAACAAAACGTGGGCGTGAGTTATATCGAAAGCGATCATGTACGGTAGAACCTGTTTTCGGACAGACAAAATCGGTCAGAGGCATTGATTGTTTCATGCGAAGAGGAAAAGAAGCCTGCGTCAGCGAATGGAAGTTTATAGCCGCAACCGGCAACATACTGAAACTATGGCGAAGCGGGAAGCGAAAAGTAGGAAAACGGCAGAGCAATTATACAAATATGGCGCCCATATTATCCGAAATGCTTGCATGATTCATAAAGGAAGGCATTAACTTGTGATCAAATCACCGAGATTCCATGCCACTCAACTCAATTCAGGCGACTATCGAGACCGTGCAACAGGCTCCTTGGGGGCGTTTTTGCCTCCCGTGGAGACGGCTCCATAAACCGGCCTTCGGTTCATCCCTGTTTCCGGGACGTCTCTTCCCCCCGGTAACCAGGTGAAACGCCATAGGCGCAAAAACCGTAGACCGCGGAGTTTTTCCCGGTCGTCCGCCAACCATCGCGGATTTGGGACCCCGGCGCTCTTCTGGCAGTAACGGCTCCTATGGAGTATGATTTTCGACTGGAGGTTTGGATGCGCAGCGGCTTTATAGCGGTGGTGGGACGCACGAATGTGGGAAAATCCACGCTGGTTAACGGTTTCGTGGGTGAAAAGGTGGCGATCGTCACACCGAAGCCGCAGACGACGCGCAACGTCATTCGCGGAATTCTCAACGAACCGCGCGGCCAAATGGTCTTCCTGGACACGCCGGGTATCCACAAGCCACGTACGAAGATGAACGAGAAGATGGTGCGCATGGCCTTCGAGAGCGTGAAGGGAGTGGATGTCGTACTGTGGATGTTGGAGGCCAGACGCCCTTGGCGCGAGGAGGAGCAGCACCTTTCAGCGCGGTTGGCCGGAATGGAACAAAAACTCGTGATCGCCATAAACAAGGTGGACGAACTCCGCGACAAAAACGAGCTGCTGCCACTCATCCGGAAGCTCTTCAAACTTTTTCCCCAGGTTGCCCCCTATCCGATGTCGGCACTTTGCGAGGGAGACCGCGCGGGACTCCTGGAGATACTTTTTCCCCTGCTTCCCGAGGGCGAGGCGCTCTTTCCACCGGTAATCTACACGGATCAACCGGAACGTCAGCTCGCGGCGGAAATCGTAAGGGAATACGTCTACCGCCACACCTATGAAGAAGTGCCACACTGCTCCGGCGTCTTGGTGGAACGCTTTGAGGAACCGCCGACTGAGGACGGTAAAATCGTCGTCTACTGCACAATACTGGTGGAGCGCAACAGCCAGAAGCCGATTCTCATCGGAAAGGGAGGACAAAACCTTAAGTCTATCGGGATGGGCGCCAGGAAGGAACTCCAGCGCCTCCTTGGTTGTAGGGTCGAGCTGCGCCTTTTCGTGAAGGTGCGGCCAAACTGGCGCCAGGATATTATGATTTTGAGAGAGATGGGCTTCTCCTGAAGCGGACGCGCTTTGACAGGAGGAAGCGTAAGGCGTTCTTATGATTCTGAAATGGTTATCACGTGGTCGGCTACGAACCGGAACTGAAAAAGCTCGACAGCGTCATCACGGCTATTATCCCAATCCCGCGATGGTTGATGCGGAGAGCCGTAGAAGGCCCAATAGGCCGGGGGATGGCGTTTCGCTCCCCAAGGAATGGGGCGCCTTCGGGCCGAATGCCGGGAAGGGGCCACCCCATTCCCGCTCCAGGTAACAAGAGATACCTCAGGTGGAGTTAAAAGGAAAAAACGATTGAAACGCTTGTTTTTAGAAAGGAGCTATTATGAAAAAATGCCTTCTCGCAACAACCATGGTCCTTGTACTTGGTATTGTCAGCGTAGGAATCTTTGCCCGGTACGTACCCAATCCGGCTGAAGAGCCTTCCAAAAGCGCCGCAATCAGCGCGAAAGAGATGCAAGCCATCACCTCTTCCCTTAAAATGACCGCTTCGCTCCACGCAGCCCAAAATGCGCTCCTCCGCAACAAGATTTCCGCCGTCGCGGTAAACCGGTCGACGGTTCTCTCATCCGACGACCTCTTCACCCATGTCATAAAAGACACGGGATCTATTACGGACCAGGCCCGTTCAGGGCGCTGCTGGCTCTTTGCCGGCTTGAACATCCTGCGCCCGGGCGTCATCGCGAAATACAAGATGAAGAACTTTAAACTCTCCCAGGCTTACGACCAGTTCTGGGATAAGCTGGAACGCGCGAACCGCACCTTCGAGCTGGCAATCGCCCTACGAAACGAGAAACTGGACAGCCGCAAGAACCACATTATCCTGACCAATCCCATCGGCGACGGAGGGGACTGGAACTACGTTGTCGCGCTGGTTGACAGGTACGGAGTAGTTCCTGAGAACATCATGCCGGACAGCTACAGCGCCGCCCACACCACAATGATGAACACCCTGCTCTCCTCCCTCCTTCGCAAGGGCATACTCGCAATCAGAAGGGAAGCGGCCAAGGGCGCCTCCATTAAGGAACTGAGAAAAACGAAGGTCGAAAGCCTCAAGAACGTATACAAGATCCTGGTTCTCTGCCTGGGTCAACCGCCAAAGACCTTCAAGTGGCGCTACAAAGGCAAGGACGGCAAGGTAAGTGCGCTGAAAAGTTACACCCCGGAAAGTTTCTACAAGAACTTCGTGGGAGGCAAACTCGCCAACTACGTTGCATTCGTAAATTACCCCGGCAAACCGATGGACGCCATGTTGAAATGGTCGTGGAACCGCGACATGGCCGACACTCCCGACATGGCCGCTGCAAACGTAAAAAGCGCTGACCTGGCCGCAATGGCGAAGAAGTCAATCCTGGCCAACGAGATCCCATGGTTCGCCTGCAATGCCGCTATTCAGGGCGACAGGAAAGACGGCCTGTGGGCACAGGGCGTAGAAAATTACCATGACCTCTTCCAAATTGACTTCTCCATGGACAAGGCGGACATGCTTGCATCCTTGAACGGCGCGCCGGACCACGCCATGGCCCTCGTCGGCGTCGATGTCGAAAACAAGAAGCCCGTCAAGTGGAAGGTCGAAAACTCCTGGGGAAAGAAAGCCGGGAAGAAGGGCTACTTCACGATCACACAGAAATGGTTCAACCTGCACGTCTACGAGCTGATCGTCAACAAAAGTTTCGTGCCGGCCTCGCTGCTGAAGATAACGAAGAAGGCCCCGTTGGTTCTGCCTCCCTGGGACCCTTTCTCCTGAAGTCGAAAGTCCGGATATAGGTAACGCCAGGGGCGGGAGGTTTCCAGCCCCCCGCCCCTGGTTACAATGCAATCAACCTTTCCTCACTTCTCAAGCGCTATAGGCTGGTTCTTCCAGCGGTAAGTCCAGGCCCCCGGCTCGCCCTTGAGATACTTGTCGAACCACTCGAACAACATATCGTCGGAGGCCAGTGCGTTCTTAGGCGTTCCGTGAATACCGTGGTTTTCGCCCCTGAAGCGGACGTATTCGCACGTCCGTCCCTGCACGCGCATGGCGGTGAACATCTGCGCGGCTTCGCAGGGTGGAACATTGGTGTCTGAATCTCCGTGCAGAATAAGTAGCGGCGTGTGAATGCGGTTGGCGAAGTATACCGGCGAGCGACCCACAAAGATGTCCTTCCGCGTCCACGGATAACTGTTGGCGAGGGCCGTATCTCCATAGTTGAAGCCCCACCACCCCGCACCCCAGTAAGAGGTGATGTCGCTGATGCCGTACATATCCACCGCCGCGGCGAAAAGGTCTGAATGGCCCACTATGTAAAGGGTCATGAATCCTCCGTAGGATCCGCCGTAGCAGCCGACGTGCTTTGCGTCAACGTAGGGCTTCGTCTTGATCAGCTTTCGGACTCCCTCAATGATGTCCTCTCCCGCTTTCTTGCCCCAATCGTTCATGTGGGCGTCGGCGAACTTGGGTCCGTAGCCAACCGCACCCTCCGGGTTAAGCAGGTAAACAACGTAGCCGCGTCCCGCGATGTCGAAGAGTTCGGGTCTGAAGGCATTTCCATAGGGCACAACCCCGCCGTAGTAGGCAACAACAACCGGATATTTTTGGGCTGCGTCGAAGTTTGGTGGGAAGAAAAGCCAGCCCTGAATGGGCACTCCGCGCTTATTGGTGAAGTCGAAGTCCTCGTGTCGCGTCTTCTCGCACCTGGCGTAAACCTTCTCTCCGGGCCGTTCCAGCGTGTGAAGCGAGGAGTGCGCCAGGTCAAAGTAGCGCAGAACCGGGTAGGTGTTGAAGGATGAACCCTGATACGCGAAGCCCCTTCCCGAAGCCGCCATGGAGGGTCCGCCGATGCCGGGGTCAGGCAGTTTGATGGTAAAAAACTTGCTTCCCCGAGCGTCGGTTCGATAGAGCTTCACCGTACTTTTGTCGGTAGCTATGAAGTAGATTTCGTTGTCCAACGGGCTCCACCATACGTTGCGCCGCCCCGGATAGTCTCCGATGCATTGAGAATCGACGGCCGGCGCGAAGTTGGCCGTAAGGTCTTTGGTCTTACCGGAAGCAAGGTCCAGAACGAAGAGATCGAAGTCGTAAGCAAGCTGCTCCTTGGGCTTGTTGCCGCCCGGGGGCATGTTCGTAGGCGAACTTACGAAGGCGATCTTCTTCCCGTCCGGCGAAAAACACAGTTCCGACACGTCCGGCCAGCGCAGCCACCTAAGGACGCGCTTTGACTTTCCCGAGTCCACGTCGTAGGTCCATATCTCCGTTATAAGGTATGGACGGGGTACCGTGTGCACAATCCTCAACAGCGCCAGCGTCTTTCCGTCGGGGCTTAGAGCCATGTCCTGGACGGTATCCGGTCCGGCCGTAAGCTGGTGGAGGCTGCCGTCTTTCATGGAAAAGGAGAAGGCGTGCGACCAATTTTGCCACCCCGTCCAGCGCTGGTACATCTGCGTAAAGCGCTCGTAGGGCGGGGGGGTCTTGGGACGCTTTCGCGGCGCGGTTGCGATGAAGTACAGGAAGGCGCCGCCGGGCGCCCATAGAACATCTCTAAGATTCCTTTGAGCCGAGAGCAACTTCGTCGTTTCGTGGGTTTTCAGATTAAGAAGCCAGAGGTCGCGCGTTTTCTTGTTAAGGGGGTCAGGCGTTTGGAAGACCAGCGAACCGCCGTCCGGAGAGAAATAGGCGCTCCCGGCTTGTGGGAAGGCCTTGAGGTCCAGCACCACGCTACCATCGCTCGTATTACGAATCCGGAGGTACGAACGCCACTTATCGGTGGCGAGATCGGCCTTGTGAACCAAGGAACACACCAGCGCTCCGTCCCCGGAAAGGGTGGTCCGATCCACGTAATCGGCTGTGTAGGCATCCCTCAACGTCATTGGGTGGAGTTTCGAAAGGGTTGGAACCGGAAGAACGCCGTTCTTATCCTTCGCCTTGATGACCGCCTTCAGCGTCCATCTTCCCCTCTTTTCGGATGAGTTGCGCAGACCGACCAGCAATAGGCGGTGTAAGCCCTCCGAGAGAACCAGCCCGGCCTTCAAAGACTCATTCTTTTTACCCACCGCCTCTCTCTTGGCTACCTGTTTTCCATCAAGAAAGACGGCCAAAGGCTCCCCGCTATCCAGCGATAGAGAGCAACTCATCCACCTTGGCGCCGAGAGGTAAACCGCCGCGTAGACAACGGCGCTTCTTTCTTTGTCTTTGATGTCAAATACCAGTTCGCCCCCTTTTGCGACGACCTTCACCCACTTGAGGCGCGACCCGGGGCGCCAGTCCAGCGTGTCCCCCGCCGACGGCCAGAGCGTTTTGATATTGACTCCCGCACCGGCAAGCGCTTGCTCCGCGGACTTTTTCGCTTTGAGTTCGCCGAAGGCGATTCTTGGCAGGACGGCCGGTCCCGTAACCAGCCAATGCGTGATCGTAACGGCGGGTTGAGCCTTCACGCTTTTCTGCCCTTTGGTCCACGCCGTAGTGCTCAAAGCGGCGAGTAACAGCACCAAGGCAAGGGTACGTAAAGCCTTGAACGAAATCTTTCTTGAATTCATTGTGTCACCTCCATTTTAGGGAATGAGCAAGCATTCCTTACCCCAACCCTACCGCCTCCCTCCCGACCGGTCAACTTGGAAAACCTGAATCCGCCACCTACCCGAGGACCGGGGGCAGCGGGGACGGCTTGGATACCAGGCGCCCGCCTGTCGCATCGGCTACGCAGACAGGTGCGGGGGCAAGACCCGCCCGCACAGGCAGACCGCGCTTGCGCGCAACGCGGTAGGCGGACGAATCCCGGTTGAGCTGGTGGATTCAGGAAAACCCGCGCCCTTGTCATTATCATCCATGGGTTTATAATATCCCTTTATGCTGAAGCCTGGGTCCAGTCCCGGGCCGGACCCTTGATATGGAGAGAGACACCATGGCTAGAAAAAAGATAATGATCGACGGCAACCAGGCAGCGGCCTACGTGGCCCACAAGACAAACGAGGTCTGCGCAATCTATCCGATAACCCCCTCTTCACCGATGGGCGAGTGGGCCGACCTGTGGTCCGCCAACGGCCAAACTAACATCTGGGGAACGGTCCCATACGTGGCCGAACTTCAGAGTGAAGGAGGCGCCTCGGGAGCGGTTCACGGCGCACTCCAGACCGGCGCCCTGACCACGACCTTCACGGCTTCACAGGGGCTGCTCCTGATGATCCCGAATATGTTCAAGATCGCCGGAGAATTGAACTCCACGGTCTTCCACGTCGCCGCGCGCTCGGTCGCCACCCACGCTCTCTCCATCTTCGGCGAGCACAGCGACGTGATGGCGACGCGCTCCACAGGCTTCGCGCTGCTGGCCTCCGCTTCCGTCCAGGAGGCGATGGACAACGCCCTCATAGCCCAGGCCGCGACCCTGGAGGGCCGCGTTCCCATTGTTCACTTCTTCGACGGCTTCAGGACTTCCCAGGAAGTTCAGAAGATTGAGGCCCTTACGGTGGAAGACATTCGGGCCATGATAAACGACGATCTGGTTCGCGCCCACCGCGCCCGCGCACTCTCACCCGAGAGACCGGTTCTTAGGGGCTCGGCCCAGAATCCCGACGTCTTCTTCCAGGCCCGTGAAGCCTGCAACCCCTTCTACGAAGCCTTCCCGGCCATTGTTCAGCACAATATGAATAAGTTAGCGAATATCGTCGGGCGTTCTTACCACCTCTTCGACTATGTCGGCGCCCCGGACGCGGACCGCGTTGTGGTCCTTATGGGTTCCGGTGCGGAAGCGGTCAGGGAAACCGTCGGGTTTCTTGGCGCCGGGGGCGAGAAGGTCGGCGTGGTTATCGTCAGACTCTACCGGCCCTTCTCGGGAGAGGATTTCATCAAGGCCCTGCCGGCTACAACAAAAACAATCACCACCCTCGACCGGACGAAGGAAGCGGGAGCTTCCGGCGAACCGCTCTACCAGGATGTTTCAACCGTTTTAGTCGAAGCTTATTCCTCCGGTAGACTCCCCTTTGCCCTACCTAAGATCATCGGCGGCAGATACGGCCTCTCCTCGAAAGAGTTCACTCCAGCAATGGTTAAGGGCCTCTTCGAGGAAATGAAAAAGGCCGAGCCTAAAAACCACTTTTCCTTGGGCATCAACGACGACGTTACCCATAACAGCATCGACTACGACCCCTCCTTCACAACCGAAGGCGACGAAGTAATCCGCTGTCTCTTTTACGGTTTAGGCTCGGACGGCACGGTGGGCGCCAATAAAAACTCCATTAAGATCATCGGCGGTGAAACCGACAACTACGCGCAAGGTTACTTCGTCTACGATTCCAAGAAAGCCGGATCGGTTACCATCTCTCACCTTCGCTTCGGTCCGAAACCAATCCATTCCACCTACCTTATCGGGAACGCCAATTTCCTTGCCTGCCACGCCTTCGTCTTCCTTGAAAAGTACGACATGCTCAAGAAACTGGCGCGCGGCGGAATATTCCTCCTCAACAGCCCCTACGGTCCCGGCGAGGTGTGGAACAAACTTCCGCGCAATGTTCAGAAAGATATGATCGAGAAGAAGGTCAGGTTCTTCGTCATCGACGGCTACCAGGTGGCGAAGGAGTCAGGTATGGGCGCCCGCGTGAATACGATTATGCAGACGTGCTTCTTCGCCATCTCAGGAGTGCTGCCAAAGGACGAGGCTATCGCGTCCATAAAACACGCCATCGAACAGACTTACGGCAAAAAGGGCGAGGAAGTCGTGAAGAAAAACTTCCACGCGGTAGACATGGCCCTGAGCAACCTCCACGAGGTTTCCGTCCCCGACAAAGTCACGAGTACCTTTGACAGGCCTGCCATCGTCTCACCAAAGGCGCCGGAATTCGTCAGAACCGTACTTGCGAAGATGATCGCAAACGAGGGCGACGACCTTCCCGTTTCCGCGATGCCCAGCGACGGCACTTTTCCGACGGGGACGGCCGCATGGGAAAAACGGAACATTGCGATGGAAATCCCCGTCTGGGATGAATCCCTCTGCATTCAGTGCGGAAAGTGCTCCATCGTCTGCCCCCACGCCGCAATACGCATCAAGGCCTACGACCCGGAGCTGCTGGCCGGCGCTCCGGAGACCTTTAAGTCCATGGATTATAAGGGCGTTGAGTTCAAGGGTATGAAGTACACCGTGCAAGTCGCTCCCGAGGACTGCACCGGCTGCGGCCTCTGCGTCCGCGTCTGCCCGGCCAGGGACAAGACCAACCCGGAACACAAGTCGCTGAATATGGCGGAGCAGATTCCACTCCGGGCACCGGAACGGAAAAATTTCGAGTTCTTCCTGGCTTTGCCGGAAGTGGACAGGAGCGTACCGAAACTCAGTACTGCTAAGGGCTCCCAGTTCCTGCAACCCCTCTTCGAGTTCTCGGGAGCCTGCGCGGGTTGCGGCGAAACACCCTACGTCAAGCTGGTGAGCCAGCTCTTCGGCGACCGGGCCATCATTGCCAACGCAACCGGCTGCTCCTCCATCTACGGCGGCAACCTTCCGACGACTCCATGGGCCTTTAACAAGGATGGCCGCGGTCCCGCGTGGTCCAATTCGCTCTTCGAAGACAACGCCGAATTCGGCTTCGGCTTCAGGTTGACCATAGACAAGCACACACAATACGCGCACGAACTTATCAAGAAGTTACAAAACCGCGTGGGCGGTGATCTCACGGAAGCACTCCTCAACGCGGACCAGAAGGACGAGGCGGGAATCGCGGCCCAGAGGGAGCGCGTTGCGGCTCTCAAGGCCAAGTTCGCGGATGCCGGCGACGACGACGCGAAGAACCTCCTCTCCGTGGCTGATATGTTTGTTAAAAAGAGCGTGTGGATAATAGGAGGCGACGGCTGGGCCTACGACATCGGT
>CAZIBS010000001.1:0-60548 GCA_964537405.1 uncultured Thermoanaerobaculia bacterium | reverse complement strand
ACGGCGGCCTTGACCACGTTCTGGCGTCCGGTAAGAACGTAAACGTTCTGGTCCTGGATACCGAGGTGTACTCCAACACGGGCGGACAATGTTCCAAGGCGACGCCCATGGGCGCGGTAGCCAAGTTTGCCGCCGGGGGCAAACCACTGCCGAAGAAGGATCTCTGCATGATAGCAGTGACCTATGGCAACATTTACGTAGCCAGGGTTGCGATGGGCGCAAACGACAACCAGACGGTCCGGGCTTTTCTCGCAGCAGAAGCCTACGACGGACCTTCATTGATAGTTGCCTACTCCCACTGTATAGCCCACGGATACGACATGGTGGATGGACTGGACCACCAAAAACTGGCAGTGGAGAGCGCGGCCTGGCCTCTATTCCGCTTCAATCCCGACCTTGAAAAGGAAGGCAAAAACCCGATGAAGCTGGATTCAAAGGCCCCGAAGATCCGCTACGAAGACTACGCCATGACCGAGGCGCGCTTCAAGATGCTGACAAAAACCCATCCGGATTCCGCAAAACTGTTTATGAAGGAGGGCGACGAAAACAACCGCAAGCGGTGGCGCCTCTATGAGCAGCTCGCCGCTATGAACTTTAATGCCGACTAATGGCCCGAGAGGAGAACAGCATGGACCTCAAGATCAACCTCAATGAAAAAGACAAATTGCAGTTGCTGCAACGTTTTATCCGGTACGTGGCCATTGACACCGGATCGGACGAAAACTCCGGGAGCTTTCCCTCAACCGCCAGGCAGTGGGACCTCCTAAGGTTGCTGGAAAAGGAAATGAAGGAACTCGGCCTCGAAGAGGTTTCGCTCGACGAAAAGGGCTACCTGTTCGGAAGCCTTCCCTCAAATCTTCCGGACGGCAAAGAAGCCCCGGTTATAGGCTACCTTGCCCACATTGACACCTACGGCGGAACGAGCGGAAAGGATGTAAAAACACGGGTCATACAATCTTATGGCGGCGGCGACATTTCCCTTCCCGGCAAGCCCGGAGCCCTCTTGAAGGTTGAAGAAAACCCCCTCCTTGAGCGTTGCATCGGCCACACGCTTATTACCACCGACGGCACAACCCTGCTTGGCGCCGACGACAAGGCCGGCGTCGCCTCCATCATGACGACCGCGGATTGGTTCATCCATCACCCTGAAGTTCCGCACGGAAAACTCCGCATAGGCTTTACCCCGGACGAAGAAACCGGAAACGGCACGCGTTTCTTTGACGTAAAACGCTTCGGCGCGTACGCCGCTTATACCTTCGACGGTTCGGCCCTCGGTGAGATAGAAGACGAAACCTTTTGCGGCGATTCTGCTTCCGTCAAGGTAACCGGCTACGACATCCACCCCGGCCTGGCAAAGGACAAGATGATCAACGCCCTTCGCGTCCTGGCCGACATCATCAATCATCTTCCGGCCTCCTACCTTCCGGAGACGACCGAGGGACGCGAATCCTACCTCCACCCTATTGCAATGTCGGGAGAAGTGGGAGAAGCGACGCTGCAACTCATCGTGCGCGGCTTCACCGTCGAAGACCTCCATGCGCGCGAGCAAGACCTTATCAAGGTTGCGAAAGAGGCCGAAAGCGCCTTCCCCGGAGCCAAGGTAGACGTGGACATTTCAGAATCCTACCGCAACATGAAGGTCGTACTGGACAAATATCCTAAAATAGTGGAATTGGCCATGGAGGCCGTCCGAAAGACCGGCACCGAACCGACGTTAGCCTACATCCGGGGCGGCACGGACGGTTCCGCCCTCTGCTTTAAGGGACTGCCGGCGCCGAACATCTTCACCGGCGGTATGAACTACCATGGAGTGAAGGAGTGGGCCTCCCTTAACTGGATGGCAAAGTCGGTCGAAACGGGACTGTACCTGGCAAATCTCTGGAGCGACGAGAAACCGAAGAGCCTTTGAAGTTGAAACAGGGCGAGAGCGGAGGAGGAAGCCATGAAGACGCTCTATGAGTTTATCGGCGCGGCACCCGACGCCGCGCCGGAAGTAATTTCCAAACGGATAGAGAACACGCGGCTCCATTTGCAACAAATCGGGCGGATAACCGAGGGAGACAACACCGACCGCCTCCGCCAGGCAAAAGCTGTGCTTCTGAACCCAACCGAGCGAGCGCGGTATGATAGAAAGCTGGCGGTAGAAAACCCCGTTCAAGGTGATACGACGCAACCCCAAAAGAAACAAGCCAGGGGCAAGCACACCTCCACGGTTTCCGTAATCGTGCTTGTCGTGCTCGTCGCAGGATTCATTGCCGGGGTCCTCCTCTACTATGACTGGGACAACCTCGTCCATTGGCCGGACGGCGTTTACCTCGTGAGTAACGCAACCGGCGAAGTCTCAGCGGTACTCGTGACCTACGAGGGCCAACACGACTTTTCAAACGGCAGGCTAATGACGGCATACGAGGTCAAGATCCTCAATACGGGAAAATACCGGTGGTTGGGGGTAAAACAACTCCACGCCGAGTTTAGCAAGGGGTCGCCCGCGCCGCCAAGCGTCTGGAAAGAACCGGGCAACAATGCGGGTGGACGCAACCCGAAGAAGAGTTCTCCCCGGTAAAGTCGCGAGCTGATGTCAGCGCCAAGTCAATCAGGATTTCTTATCGTATCCCTGCCTTCGATAACGCGAAGAAGTTCGTCGCAGAGATTATTGACGCACTCGCTTAGCTCTGCGAGGGAACCGGCGTTCAGGCTGCCGGACGCCATCAGGAGGCCCCGCCCGGCGTCCACAAGAACCTCGCCGGGGGCCATATTGAGGCAGCCCTTGTCTTCATCCCATGGACCGAATGCACCGGAGAGCAAGAACTCCCCCAATGAGAGTGAGGCTATCACCGCTCCGGCTTCGTGCAGGGCAAGGAGAAACTCTTTAATAACCGGAGCAACTTCCGGCGTTTTGACGACGCCGAAATTTGTAAGGAGGTTCTTAACCACGCCCTGGCCGCCGGGAATAACCAGGCCGTTGAGAAGCTTTGGGGCTATTTCAGGCACTGTATAGAGTTTTCCGCGCACCAGGCGCGCCGATTCGACCAACTGCGAACGCTCTTCTCCCGCCAACTCAATTCCGGAGGCGTGGTCAACGCAGTGAAACTGCTTTTCGTCAATGGTTATCGGAAGGCAATCATGGCCCTTACGCTGGATGGCGAGCATGGTGAAGATCGCTTCGTGTGGATCGCTGCCATCCAGGGCGCCACAACCACTAAGGAGAAGACCAATCCTCCTCTTCCCGCTCACTCTGCGCCTTCCAATTCTCGAATCGCCCTTTGAATCACGATCCCCATGGCCTCATCAATGGATTCCCCCATCCGTACGCCGGCCGCGTGGGGGTGACCGCCGCCGCCCCATTTTTTAACGAAGCGATCTATTGCAAAGTCTCCCCTTGAGCGACAGGAAACCTTCGTCATTCCCGTATTAAGTTCCTTAAAGTAAAAGCCCGCAACCACTCCGTCAAGCTTCAACGTGTAGCCTACGAGGTCGTCGGCGTCCGAGATGGAAGCGCCCGCCCTTTCGAGCATGGAGCTTCGCATTTGGATCCAAGCGACTTTGCCCGCCGGAGAAACCTCTATTGTGGAGAGCACTCCGCCGGTGAGCTTCAGGCGAGCTATGCTCACCTTTTCGTAGACTTCCGTGTACAGTTTCTGGGGATCCACTCCCCCGGTATCAAGTAACCTGGCCACGAGCCGGTGGGTTTCAGCCGTCGTCCCGGGATACCGAAAGCCCCCGGTGTCGGTGTGAAGACCGACGTAGAGCGGCTCCGCTATCTCCGGAGTCAGTTCCACACCGAGATCGCCGAGCAAACCCGCCGTTATCTCGGCGGTAGCGCAAGCCTCGGTGTCCAGGAGGTAGTAAACACCCCCCCTTCTTTCCATCCTGTGGTGATCTATAACGAGGATTCCTTCGCTGCGCCCGGCGTAGGGCAGTATGGTGCCAAGGCGCTCGAAGGCCCCCATATCGAGGACAATAGTAAGGGCACCCATGAAAGACTCATCCGGATACTTTAGCTCGGCTGGAGTGTGGATTTCTCCCGAATACTTAAGCAAGAATTTCAAATTATTTGGAAGTGGAGTGGGATTGATTATAGCCACCTGGGCTCCCAGAGAGAGAAGGCCGCGTGCGAAGGCAAGCTGGCTTCCAACGCCATCTCCGTCGGAGGAGATGTGCGTAGTCAAGACGAATTTTCTACGCGAGCGGATCAATTCCAGGCATCTTAGACGCTCTTCCATTGGCGCCTCCAGGCAACTTTTGATATTAGCTCAAAGAAGACAGCACATTCAAACCGGCTTCAATCCAAATCCGACCGTCCGATTCCGATCTCGCTTTGACGGCACAAGAAACCCCGTTCGCGTCATTGTGCATGCACAATGCGGTTCCCTGTCCCACCGGGATTGCCGCGCCGGGCTTCGCCCTCTCCTACACACGCGCGGAAGCGGGGTTGGACCCGGATTCCGCGATTGAAACGCCCGCGCCTTCGAATCGCCAGGGTCTGCCACGAAACAGGTGTCGCGGAAATGACCGTCGAGGCGCCCGCTTGGCCAGACCCGACGACGCTGTCGTAGCAACGCTACTTCACTACAGCCAAGCGGGATGGATAGGCGGGCAGAATATGACAGTTATTCCATGGCAAGCCCTTAGTGCTTCCCCTTGGGAAAGCAGCATTCCCTGGAACGGGGAGGGCCATTCCTTATTCCGGGATAGGTTTTATCATCTAAGCCCTCTCCGCCTGTCTGCCGCCGGGCAGGCCGCCCTCGGTCCTTGGTCAGGTGGTGGATTCAGGTTAAGCCGAGCGTCCTTCAAGTCGGAAATGAACTTCCTGGATACCCTCTTCTGCCTTGCCTCGTTTACCGCCACAATCGCGAGCGGCAACTGTGCAAAAACCGCCGGCAGGCAGGCAGTGGCGACTCCAGCGCCAACCAGGTAGGAAAGCAGTGGCTGCGATTCTCCCTTACCGAAGTAGAGCCTCGAATAGTAACGGCCCACGATGCCGTAAACCTCTCTCGCCAGACCAAAGGTGGAGATAACCCCGCCCCCCATGCCGCATCGCCCAGCCTTAATTTCGTCGAGAAAGGCCCGGGCGCTACCTCCCTTGGCCACGGTGAAGGTGCTTCCCACGCGCCTCATCGTGTGTGCGTCGGAACCGCCTACCTGCACGAGTTGCGTTCCGCCGCGTTCCGCGGCTTGGCATAAGACCGATACGGCCCGGTTTTGCAGTTTGGGAACCGCGCCGTTGAGCCCTTCAACGTGGCTGAAGAGGCCGACAACGTCCTCGGCGTAGGCCCGAAGCGGCTTCTGTCCCCTGTAAGACTGAAAGGGGTGGTTCAGGATGCATAGCAGTTCCTTTTGCCGACAGTAACCGCAAACATCCCTTACGTCCGCGCTGAGCCTGTGGAGTTCGTCGTGGTCGCTTTCGTTGAGATTCAGGACGTTGATGTGAATCCACTGGCCCGTTTCCGGGAAGGCCGTTTCCAACTCTTCGCCCACGATAACCTTGTTCTCGTCTACGGTTGGAGAGGAGAGGAGTTCCATCGCCCCGGCTATGGAGTCGTGGTCGGTAATCGCTACGAAGTCCATGCCCCTCCGCAGGGCCTCGTTGTACACTTCCAACGGTGATGAATAGGAATCCCTGGGATGGATGAGGTGCATGTGGCGCCACCCCGAGTGAATCGTGTGTACGTGAAGGTCGGCTTTGGCGATAGAACTCTTCTCGCGCTCCATAGAGTTGGAAGCATACCACATTCAACCCCGGTCCCGGACGCCGAGGCCCGCCAACGTCGGGACGCGGTTCTCCTCTCCCCTTCGGTCGTCGATAGCTATCGCTGAGGTTCGTACTTCTGCTAAAAGTTCATCCATTTCCGCTTGCTCAGCGGTCCAATACCCCACGGTGCTTACAAATTAGCAATATCATCATTAATTCTTGGGGGAAGCTCCGCGTTTCTGGCACGCGGCTTCAATGAGGATCGGCCACATCATATTGTCTACGAATCGTGGTATGATTGGTTTTCGTAGAAGCGGTCCACCGTGGCCGCCCGGGATTGTGCCGGAAAGATGGACGGGAGGGCAGGAGCGCCCTCCCCTATCGAATCGTGGTATCCACCAGGAAGAAACCTGGCCAATGACAAGGTAACTCCTTAATCCTCAAGGCATCACGAACCATGCACAATCTATTTTTACCTGGAAGATCCGTTAGAAACGGAGGTAGTATGAAAACCATGCGTAGTGCTTGCTGGATCGTGCTTGTCCTGATATTCGCCGCGGCTTGCGGTTCGCCCCCAAAGGAAGAGATCGATGCGGCTAAGCGGGCTCTCGATCAGGCAAGAGAGGCGGGCGCAAAACTCTACGCACCCAAGGCAATGGCCGTGGCTGAAAAACAGGCCTCGAAACTCGACAAGGATATCTTCATCCAAGGCAAGAACTTCTTCAACCACCCCGAAAGCCTCAAAGTTGAAGCATACAAGCTGCTCAAGCTTGCACACATCGCGCGCAAAGAGGCTGAAGAGGCCAGAAAACAGGTGCGGGTGAGCACCGAAGCGGTTATCGCGGCTGCGGACACATCCGTCTTTGAGGCTCGACGTCTTGAAGGCAATTCTCACGGTGCTGCTTCGACGGCCAATCTGTTGCGGGAGGCTTCCGAAGACGTTGAGAAGGCCCGGCGTGAGATGAGCGCCGGCCGTTTCCTCGAAGCACGGAAATCGGCAAGAAAAGCCCAGGCCGGAGCTACCGCCGTCCTGTCGCGGTTGCGCGGGAAAGATTATCCTCCAACGACGCCGCGCTCTTGAAAGAGCCTCGCCAGAAACTGCGTCGGGAGTTCACCGGCTCGTGCGAGCACTCCTGCACCCAGCTCTCTTATCTTCTCCCTCCAGCGTTCTCTCTCATCGGTGTCTTTCGACAGGTTTGTCGCCAGGGCCCTGCGTGGTTGTGAGAAAGCCCTCGCCAGAAAAACCTGGAAGGCGTCCATATCGCCTTGAGGGAGGAGCGGTTCGCGGAGGGGACGCAGGAGACATACGGCGGAAATCACCTTGGGAGGCGGTTGGAAGGCTCCCGGCGGAACCGTAAAGAGGAGTTCCGCTTTCCACCATGCGCCGGTCCATGCGCTCAATGGCCCCGATGAGCGTCCTTTCTTGCCACCTCCGCGGAACTTGTTCACGACCTCGCGCTGGAGCATTACGACCACCGAAACGGCGTGCGTCGGAAAGCGAAGAACGCGTTTAAGAATCTCGGTGCCCGCGTTGTAGGGCAGGTTCCCGACAACGAGCCATGGGGTCAACCCGGTTTCTTGGGAGAGTTCCTTGAGGTCAAGGCCGCGTGCGTCTCCGTGGAGTACGTGCAGCGAGGCGAAACGTTCCCCGAGCCGGCGCGCCAGCCTATCGTCGAGTTCGAGAACCCAAAGCGGTTTGCCGCTTTCCATGAGACCGGCCGTCAGTGCTCCCCTACCCGGCCCGATTTCGAGGATGCCCCGTACTTCCCGAGCGCATTCGAGGCACGTTTCCCTTATCTTGTTGACTATGGAGGAGGATACCAGATAGTGCTGCCCGAGGGATTTCTTGGCCCCGGCCGTTCCCCGTGAACCGGAGACAATCGTCTTAGCCACGCCGGCAACGATGCTTCATTCGGAAACCTTCGATTCAGTGCCGGTCATCCAAGCCATCCGGCGATCACATCGCCCAGTTTATCGTAGCTGATGGGCTTTAAGAGGTAGTCGTCCGCTCCGCTCTCTCTGAGGAGTTCAATGCGCTCCCGTTCCCTCTTGTAAACTCCGGTCATGATAATTACGGGAATCTTGGCCAGCCTTGGGTTCCCCTTGACGAGTTTGCTCAAAGTACGCCCGTCCATGTGGGGCATGACCTGGTCGGTGAGAATCAGGTCCGGATTGTGCAGCTCCGTCAGGAGAAAGGCCTCCATTCCGTCCCGGGCCAGCAGCACCCCGTAGCCCAGTTGTTCAAGAACCCTGAAGGCTACGAGCCGCGTATCGTCGTTGTCTTCGGCCACGAGAACCAACGGGCGCCTCAAGGGATTGCCCTCCTCCATCGGCGGGGCGACGCGCATCGCTTTGGAGTGCTTCCTTACCCGCCTACGCCAGAGCCCCGGTGGAGCTTTTTCCCAGAAGGCATTGATTGCCTCCTCTCCAGCGTTGCAAAAGCAGTTGGAACAGTGTGGACAAACAAGGGTGGGATTTTCGGTGATGCACTCGCACCACGGGCTTTGGCAGGCGTCGAATAAGCGTCCGCAGTGAATGCACTTCACTTGGTACTTTTCCGGAGGGACTTCCTTGCCCACGCTCCCCTCTTAGCCTGTAATGCGTAGGGAGGTCCGAAGTGGCCGCAATCCTGCCCTTACACCCAAGGCGCCCGCTTGATTCCACTCACTCATATTGCGACGGATGTCCGGAGCTTCGATATCGCTTCTACTCATCCTTCTTCTTGGTATTCTTTCGGTAGGCTTTTTTGCCTTCCTCGTAGGCTTCCTTAAGGGCATCTTTCTGCGAACCCGCGAACTCCTTGGCCTTGCCAAGGCCCTTACCAGCGCTATCCTTCGCCTTTCCGAGACCTTCGGCGAGTTTTTTGCGCGTTTCCTCTCCGGACGAGGGCGCCAACAACAAAGCGGCCACGCCGCCCGTTACCGCTCCGAGTAGAAAAGCAACCAGTACGTTTGCCGTGTCATTACGATCCATGGTTTTCCTCCTTTGATTGGTTCTCTTTAGCCACCAGTTTCCGTCTTTTAACAACTCCCGCCAACCATTGTTGGAGCTTTACCACCAAGGGCAACACAATCCTCAGAGGCGTTATTACGGCGGCGGTCCGTTTTACAGCCCTGCGCGCGGACGAAGCGATGGCAACCGCCTCGTCGCTCAGTAATTCCACGTTTTTGAGTGTTCTCCTCGTTCCGGCGAGCGTCTCGTCGGTATTTTCCACAATCCGCCGTATTCGGGGCACCATCGGCTTGATGGAATCACCCAATTCCTTCCAGGCTGACAGTAGACCGGAGATGCGGTTGAGAACGATGATGAGGTACACAATGGCTGCCGCCGCCAGGATCACCAAGACCGTTAACAGCAGGTCGTTATAGGATAAAGTGATCGTCATGGGCTTACCTCCCTGCATCCCCGAACAGCCCCGTCGGCTGCCTAACGAAGGGTACTTTGCAGTATATGCCATGGGTTGGGAAGCCGCAAGTCTTTTCCCGGCGCCGCTCCAAAATAGCCGATGGGGTTTAAGCTTCCACGCAGAACCAGGCGTAGGTGCCAAGGGCCGCGACTTGAGCCAGCGTCGTTACCGCCGCCTGGGCCAGCAGGAGGAAGCATAAAAGCGTCGTTAGAAAGGGTGAAAGGCCTTTGATGGATATCATTAAAAGGATCAACGCAGCAGGGGTTCCAAAAACACCCGCCACCGCGACCGATGATGCATAGTTGAGCAGGATGAGCGCCGGGAAGGAAAAGGGATGTGACGCGATTGCGCCGCTTGCCAAGCTCACCGCGCTTCTCGTCTTGCACCCTTCCCGCACCGTGAAGATGAGGGCGCACTTGTAGTGCAAGGCCAGCACATAGCTGACGGCGGCCAGGAAAATAATGAAGGCCATCACGGCAACCGCGCTGAAGGGAAGCGTCCACCTGAAAAAAGAACCCAGAAAGGCGAGAAACCACACGGTGAGGAAAAGCAACAGCACCATTACCGCAACGACCAAGGCGTACTTACCGGCCAGAACGGTAACGCGCCATACCCGCTCTCTGCCGGCCCCGGCAAGGCGGGACCAACTAAAAACCCCGGTGCCGGGCGCCGAACCCCACCACCCGACGCCGGCCTCTTCCTCGTCTCCCATAGCCTTTACCCCGTCCAATAATTGCGATACGACGCCCGAGTCGATAAAAAAGTAGAAGATCGACAAGAGGGTAAACCAACCCATTAAAGCTACGTAGACGGCGAGCGCAAACAACCAATTGCCGCCGACGACCGCCACGAGTGCAACAACGTATTCAAAGGGTCCCGAAGCAAGCGGGGCTGCTTCCCGGACACGCTCGATCAGCCCCACGGCAATGAAGTACGACGGAAGGGCCGCCAGCAGGAATATGAGTAGGTAGCAGGCGAAAAGTACGGCCGCCAGTTGCGGGTTGGAGAGGGCCAGTTTCCACCCGCGTGAGAAAATCTTCCACGGGTTCATACGCGGATTCCTTCTTTTTTCCGTCATTACGCCGTCTTCGTGAAACGGCCGTTCTTCTCGTAAACACACGCAGCCCCGCTCGAATCGGTTATCGGAATACTCTCCGAGGCAATGTCGGTTAAAACGCCCTTTCCGCAGAACTCATACCACTTCCCACCCCAGCTCGCGTGGGCGTAACAAAGGTAGCCGTTCACGTCCTTTGTCACGTTAATCCGGGCCGCCGAACCCGACCACGCACCCATACCATGACCAACAGCAGCCTTGAAATCGAAGAGTTGTTGCGAAGCACTTTTACCATGTCCTTTCCCTCCAATCCAAAGCACTCTGTTATTTTAACCCTCTGGAGCCCGTTGCACAAATCGGGTCACGCAACGGGTTCTACAACATGCAGGTAGAGCAAACCTCTACGATGACTTTGAGACCGGCGGTAAAAGGCTTGGCGACGAAAACATCGTCGGGCAGGATTTTGATGGGTTGGGAGCGTTCGGCCATGAGGCGTTCGAAGTTTCCGAGGCTGACGGCCTTGCGCATGGAAACACCGGCCAGGAAGGAAGCGGTAAGCAGGACCATGCGATCCAAACCGCTTTCAGCGCTCGCACGGTTGATTTCCTCTTCGTGGCCAAGGAGGTAACTTAGCTTGACTTGAGCGTCGGGCAGGGGGAGATCGCCGCAGGGAACTCCCCCGGCCTTGAGCAGGCTTAGCCCCGTATCGTACTCGGCGTCGTAGGACTCCAGAGGGACCTGGGAGGTTACCGCGACGAAGGCGCCCTGCTCTACAGCCTCAGTGAGGGCGGGCAGCACGGTGCGGTTCGAGTTTTCCAGGATGTTTGCGTTTCCTCCGCCGAAGGCCGCGAACACCGCGCCATTGCCGCAGGCCCTGAACTGCCTCCTGTAGTCGTCGGTCGTGAATGCGGGGTTGGCGTAGACAGGCTTCACGGATAGATCAAAGTTGGTATCGGCTTTGGCGACACCTATATTTTCCACCTCGCGCGCGATGATTTCCCACTGCTCGAAGGACATATTTGAGGAGTCGAGGGCAAAAAGGTCGTGACGGTGGGAATTGAAGAAGAAGGAGGAGAGAGGGCCGTTAACGTACCGCCATACGAAGTCGCCGGTGGGTTTGAGGGCGCCGCCCTCAGTATCCCGCTGGGATTCTATGGTTCCCCCGGTTCTTATCAGGTGAAGGTCATTGAGACGCTGATCGGGATACGGTATGAAAACCCAGTCCTTTCTGAGGGAGAGCAAGCCTTCGGCGCCGGCGCTCGCAGCCACCCGGCCTTCAAAGGCGTCCATGTCCCACTTACGGTACTTCGTCAGCCTTCCCGAGAAAACCCTCTTTCCATTGTTGAAGACGGCGAAAAGATGGGCCGGCCGCAGGCGGTTAAGGAGGTGGACGGCGGTCCTGAGGTTGCCTAGGGCGTCTGAGGAGGAGAAGTAGCTCTCCAGCGGCACCTGCGAGCCCGTCACGGCCACGTTGGCCCGGAGATTTTTCAGGGCGTAGCGGAGGTAGCAAAGACACCAAGCCATCGTATCCGTACCATGGGTTATCAAGATGCCGGTTTTGTTGACAACACGGCCGTAGGTGTAGAGACCATGCACCAGCTTCCACTCCAGCAATTCCAGGCGTCCACTGGAGATTATCTCGTCTGCGAAGATAAACCCGTCGGGCTCGAGTTCCCTGACCGTCATTTCGTCCGTCATGGTCTCGGAAGTAAAGGCATCCCGCACCGCTTCGTCGTCATGGCTCTCGGCGAGCATGATAACCGGGGTGTTGCTCATGTGGCGCCGTAGCTGAGTGAGGAGTTTCAGCCCCTCGCCGCCTCCCGGCGTCAACGCAACATCCAGGACCACCGCGTCGGGCGCCTCACCGGAAAGGGCCGATGAAGCCTCTTTCATTGTACCGGCGAACTTCAGCTTCCAATGGGGTTGTGTTTGAGCGAAGTACCCTTCCAACTTTCCTTCATAGCCGGTCAGTATGTTATCTATAAAGAGGACGGTGATGGTTTTCTCCATGTTTTGCCTCCCTTTGCCTGCGCGGGCAAACCAACCCAACAATGATACCATCGGATGGAGCAGCGCGGGGATCGCCCCGCGGATGATTTGAAAAGGTGTTGAAGAAGTGGCGTATAAGAAAGATTTAACGGTTAAAAGGATATTCCATTTTTGGTCGCCGCTGGCGGCCACGTGGTTTATGATGGCGGCGGAAGGTCCTTACATCGCGGCCATAATAGCCAGGCTCGACCATCCGATCATAAACCTGGCGGCCTTCGGCGTCGCCTTCGCCTTCGCACTGATTCTTGAGTCTCCCATAATCATGATAATGAGCGCCTCGACAGCCCTCGTAAAAAACCGGGTCGCCTACTTCAAGCTGCGCAACTTCACCTTCCTGCTGAATGCCGCAATAACCTTGCTGTGGATAATTTTTCTGGCGCCTCGCGTCTTCTTTCCCATCGTCGAAGGGTTCATGAAACTGCCCTCCAACGTGGCGCAGCTCACCCATTTAGCCTCCCTTCTACTCTTACCATGGCCGGCGGCAATCGGTTACCGGAGATTCAACCACGGCATTTTGATTCGAAAGGGGAAGACCCGCCTTGTCGCACTGGGAACGGTAGTCAGGCTGCTATTCATGGCTTCGACCGGCCTGATTTTATTCTTAAAGGGGGGCATGCCTGGAGCGGTTGTGGGCGCCGCTGCCCTTTCCGTGGGAGTGACGATGGAGGCGCTGGCCAGCCGCGTCATGGCTGGTCGCAGCATCCGGGATATTGTGGGAGAGACGCAATCTTCGGAGAGCTTAAAAAACGCCGCCGACACCGAATTAACGTACCGCTACATTTCCACCTTCTACTATCCGCTGGCGCTTACCTCCATGCTCATCCTGGCCATCAATCCGCTCGTCACCTTTTGTCTGGGCCAGAGTCGCCTGCCAATTGAGTCGCTCGCCGTACTTCCGGTTGTCAACTCCCTGGTGTTTATTTTCAGGAGCATGGGACTCGCCTACCAGGAGGTTGGCATAGCCCTTCTTGGCGAAGGAGGACGCGGTTACCCTGCTTTAAAACGTTTCGCTGCAATACTGGGAGTCTGTGCGGCGGCCGGTCTGGCGATTATCGGCTGGAGTCCGCTCGCGGTTTTTTGGTTCGAAGGGATATCGGGACTTTCGCCTGCGCTTACCCATTTAGCCTTGGTTCCGGTGCGCATTCTCACCCTCATGCCGGCGCTCTCCGTCCTGTTTTCCTTCGAACAGGCCATGCTCGTGAGCGCTCGCAAGACTGCTCCCATCACATGGGGGACGGGTCTCGAAGTAGCCGGGGTCGCCGTGATGCTCTCTTCCGGAATCTGGCTCTTCCACATGGTGGGCGTAACGGCTGCCGCCTACGCCTTCATGGCCGGCAGGCTATGCTCCACCTCCTTTCTCTTCCCCCACATGGTCAAGGCCGTGGGAGGGATCAAGGAGGAGATAGTCCGGGACCCGCCATCCAACCGGGGACCGGGGGTGGCGGAGAGGGCTTAGATGATTTCCGAAAAGTGGAGGTTCCGGTTCGGAAACGAGGAATTTTTCGCAAGATCAAGGAGAGCAAGGGGTTGCGCGGAGGCGTGCATTTGTACGTCGCACAAGCAAGCCCGAGGCTCGACACAGAGATTTAGGTGCCGAGATAGCGGGCGTACAAGGCGTGGGCGTGGGCCGGAGCTGAGATTCCGCGGATCAATGCGCGTCCGTCTTTGTAGAGGGTTACGGGGTGCCCATCCCATTGCGTCTGGATAAGGTGGGAGTTCACGTACACCGCTGCGTAAGCCTCAAGGCGCTTCGCTACGAATGGAAGGTCCAGCGTGGTTCCCCTCGGCGCAAGGAGGAGGATGGCGTCGCTACCGCAGAGACGCTGCATCCTGGTGCCCTTTCTTTCATCAAGGAACTCAAAGTCATGATCCGTGCAACAGGAACAATTGGGATCACGCGGAATTCTAACCCTGGCCAGTGTCATGGCTCCAAGGTCGAGGGTGAAGAGCCCGGGTAGGCAGAGGTCTTCCCTTCCGGCAAGCAACTTAATGGCTTCTCCCGCCTCAATGGAGGCTATGGCGCCCGCGGCCGGGCCGAGGATCCCGGCGGTTGCACAGGTTGGAGTCGAGCCGGCTTCGGGCGGCGTTGGAAAAACACACCGCAGGCAGGGGCTGTCCCCCGGCCTGATCACCATGACGCTTCCGTAGCTTGAAACGGCCCCGGCGTATACCCACGGTTTTTTCCTGGAGACGGCGGCGTCATTGATAAGGTAACGCGTTTCGAAGTTGTCCGTTCCGTCCAGCACCACGTCGTAACTCTCCACCAGGTGGAGAACCGATTCGGCGCTAAGGTCCTCGTTAAGCACTTCGATTTTCAGGTCAGGTCTTACCTTCAGAAGCCTGCGTTCGGCCGCCACGGCCTTTGGAAGACGGGCGCGCCGGTCCTCCTCGGTATAGAGAAGTTGCCGCTGAAGGTTGCTCTCTTCGACCAAATCCCTGTCCACGATCGCCATTCGAGCGGTGCCGGCCCTGGCCAGGAACTCGGCGCAGATGGAACCAAGTGCACCGAGACCGACAATCGCCACACCGGAGGCTTCGATGCGCTTCTGGCCATCTTCCCCTATCCATGGCAGGAGAGCCTGCCTGGAGTACCGTGCGTTCATTGTACAAACCTCCTCGCGTATACGTTGCCCGCCAGGCCCGCCAACAGGCACATCGAGACGAGAAAAGAGCCGCCGTAGGAGAGGAAGGGCAAGGGTATCCCGGTGGTCGGAAGAAGCCCGATGACCATGCCGATATTGACAATAACGTGGTATAGAACAAGGGAGAAGAGTGCTATGGCAATGAAACGCCCCTCAAGATCACGCGCTACCCTGGAGGCGGCCAGAAAGCGCGATAGGAGGAATAGGAATGCCCCCAGAACAGCGATGCTCCCGACAAACCCGGTCTCCTCCGCGAGAACCCCGAATATGAAATCAGTATGGGGAGCCGGAAGGAAGTTGAGCCTGTTCTGGCTTCCCGAGTACAAACCCTTGCCGGTGAGCTTTCCCGACCCCACCGCTATTTCCGCCTGCTTTACCTGGTATCCTGCGCCGCGTGCATCGCTTGAGGGATTGACGAAGGTTATAAGGCGCTCCTTCTGGTACACTTTGAAGAATGTGAACCAGCCGATAATGAACAGCACAACCACGACAATAAAAGCAATAGCGCTCCACTTCAGCAGCCTGGAGAGGGGCAGATCGCTGAGGTAAAAACCGGCGATGGCGATGGGAAGAAAGGTTGTTGCGGTTCCGAAGTCGGGTTGCAGAAACGTCAACGCGGCTGGCAGGCCCACCAACATGGACACTATGAAAGCCTCCTTCGCTCCGGCGCGTTTGCCGGAGAGCCCCTTGAGATAAGCCGCGCCCGCAAGTATACAAGCCACCTTGGCGAATTCGGAGGGTTGGAAGCCAATAGAACCCATGGTAATCCAGGAACGCGAACCCGCAACCGAGTGGCCTATGAGGAAAACGGCGACGAGGGAAGCTATGGAGCATCCGTATATAATGTAAGCGTATTCGATCCACGTCTCGTAGGGAACAACGAAAGCCGCGACGAAGGCGACCGCGCCGACCCCCGCCCACACAACCTGTTTCGTAGCAAGAGGAGCGAAGCGCGTTCCAATTGTCGCCGACCGGATCATCACCAGCCCGGCGCCCACAAGCAGGAATACCAACAGGGTGGCTACGCGGTCTGTCGCACTCCACAGGTTCTTCAGTTCATCTTTCATCGCTTCCCATCCGTTTCCTGGTCATCTTCGCGGCGCCTTCCCGGCCGGGGGAAAACTTAGCATCCCTGAATCCTTACCGGGCAGCGACAGTCCCTTTGGGAGGCCTCCGGGCGCGCGGCCGAAATAGAGATACTCCAGGCCCTTGCGCGCAATCCTGGCGGCTAATCCTCCTCCGTGTCCACCGTGTTCAACCATGACGACAAAGGCCACGGCGGCGTTGTCCCGCGGAGCAAAACCGGCGAACCACGCGTGATCCCTTTCCTTCTTTGGGAGCGACATGGTGTTTCGGCCCGCGCTCGCCTTTACAACCTGCGCCGTACCGGTCTTTGCGCAGACTCCGAGCCCGGGAATGGCACACGCTACACCGGTCCCGCCGGCGTTTACAACGCGCCAGAGCCCTTCTTTCACGACGGCAAGGGCCTCGGGAGACAGCTTCACGGAGGCAATGAGTTCCGGTTTTTGCTTGACGAAGCTGGGTCGATAGCGTTTTCCGCCGGAGGCGAGCGCGGCATAGAAATCGAGCAACTGTAGGGGAGTAACCGTAAGGTAGCCCTGTCCTATTCCGACGGGAAGCGTGTCGCCCGGCACCCAATTCCCGAGTTTCCTTGCTCGTTTCCACGCCGGGCTTGGAAGGGTACCGCTTCGCTCTCCAGGCAGCCCTACCCCCGTTTTTTCTCCGAATCCCATGAGGGCGCCCCACTTGTCCAGGTTCTCTATGCCGACAAGGTTGGCAGCGTGGTAGAAGAAAACGTTGCAGGAGTTCTGGAGCGCTACAATGAGATTTACCTTTCCATGCACGGTCCAGCAGTGCCAGACGCGTCCGCCGAAAATCCAGTAACCCGGACAGAAGAAGGTGGTGCCGGCGCTGAGAAGTCCTTCCTCAAGTCCCGCCAGAGCCACCAAGGGCTTGAAGGCGGAACCGGGCGGATAGATTCCCTGGATGGGACGATTCAGAAGCGGGTGTTTCGGATCGTCCATTATGGACTTCCACTGGGCAGGTTTGAGGCCGGATGAAAAGAGATTCGGGTCGAAGTTCGGAAGGGAGACCCACGCGAGAATGGCGCCGGTCTGCGGGTTCATAAAGACCGCCGAGCCCGCTTCTTCCCCGAAGGCTTTCTCCAAAACGGCTTGAAGACCCGCATCCAAGGTAAGTGAAATATCCTTTCCCGGAACCGGCTTGCGGAGCTTTCTTACCCCGGGCAGCACCAATCTCGGGTCGCTTACCTCCCTGCCGTGGCTGTCCACCTGTATCGTTCGCAAGCCATTCCTTCCGGAGAGTATGGCGTTGGCCATCTTCTCCACACCGGACTTGCCGACTTCGGTAAAGGGATCTCTCTCCTCCGCCGGAATCTTTTGAGCCTCGCGGCGGGAGATCAACCCTACGTAACCAAGGACGTGGCTGGCCAGCTCGCCGAAGGGATACTCCCTCCGGAGTTCCATCTCTATGCGAAGAAAAGGAAGTTCCTCCTGGTTCGCCTCGACCTTCTCCAGCGTCTGTACCGGCACGTCTCGCGCGATTACGGTGAGATTCGGAACCGCGTTGCGCTTTGATGCCACCTGGATCCCGCGCGGAGAGAAATCCATGTTGAGAACCCGTTTTATTGCCGCCAGTTTACCGGTGAGCTTCCCTCCGGCCGTGTTGAGAACCAGCGCGAAGGATACGCGATTCCTGGCCAGGACCCTACCCCTGTCGTCCAACAGGTCTCCGCGCGGACTCCTGATGACTACGGACCTTGAGTAGTTGTTCTCGCTCAAAAGCTCGTAGTACCGACCTTGAATCACTTGAAGGTAAAAGAGCCTGACACTGAAAACGAGAAAGATGGCCCATAGAATAAATGACAAGAACTTTAGCTTGCGTTCGAACTCCGTGGACGGCGTGGAACTCATCTGAGGTCCTTTGGGTAGATCCTCTGGTAGAGCGCTTCGAGACCAAGCGCCGTTACGACCGTAAGCACCCCTCCGGCCAGTAGCGGGTAAAGAAATGGCGACGGAAGCTCAAGCTTCAACATCGCGTAGAGGACACCGACCACCAAGGTATCCAGAAAGAAAGCGGCACAAGAGAAGATAAGCGGGGGGAGAAAACCCTCCAACAGGAACCGGCTTCCGGCCCAGCCCAGCAAGTAACCCGCTATGGAGAAGGCCAATCCGTGAAAACCCAGGTAGGGCATCGCGAAAGTATCGCTGACGGCGCCAAGAGAGGCACCCCATAAGACTCCCGCCAACGTTCCCTGCCTGAGAGCCAGCACGACGAGGAGTGCGAGAAAAGGATTTGCGAACGACAGTCCCCCGGGGAGAATGGGGAGTAGCACCTGGATCACCGTAGCGGTGAGGAACAGAACCAGAATCGCAATAACCTTCCTAGCCATCGTGCTTCACCAGGAAAAGAACCCATCCCAGTTTGTCCACGCGGCACCGCGGATTTGCGGTGATTACCTTGAAATACTTGCCTCCGTTGGAAACCGATGTTGCCGAGCACACGGCGATTCCCGCGGGAAAGACGCCGTCCTCTCCGGATGTTTCAAAGAGGTCGCCCACCTTCACGTCCGCCCGCGTCGAAACCCACTTGATTACCATGTGGTCTCCGTCTCCCACGGCAACTCCGCGAACTCCGGTACGACGGGAAACAACCCCTATTGCACTGGTTGGATTGGTAAGAAGGAGGACTTTGTAGGAGCTTCCCACGTGGCCAACCACCCGCCCGACAACACCGGCGTCGGTGATAACCGGGCTCTTCAGCGGAATGGGGCTGGAGGAGTTCACCGATACGATAAGATACTTGGCAAACGAGGATCCGAAGCGCGTGAAGGCGCGGCCGGGAATGGCTGCCATGGATTCCGGCCTCGGCGCGTGGAGGAGTCTTCTCAGCCGGTTGTTTTCTCCTTCCAGGAACAAACGCCTCTGGAGCCGGGTTTTGAGAATCAGGTTGTCAACCTCCAGCTTTTCCGCCCTTTCCGCCGCGTCTCTCTGCCAAAAATAGGCGTCCAGTCCTTCTCTCGTGAATCTTGAGGCGCCGTTGAAGGTTTCAAGAAGGGGGCTGAAAACCGTCATTGTCACGTTACCGAGAACGGTTCTTCCTCCCCGGTGAACCTGGATGGTAAGTCCCACAAGGTAGGCGGATACCAGGAAGAGAAGCAGAATCCCGGGACGTTGGATAAGAGTTCTTGGAGTCATCACTACTCCACGGCAACCCTCTTCAGAAGTGCAAAGTCATCGAGCATTGCCCCCGCTCCGAGAACTACCGAAGAAAGGGGATCGTCCGCGATAAGTACCGGAAGGCCTGTTTCCTCCCGGAGCCGCTTGTCAAGGTTCTTCAGCAGTGAACCACCTCCCGTCATGACGATACCGCGGTCCACGATATCGGCGGCAAGTTCAGGTGGAGTCTGTTCTAGGGCCTGTTTGACCGCGTCAATGATTACAGAGACCGTCTCGGAGAGAGCCTCGCGGATCTCTTCGGAGGAAATGGCGAGGGTCTTGGGGATTCCGTCGATCAGGTCGCGTCCTTTGACATCCATCGTTTCTTCTTCCTTCATCGGATAGGCGGAACCCAGCCGTATCTTGACCTCTTCAGCGAACCTTTCCCCGATCAAAAGGCTGTACTTCTTCTTGATGAACTGAATGATGGCTTCGTCCATCTCGTTTCCAGCGATCCTGACGGTGCGCGAGTATACAATACCGGCCATTGAAATAACGGCGACATCCGTAGTTCCTCCGCCGATATCCACGATAATGTTTCCCGTGGGCTCCGTGATAGGCATGCCTGCTCCTACTGCCGCCGCCATCGGTTCTTCAATCATCGCTACGTAGGAAGCCTTTGCCCTGTAAGCCGAATCCCTGACGGCTCTCTTTTCAACCTGGGTTATCTGGCTGGGAATGCAGATCACGATCCTGGGCCTGACCACCCACTTCCGATTGTGGGCCTTCTTGATGAAGTAGTCCAGCATGCGTTCGGTCTGTTCGAAGTCGGCTATAACACCGTCTTTCATCGGCCGGATGGCCTTAATATTCCCTGGAGTCCTACCAAGCATCTCCTTGGCCTCGTTTCCAACAGCCTCTATCTTGCCGGTCTTTTGGTTGAGCGCCACGATGGAAGGCTCTCGCAGGACGATGCCCTTGCCTTTGATAAAAACCAGCGTATAGGCGGTTCCCAGGTCTATTGCAAGATCGTTGGAGAGAAAAGAAAAGGGAGAGCGGAAGCTGAAAGACATACAGAACTCCTAAGCGAAGATGGCGCAATCGTTTTTAGTGGATTCCTTGACCCGGTACATGGCCTGGTCCGCCTTTTGGATCAATGCTTCGGGGTTGTCGCCGTGGTCCGGAAAGGAGGCAATGCCGAAGCTTGCGGAGAGGCTGAATGGATAGCCGGGAGATTCACCGTAGTCGTGGTCGACTATTTCCCGAAGTAGCCGCCCAGCTACGAGAAGAGCCCCGGAGGAATCCGTATTCGGCAGGATGAGGGTAAACTCGTCTCCACCGTAGCGGGCTATAATATCCACGTTGCGAACCACGTCTTTGAGCAGGCTGCCTACGACCTTTAAGGTCTCGCTGCCTACCAGGTGGCCGAAGCGGTCATTGACCTGTTTGAAGCTATCCAGGTCCATGAAGATAACGGCGACGGGGTAGTTATACCTTCGCCCCCTTGTAATTTCTATCTCCAGGGCCTGGTGTAGATAGCGAGAGTTGTAGAGCTTGGTGAGATCGTCTACCAGCGTCATCCGGCGGACGCGTTGAAAGAGGTAAGCGTTTTCGAGAGCCACCGCCACCGGTTCCGCGAAGAGGGTCACCGTGTCGAGGTCCTCTTCCGAAAAATCTCCTTTATCCGATTTGTTGATCACTTCAATAACGCCCAGCGTCTTTCCACGGCTCCGAAGAGGAACGCAAAGGATTGATCGGGTTACGAAGCCGGAGATATTGTCAAACTCCTGGTTGAAGTAGGAGCTTGCCCTGACGTTGTTGACCATCATGGGGCGTCCGGTGGCGCCCACGCGGCCGGCTATGCCTTCTCCAAGCCCGAGCTTCTTGCCCTTTAGGGCATCGGCGTTTACCCCCAGGGCCTTTGTAAAAACGAGGAACTTCCCGTTTTCATCCAGAAGCAGCAGGCTCCACGCCTCGGAGTATACCAGTAGCTGGATCCGCTCCATGATGTAGGAGATAACCGCCTCCGGTTCGAGCAAAGAGTTCGCGGTCCGCACGACCTCGGAGAGAAAGCGGAGGCGTTGGGACTTCAACCGGAACGCCTTTGCAAGGCTCTCGTATTTCTTCCTATAGGAACTCTTATCGGTCATCTGTCCCGGCTCAGTAAGAGACGGATTGAAACTGTCTTTTCCAGACCTTCTGGTTTCCTTCCTCGTCGAAAGCCCTGACCTGAACGGTTTGGATTCCAACATCGGAGAAAAGAAATATCTTGCTGAAGGAGCCATCGGTGTTCACCGGTATTCCAATGTCGTTGACCGATACGGAAACTCCAGGATCGGTCTTTCCCTGAAGTATCACTCCGTCCCCGATCGGTGTAGCTACGACCGTGAGTTTAAGATTCCTCTTTATCCGCGGCCGCTGATAAACCTGGAGCAAGCGGAAGCGGTGAATCGGCGACCAGTAGGTCTCCGTCTCGCTGCCGGCGGCTCTTAGCCTCCAGTAGTAGCTGCCGGCCGGAAGCCCGTCCACCGTTATGGAATTGCCCTGTATAATCCGGTCGGGAGCAAGGAGCTTTGAGAAGAGTGCTCTCGCCGAGATCTCGAACTTAGTTTTCTTCCCGGCGGAAGGCTGCCATTTGAAGGCCAGGGTATAGTGGATCGGGTCGTTCACCCGGATTATCTGTTGGTCTTCGGGATACAGAACCTTGGGGGGCGGAAGGAGAGCCTTGATCGGCCCCAGTCCGGTTGCCGAACTAACGATGGAGGCGCCCGAAGGCCCGGCTTTGATGCGCTCTGTCTGGCCGTCCGCTTCGACCTCCGCCGAGCCCGAAAGCGCGGCGATTTTTGTCTCTCCCGTTTTGGTTTGTGCAACGGCCACCCTTGAAGCGGGGGCCGGCCGGATGGTTGTAGTCTTCGTGTTGATAACCATCTCGTCCCTGCTGGTCATCGTGTCGGGCGTCCGTGTTTCGACGCCCCCCTGGATCGACGCTACCTTGATCTTGTTGATTCCGCTTCGCGACGCCGTCATCGTCTGGATCATAAGGAGGGAGTCGGGCATAACGATCTGTACCATGCCGTTGTGGTACTTAATGCGCGCGTAACTGCTCAGATCGGTATGCACGACATCACCATCTTCAAGGACCATCTGATCCTTGGCATTGGAAAAGAGGTGCTGCCCCGTTTTCTTTACTTCCACCGATCCCTCAATGTCCACGAGAACCGCGTACTTTTGCGTTTTGTTTCTATCGCTCCTGACGTCGTTCAACGTGGTCAGAACGTCCTTGGCAATGGAAAAAGCCTTTTTGTATTTACCGGACCTGTACTCCTCGCGTCCCCGAGAGAGAACAACCCTGGCCTGGGCCAGTGTCGCGCCGACGTTGGAGCCGACGGAAGGAATGTCCAAGCTGTCCAGTACCCGTTGGGCATGGTTAAGTGCCCTGTCGGCCCGGGTTTGGGGGTTTGCGTGCCAGCGCCATAGAAGAAATCCGCCGCCGAGGACACCCAGCACCAAGACAACGATGCCGATTAGCGTATAAAGGTCTTTGTATTTTATGGTGATCCAGTCCAGATTCACGCGTCTGTCTGCTGCCATCTTCGAACAATTCTCCTTCCTCTACAATATTACCCTATTTTAGCGGGGCCGCTCAAGGAAGCGGCCTTTTTCAAAGGACATTCGGCGCCGCTACATCCCTTCAATTACGAGAAATGCACCGTTCAAACATTGAAGCGGACGAGGCAAACGTCGCCCTCCCGCATAACGTAGTCCTTTCCCTCGGAGCGCCACAGCCCCTTCTCCCTGACCTTCTTCTCGTCCCTTCCGCAGGCTGCCCAGTCTTCGTAATTGTAAACTTCAAGACGAATGAATCCACGTTCGAGATCGCTATGGATTTTGCCGGCCGCCTGTGGCGCCAGAGTTCCTTTCCTGATGGTCCACGCCCGCGTCTCGTCCTTGCCGGCCGTCAGGAAAGTCATCAGGTCAAGGGTGGAAAAGGCCGCGTGGATAAGCTTGTCGAGACCGGAGCGCTTAAGACCGTAAGCTTCCATGAACTCCAGGCGCTCTTCCTCCGGCAGCGACGTCATCTCGGCCTCGATCCGGCCCGAGATACGTACGCACTGGCTTCCCTCCACTTCCGCAAGCGATTCCAACGCGGCGGGGTAACCATGTTCGGACACGAGCCCGGTCTCGTCCACGTTAGCCACGTAGAGGACCGGTTTCAACGTGAGGAGGTTGAGGTCGCGAACGAGGACCAGTTCATCCCTCTTGAGCCCGGCGTCCCTGGCCGCCCTGCCCTCTTCCAAGGGCGCCTTCAGCTTTTCTATTACCGCAATCAGGCGCTTTGCCTCCTTGTCTCCGGAACGAGCGAGCTTTGCCGCCCGCTCCTCCACTCGCTCCACCGTAGAGAGGTCGGCCAGGGCCAACTCGAGGTGGACCGTTTCCGCGTCCCGCACGGGATCAATTGTTCCATCTTCGTGCGGCACCTGTGCATTCTCGAAACAACGCACTACGTGGACAACACAGTCCACCTCGCGAATGTGCGCCAGGAACCGGTTCCCCAACCCGTCGCCCCTCGATGAACCCCTGACAAGTCCCGCAACGTCAACGAACTTCAAGGTCGTCGGGGTGATTTTTCCGGACCCGAAGACCGCACCCAGGTCGTTGAGCCTGGAGTCCGGCACCAGTGCCCGACCGATGTTCGGGTCCGAAGAGCCGCCGGTGAAGCTGCCAACCTTCGCCCCCCCAGCCGTCAGCGCATTGAAGATAGTGGTTTTCCCCGCTCTCGGCAATCCAACGATTCCGCACGAAACGGCCATAAATACCTCCGCCGTCGATTATACATCAGATTTCAGGATTCACCACCCGCACCGGGATTCGTGGAAGGGTTCGCCTGCCGGCAGGTGGGCAAAGCCAGCCGGGGTTGCTCCCCGGCCTTCGGCCCGAAGGCCTCCAATCCCTTGATGAGTGGAACAGCGTAGGCGCAAAAACACGAACCGCAGGGCCTTTCATAACTATCCGCATCAAGCAATCGCGGGATTGAGGCAACCCGTAGAGTTTGGCGCTATACCCGCTTTACTGATATACTGAATTAAGGAGGGATGAGAATGAAATTGCTGGATGAAATTCGTACTCGCGCCGCCGCTGACAGGAAGCGGATCGTGCTGCCGGAATCGGCGGACGACAGGACCCTCAGGGCCGCTGCCCTGTTGCTAAAGACCGGTACGGTTGAACCCGTTCTTGTGGGAGAACCGGTCTCCGTTAGGTCAAAGGCACGCTCGTTGGGTATCTCTCTCGAAGGGGTTGAGATCCACGATCCATCGAAGCCGACCTTCCTAAGGGACGCCGTGCGCGTATACCTCGAACGCAACGCCAGGCGGGGCATAACAGAGGAAGAGGCGCTCAACCTTCTTTCCGGGGCACTATACTCCGGCTGCATGTACGTCGCCCTCGGCGGGGCGGACGGCCTCGTGTCGGGCGCCACCCATACGACCGCCCATTCGGTCAGGGCCTACCTGCGTTGCTTCGGTCCCGCGCCCGGAATTCACACCGTCTCCTCCTGCTTCCTGATGGTGACGCCGAAGACCGAGTACGGGGAGAAGGGCGTTTTCGTATATTCCGACTGCGCAATCGTTCCATACCCGGATTCGACCCAACTCGCGGAGATCGCCCTCTGCGCCGCCGACTCCTTCAGATTCCTCGTTAAGGCCGAGCCCAAAGTAGCCTTTCTCTCCTTCTCCACCAAGGGTTCCGCCGAGCATCCGAACGTAGAGATGGTTCGCGCCGCCTTTGAAACCTTCAAGGCGCGTGCTCCAAACGTTGCCGCGGACGGCGAATTACAGGGCGATGCCGCCCTGGTCCCGGCTATAGGCGCGTCTAAGGCGCCCTTAAGCCCGGTGGCCGGCCAGGCCAATGTCCTCATCTTTCCGAACCTGGACGCCGGCAACATCGCCTACAAGCTGACCGAGCGGCTTGCGGGCGCGATTTCGCTGGGACCGGTTCTTCAGGGGCTCTCCGCACCGGCCAACGACCTCAGCCGAGGATGTACGGCGGAGGACATCGCCGACGTTGCCGCCATTACGGCCATCCAGGCCCAGGCCATGGCCGCCGCTGGTGTGGAGCCGCACGGGGACCCATGAGCCGCCCTGCTTCGTCACCTCCGGAGAAGGAGAAAGCTTCCCTACGAGATCGCAGCGTAGAAGCCCGGACCGCGCCGGTATGCCGCGTTACCGCTCTTATTCCAGCATACAACTGTGCCACACAGATCGGGAAGATCGTGGAGGAACTCCTCGAATTGGACTTAAAAGTGCTGGTGGTGGACGATGGCTCCATCGACGACACGGCTTCTCTCGCTTCCGAGGCCGGTGCAACCGTAGTCCGGCTTGAAGGCCCACTGGGCAAGGGATCGGCTATCAGTTGGGGCATCCGTAAACTCAAAGTTTCATTCCTCCCCGATTGGCTCCTTTTCCTTGACGGAGATGGACAGCACCTCGCACGCGAAGCACCGCGCTTTCTTGGTGCGATGGACGAATCCGTGGATATGTTAATCGGCAACCGCCTTGAGGAGGCGGGCAACTTTCCCGCCTACCGTTTTATTACAAACAGGGTAGGCAGCAAAATACTGCGGTGGATCTCCGGCGCTTGCATTCCCGACACCCAGTGCGGCTACCGCGCCTTCAGGGGAAGCCTTCTTGCAAAGATGAAGCTGGAATCCTCCGGTTTTGAGATCGATACCGAAATGCTGCTGAAGGCCCTTCATCTCGGCGCGCGCTGGAAAACGGTACCGGTGAGCGCGGTTTATGCCGGTCAGGGCAGCCACTTCAGGCCCGTAGCGGACACCTACGAGATTTCCATGGCGGCGCTTAGATATGCCCGCGGATGAGGTCTACCGGAACTGGAATTCCAGCGTCTTTAACACGGGTTGGGTCTTCCATCTCTCGGGGTTGGCCTCCAGACTCTTGACCAGACACGCCATTTACACCGCCTCCGATTCTCTTATGGAGTGGTACCAGGGGTTCAAACCGGAAACCGCGGCGGCGGTCTACCACAACATCTCCGGCGCCTTCCCCAACCTTAACGCCAACAGGGCGAAAGAACTGGCAAGGAACACCTTCGCCTCCTACGGACGCGGCGTTATTGATTACCTTCGCGCGGACTTCGATCCCCCAAGGGTGGTTCCGGTCCATGACGCCAGCGGAACATTTTCCGTCCCCGGCACCAAAGGCAGGATCCTCGTAGCGGCCCACCTTGGCAACTGGGAAGTCGGAGGCATCTACATAGGCAAGGTGGTGGGACGCCACTACATCATCGGCTTTCCGGAAAGAAACCGGCGCGTGGAAACGCTTCGCCGGGCTAAGAGGCAGGCCTCCGGCAACGTCAGTCTCAACACCGGCCTTGGACCAACCACCCCCATCGCCATCAGGCGAATTTTGGATCGGGGCGGGAATGTGGTCATCCTCGTGGACAGAGCCATCGGTAAAGATAACGTCGAGGTTAGGCTCAATGGGCGTTCCACCTGCTTCGTCAAGAGTCCCGCCCTTCTTTCGGCGCTTAGCGGCGTTTCTATTCTTCCCACGGCCGTAATGGCGGAAGGGAATGGGTTGTACTCGGCCTTCGCCGGCGAACTCATACCGCCCGGAGACCCCGGCGATCCCGGGGCCGTTATGCAGCGAACAGCGGACTTCTTTGGTGCGATTCTGGAACGCTATCCCGATCAGTGGTATAATTTCTTCGAGTATTGGCGGGAGAGGCCATGAATAATTTGCAGGTTTCTTCAGAATCAAGAGACGGCGTCTGGATCATCCACCTCGAAGGTTTTCTTGACGCCAACAACCACGGACTCTTCCGGGAGGCCGTCGTGAACCACGTCGGGAAGGGCCACTACAAGTTGGTTGTCGATTTTTCCAAGCTTCGATACATCGGCTCATCGGGGATCGAAGTAGTTCTCTCTTACATCCAGACGCTCAGGGACAACGGTGGAGACATGGTCCTGAGCACCATGGCCCCAAAGATATTCAAGGTCTTCGATCTTCTCGGGCTTCCCGCCCTTTTCGCCATACGGGATACGGTGGAGGAGGCCGTCGATGCACTCCGCTCCTGACCTGTGGTCCTACCTTTCCCCGACGGGTGGGAGTTCATCCAAATATAAAGAGAAGGGTTCGCTATTCCTCGGTTTCCTCGCTCCCGCGAAGACGCCGGAGGAAGCGATGGACTTTCTGGCGGGGCTCAGGAAAAAGCGCCACGATGCCACCCACCACTGCTGGGCCTACAGGACCGGATGGAGAGAGGAATTGACGGTTCGTTGCGGCGACGACGGAGAGCCGGGCCGCACCGCCGGGCCGCCGATCCTGGCGAGCCTGAAAAAGCGAGGTGTTTCAGACGCGTGCCTCGTTGTGGTCCGCTACTTCGGAGGCGTGAAGCTCGGGACGGGCGGCCTTGCGCGCGCCTACCGCGCTACGGCGACCCTAACGCTGGAAGAGGCGCGGTTGAAGACCAGCATACCCGGGGCCGAATGGTCCATTACGCTTCCCTACGAAGCCCAGGGCGTCCTCCGCCACAAACTGGAGGCCATCAACGTAACGGTGGAAGACGCCGGCTACGGTGAATCCCTTACCCTGATCGCCCGTGTTCCGAAGCGCAACGAAGCACGCTTCGTTTCATCCCTTGCAGCCCTGAAGGAATCCTGGAAAGGAGCCGTTTCATGGAAATCGAAGTAAAAGTCCGCGTGGAAGACCTGAAGACCTACGTCGGGAAAGCAGAAGAACTTGGCTATGAAGTCCTGCAGCCCAGGCTCTTCGAAGGCAACTTCCTCTACGACTTCCCGGAGCGTCCCCTCTCCATAAGCGGGTGCATGTTGCGCGTAAGGGAAACCGTTGAAGGGGCGCTCTTCACCTTCAAGGGCAAGGTGGTCAGCCACGACAGGTATAAGATCAGGCCGGAGGAGGAGACCCGCTGCGACAATGGAGAGAAGTTACGCGCCATCCTGGAGAATATCGGTTTAAGAACCTTTTTTAAGTACGAAAAGTACCGCCGGGAGTACCAGGCGCCCGGAGCGATTCTCTGTCTCGACGAAATGCCCTTCGGCAATTTTCTCGAACTCGAGGGCAGCCCCGAGAGCATCGAGGCCCTCGCGGCGGCCCTGGAATTGGATAGCTCCTCTTTTTTGAGGCGCTCATACGCCGATCTCTACGGCGAACACTGCCGGAAGTTGGGAAAACCATTCGGCAACATTTTGTTCGAAAAGGAAGACAAAAATTCGTGAAGCTGTTGTCCTCGCGGCGGGACTCGGAACCCGGATGCTTCCCATTACAAAGGGCATTCCCAAACCGTCCATTCCCTTCCTTACCAAGCCCCTCCTGCACTGGACTCTCGAAACACTGGAGAGGGCGGGGATAGACCGCGTTTTCATCAACCTTCACCACCTGTCGGGACAGGTTAAGAGCTGCGCCGAAAGCTATTCCGGCGCGCTGGATATCTCCTTCTCCTACGAATCCAAAATCCTCGGGACCGCGGGCCTCTTCGTCCCGATCAGGAGCAGGATAGAGGGGAAGACCTTCCTGGCGACCAATTCCGACATCATTCACACACTTTCCATGGGAAAACTTGAGAATGACCTTGACGGCCATCCTGAAGCCTTGGTCTCCCTGGCTCTTGGTCCACGGCGTCCCGGCTATACCCCGGTTGAGCTATCCCCCTCCGGCTCGGTAACAACATTCGGGTACGGAGACAAAATCTTTCTCGGCACCTACGCCGCACGAAGGGAGCTTCTCTCATATCTCCACGGTAAGGCCCCCTCCGAGTTCGTTTCGGATCTCATCGCTCCGTTGCTTCCCTCCGGCGTGGTAAGGGGCCTTTCACTCGATGGAGAATGGCTTGACCTGGGTTCTCCCGCCTCCTACCTGGATGGTTCCCTCGCCTCCATCGCGGCGCCTTCGAAGTGGCCCGCTTTTCCCCTGCCGCCCGGGTGCGACTTTGAAGAGCGCTGCGGCCATCGCGTGCTCCGTCACGAATCGGCCCGAATTTCCCGGGACGCCTTCTTCACGGGACCGGCCGTCGTAGGCCGGGACTGCAAGGTGGAAGCCGGAACCCGTCTCGGGAGGGCGGTTTTGCTTGTTGGAAGCACCCTTAAGGAGGGAGACCGTCTACACTCCGCCATCCTTTCTCCATCTGGACGAATAGAAGGTCAACCGTAGTTTGGACCTGATCCTATGGCTTGTCCGGTGACGAGATGACCGCCCGCACAGGAAGGCCGCTCCTACGCGGGTCAGCACCGCCGTGCAGAACCATTGAGTGGCCGATTGGCGATCAACCGTTACGTGGGAATTTGCGGTGCAAATCGCCTAATCACCGTTGCTATTACCCCCCCAGCCCGTCCAGCGCCCTCTTGAGATGCTCCTCGACTTCCTCGGCGATGGGAGCAACATTGGGGTTATTCACCAGCGCGAAACCGACCGTTGGCTTGAAGGCGGCTACGACGCTTCCTCCACCGTCGCGTTCCATCACGATAACGTTGCACGGCAGGAAAACACCGATGAGCGGCTCTTCGGCCAGAGCCCGGTGGGCGAAGGTTGGGTTGCAGGCGCCGAGAATTACGTAGCGTTTGAAGTCCAGGTTGAGCTTGGACTTCAGCGTGGCCTTGACGTCGATCTCGGTCAAGACCCCGAAGCCTTCGTTCTTGAGAAGCTCGACGGTTCGTTCCACAGCCTCGGCGTATCCCAGGTCATGTAACTCCCTGACAATTGCGTACTTGACATCCATGGCATATCTCCTTTCGTTTTCGGTTTTACGGATGAAACAAACGGCTCCCGTACACTCGCTTCACCGCCGACAGCACGTCGGAACCGCTGAAACCCTCCGCCAGTCGCTTCTTGATGAACGTCTTAACCTCGATGGCCCCGTTCCGGTGAGCGCATTCGCACTCTGCCAGGAGCTTCCGGCAGTTGCCGCACAAACAGTGGAGCTTAGCCACGACGGCGGCGAACGAGTCCCCGGAAGCGGTCTCCATCGGCTGCTCAACAACCTCCGGGGTCGTTTTCGTATTCCGCAACGAACCGGGAAACCGGCTGGACAACGTTGCCGCCACGGCCTTTACATCGAGGCCGCTCTCGAGCAGGGCAACGATGGTTTTCTTCACCTCAAGCGCACCGTTGGCGTTGTCGCACGTGCACTTGCTCAGCTTGAGGTTGCAGTTCCCACAAGGGCAGAAGAGCGTTCGTTCCACCTCTTCCATCCTCGGATCGGTCGTTTCGGCCGCTAAAACATCGTTCCGGACCGCCACCCGAGGCTTGTTGATAACTTTCGATGGACGGCTCCGAACGATCAGGACCATCGTTCCGACGGCCACTATAACAACAGCGAGCACCACGAGCCATCCCGTGAGCCGTCCCCATTCGTTGCGGTCGACACTGTCGTTGTCTGCGGAAGAGTGGGCCGACCCTTTTTTCTTTTGTCGTTGACCCATGACGCCGCTCCTTAATAAGATTCCCGGACCCGGCGTTATTTTTACCGGGATGACCCGTACCACCCCGTTGTCGCTGAATACGAGGCCGGCCTGCAACCGGGATATCCCTGTTCAGATATGGACTCTTCTCAACCGTAGGGCGTTACCAACAACCGAAACGGAGCTGAAACTCATTGCGGCGGCGGCGATGATCGGCGACAGCAGCAGGCCGAAGAAGGGATACAAAACGCCGGCCGCGATGGGGATGCCAATACTGTTGTAGGCGAAAGCCCAGAAGAGATTCTCCTTGATGTTGCGCATGGTGGCCCGCGACAGGCGGCGAGCGCGAATAATCCCGCGGAGGTCTCCCTTGACGAGGGTCACCCCGGCGCTTTCCATGGCAACGTCGGTACCGGTGCCCATGGCGATACCCACTTGAGCCTGGGCCAGGGCAGGGGCGTCGTTGATCCCGTCTCCGGCCATGGCCACGATCCGCTCCTCGCCCTGCAGACGTTTGACAACTTCGGCCTTCTGATCGGGCAGGACCTCGGCGATAACCTCGTCTATTCCGAGCTTCCGCGCCACCGCCTCGGCGGTTGTTTTGCTGTCGCCGGTAAGCATCACAACTCTCAGGCCCTCCTTGTGTAAGGCTTCTATGGCTTCCGGCGAACTTTCCTTGACGGGATCGGCCACGCTGACGAGACCGGCCACCTCTCCGTCTACGGCCACAAACATCACGGTCTGACCTTCGCGCCGCAATTGCTCCGCGGTCCCCGCCAGGGGTTTTGCATCAGCACCGATCTGCTCCAGCAAGGCCCGGTTCCCCACGGCGACGGCACGGCCTGCCACGGTGCCCGTGACACCCTTGCCGGTGATAGAGTCGAAATCGGAGGCCTTCTCCAACACGACACCCCGGTCCGTTGCACCCTTCACGATGGCTTCGGCGAGGGGGTGCTCGCTCCCGCGCTCAAGCCCGGCCACCAGGGCCAGGAAATCGTTCTCGGCAAGCTTGCCCTGGGAAAGCACGGTTTGGAGTTGTGGGGCTCCCTCGGTGAGGGTGCCCGTCTTGTCCACTACCAGGGTATCCACCTTGCGCATCACCTCGATCGCCTCGGCGTTCTTGAACAGAACCCCGGCGGTTGCGCCCTTGCCCGTGGCCACCATGATGGACATGGGAGTCGCCAGACCCAAGGCGCAGGGGCACGCGATGATCAGAACGGCAACGGCGTTGATCAGGGCGTGGGCCATCCGCGGGTCCGGGCCCCACAACCCCCAGATGATGAAGGTGATGACGCCGGCGCCAATCACGGCCGGCACGAAGTACCCGGCCACCGAATCCGCCAGTTTTTGGATCGGCGCCCTGCTTCGCTGGGCCTCGGCCACCATCTGGACAATCCGGGACAAGAGGCTGTCCGCACCCACCTTTTCGGCGCTGATTACCATGGAGCCCGTACGGTTAATGGTGGCTCCGATGACGTGGTCACCGGACTTCTTCGTGACCGCCAGGGGTTCGCCCGTAATCATAGCCTCGTCCACCGAACTCATGCCTTCGAGAACGATACCGTCCGCCGGTATTTTCTCGCCGGGACGCACCCGAAGCCGATCGCCTACCTGGACCTGGTCGAGCGGAACGTCCGCCTCGGTGCCGTCCTCCTCGATCCTGCGGGCCGTTTTGGGAGCCAGGCCCAAAAGAGCCTTGATGGCCGCGCCGGTCCGGCTCCTGGCCTTGAGTTCGAGAACCTGGCCTAGCAGGACAAGGGTCACGATCACCGCCGCGGCTTCAAAGTAGACGGCCACGGTACCCTCCGCGCCACGGAAGGACGGCGGAAAGATCCCCGGGAAGAGGGCGGCGATCAGGCTGTAGATATAGGCCACACCCGTTCCAAGGCCGACTAACGTGAACATGTTGAGCGAACGGTTGACGATGGATTGCCAGCCACGGACGAAGAACGGCCAGCCTCCCCAGAGGACAACAGGGGTGGCGAGCCCGAGCTGAATGAGGATCCGCGCATGCGCCGTAAGCCAGTTGACACCCCTCAAACCCGGTACCAGATCAGCCATGGTGATCAGGAACACCGGCACCGACAGGGCCAGGCTCACCCAGAACCTGCGACGCATATCCTTGAGTTCGGGATTCTCCTCTTCAACCGAAATGGTGCGAGGCTCCAAAGCCATGCCGCAGATGGGACAGCTCCCCGGCTCGTCACGGACGATCTCCGGGTGCATGGGACAGGTGTACTCCACCTTGGTGCCTCCGGGAGCCGCGGCGACCGGTTCCAGTGCCATGCCGCACTTGGGGCAGGCGCCTGGCTTGTCGGAACGTATGTCGGGGTGCATCGGGCAGGTGTACTCCACCAGCGGCGGCACCTCGCAGACCAGGCAACTCGCATTCTTTTTATCGTCGTCCTCCGGCTTCACCGCTTCGGCTCCGGAACTTTCGGCCGTGGAACTCTCCACCGCGTACTTCCCGGGGTCCGCCCGGAACTTCTCGAGGCAGTGTGTCGAACAGAAGTGAACCACGGCTCCGCCGTGTTCGAGCTTGTATTCGGTGGCGTCAGGGTCGATCTTCATCCCGCAAACGGGGTCTATCCCGCGCATTGAATTTGTGCTCACTTTGAACCTCCGTAGCGTTTCAGAACTCCGAACGGCAAGGGTCAGCCTTAATCGAAAGTTCTTGCGCTTTTAACCCTCACGCTTCTCACGCACTTTAAAAAATCTCTCAACCGGAAGAACGGTCACGATGCCGTCGCCGGTCCTCCCCGTATGAGCGGCATCCATGATAGTGTCTACGATGTCCTGTACAAGAGAGTCCTCCGTGTAGATTTCGATGCGGGCGTGGGTACAGCACCAGTCACTGCTGAAAAAATTTGCGTGTTCACCGAATCCCTTAACCCTGGTTACCGTTATGCCTTCAACCCCAAGAGTCCGCAAGGCGCGTTCAGCCGGTTCCAGACAGTCCGTGCGAATGATCGCGGTGATCTTTTTCATTTTATTCACTCCTCCTCAATCGAAATGGTACGGGGTTCCAAAGCCATGCCGCAGATGGGACGGTTCCCCGGCTCGTCACGGACAATCTCCAGACACACGGCGCAAATGCACTCGACTTTGGCGCCTGCGAGGGTCGGGTCGATCTTCATCCCGCAAACGGGGTCCGTGACGAGCCAGGCTGAAGGCCCTCCGCCACCGGCCATATCCACATCCAACCCATTTCGGAACCACAACTCATCATCGCTTATGCCCCGAACCGGCCGGTTGGAAAAACCTGTGTTTCGCCCAGCCGGCATTGGCATGGAACCGGCGCTTCACTTTACGGACGTCTTCTTCCCGGCCGCCGGTGCAGCCTCCCGCTGTTGCATTTTCTTCCGCATCATCATTTTTTTCATCATCTTACACTTCCGCATCGAACCGCCGGACATGCCGCCACGCATATTCATCATCGTCTTGTGCATCGACTTGCGCTGCGCGACGAGTTCACCCAGAAGGTCCGCCATTGCATCTATCTTTTCCCGACCGGTGGCCGCCTTCATCTTGGCCGCCAATTCGTCGATGCGGGAGTTCATCAGCTTACACTTCCGCATCGAAGCGCCGGACATACCGCCCATCATCTTGGACTTCCGCATCGAACCGCCGGACATGCCGCCACGCATGTTCATCATCATCTTGTGCATCGACTTGCGCTGCGCGACGAGTTCATCCAGAAGGTCCGCCATTGCATCTATCTTTTTCAGTCCGGTGGCCGCCTTCATCTTGGCCGCCAATTCGTCGATGCGGGAGTTCATCAGCTTGCACTTCCCCATCATTGCCTCGCACCCTCGCGGCGCCTTTTTCTGTTGCAGATTTTGAGCCCCTTCCCGATGCGTCATCTTACGTACGGTGGTTTTCCGTGACGTGTTTACGGCCGAGCTGGAAAATACGGCGGTGCTTCCCAGTAAAAGCCCCAGAGTCAGCACTCCGGCGATGTAACAGGCCTTGCTTCTCTTCATGATTTACCTCCTTTTCAATGGGTGGCGGCTGACGCCGATCCACCGGGTTCACTATGAATTATATCATACGTGGCGCCGCAATGTGCTTCAGGATGGAGGAACCGGCGCCTACCGGTTCCAAGCCGGACAAAATGGCGCCAAGACGCACGGGCAAAGCCCGCCGGAGCCCCTCACAGCCCCTGGCGCCTTCTTGACCATTCGGCTCGGAACCGAGTTCGGCTTCTCCGGCCCGTCCGACGGTTGGTGTAAGGTTGCCTCCGCGACCGGATTTCATCCCCCGCACCGTTCATTGTGCCGTTTCCGTCCCCATGACCATGGCCGTGGAAGAAGTGCATCCCGATGCAGAGAGCAATGATGAGAAGAAAGAGCCAATTATCCAAGAGGATGCTCACGGCTTCACACCTCCTCCATGAACTCACTGTGGTGCTGACACCGGCACCACGTGCAATTGCAGCCGGGCTCGAGGCATTCGTGGTGGCGGCGACGGCTTTTTACGTACCTGCCAACCACCGGGTACAATGCCGTCTTCCACGCCGAAGAAGCGTAGAGTCGATGCAAGCTCACACGTGGATCCCCCTTGGCTGCGACCCGGCCAAGGAACCACGATAGGCTTTGATGTCCCGCCAACCTAAAGAGGAAGCGGTTGACTGTGGCGGCCCGCATCTGGCCCGCGAACCGAAGTCGCCACAGCTTGTCGTAGGTTGCTTGCGAACCGGTGAGAACCGCTTGGGCTGCCATATGACCGGAAGTGAGAGCGTACCGGAGCCCAAAACCCCACAACATATCCTGGAAACCGGCGGCTTCTCCAACCTGGGTCATCTTGCCTTGAACCGCGGTTTGAGGAATCTCACAGTTGCCGTAGCCGCTGAAACGGCGCGGGTTGTGGAGTCGCAGATCAAGAGACGAGGTGAAGAAAGAGATGGTTCGTTCCAAGTATACCGCTTCCTGGTGGAAGTCCCCGAACATGCAAGTGGCAACGGTACCCCGCCCCTCATGGATGAGCAGGTAAGCATACCCTCCCGGAGCCAGATTGCGGTCGATAGCCACGTAGGAGCCGTTTTCAGCGTTGGTCTCAAAAAGGTAGCCCACTGCGATGATATCCACGGCGCGCGGTCCCGTTGCCACGATTCCCCCTCCGGGGATACCATCGACACGGTCCTTGAATCGGACCTCGACACCGAGATCAAGCGCTTGTTGAAGGAGCCCCCGGTCGAGAGTTCCCGGCTCGGTACCGCGTCGAACGAGGTAGTACAACGGCCGGGAAGAACCCGCGGCCAGTTTGCGCCCCGAAGGATCGAAGCAGACCAGATTGTAATGAGGGATGTGGTCGAAGTTGGGCTCGATCCCCATAGACTTGATCTCGGTGATGATGTCCATGGAGGATGTCCAGTTCTCCAGCCCCTGGAAATCTCCGTGGAACCTGCGTCCTACGTCGTGTCCCTTCTCGTGGACGACGACGGCGACTCCGGCCCGTGCCGCGGTAATGGACGCGGCGAGCCCGGCCGGTCCGGCGCCGACGATGTGAAGCTCATCGCGCGGGCTCATGCTGCGCCTCCCGGCCCGATCGACGCGGGGTAACCCTGTTGAATCTCCGGGTGCATCGGGCAAGGGTAATCGAATAACCTTGCGCTTTTAGCCGTCACGCTGCTCACGCACTTTGAAGAATCGCTCAACCGGAAGAACGGCCACGATGCCGTCGCCGGCCCTCCCCGTATGAGCGGCATCCATGATGGTATCTACGATGTCCTGTGTGAAGGCTTCCTCCGTGCAGGTCTCAATGCGGGCGTGGGTGCATAACCAGTCATTGTTGGCAAAGTGAGCGTGTTCGCCGTAGCCATTGACCCGGCTGACGCTGATGCCTTCGACTCCAAGAGTCCGCAAGGCACGTTCAACCGGTTCCAGGCAGTCCGTGCGGATGATCGCGGTGATCTTTTTCATTGTATCACTCCTTTCGGTCTCATGTTACCACGTCTTTAAGGTTTCATGTTACCACGTCTTTAAGGTTTCCCGGGGACGTGGAGTGAACTCCGGCCCCCGGGAAACCGAGGCGGGCAACTAATTGCTTTCGTGAACTTCCTCGTTGGACGTGGGTTCCATCGACGGATCCAGGTGTCGGCGCTTCAAGTAGTAATATAGCACCGGATAGATCGCCAGATTTAGCAGCAGGGACGTAATGACGCCGCCAACCATGGGCGCCGCAATGCGCTTCAGGACGGAGGAGCCGGTCCCGGTTCCGTGCATAATGGGTATCAAGCCCGCCAGGATGGCGCCCGTGGTCATCATCTTCGGCCTAATGCGTGTCACCGCGCCGTGAAAAATAGCCTGCCTGAGGTCTCCGATGGTTTTCATGCGTCCCAGCTTGCTGTAGAGTGCGTGGGCCAGTTCGAGGTAGAGCAGCATAACTACGCCGGTCTCCGCGTCGAGCCCGGCCAAGGCGATAACCCCGACCCAAACGGCAACGGACAGGTTGTAATGCAGCAGGTAGAGCAGCCAGAATGAACCGACAAGCGAGAAGGGTACGGACAGGATGACGATGGCTACCTTGGTGAAAGACTTGGTGTTGAAGTAGAGCAGCAACAGGATGATCACGAGCGTAACCGGGATAGCGATGGCCAACCGCGAGCGGGCTTCCTCCATATATCGATACTGGCCGCTCCAGACGATGTTGTATTGTTCCGGGAGTTTCACCTTGGCGTTCACGATCTTCTGCGCTCGCGCCACGTAGCCGCCGATGTCGGACGTATTCAGGTCCACGTAGAGCCAGGCCGTTTTCCTGGAGTTTTCGGTTTTTATAGCCGGCGGGCCTTGGTGGATAACGAATTTAGTCACTTCGGAGATCGGGATCTGTGCGCCGGTGGGCGTCTGGATGAGCACGCGCTTCAACGCCTGCACGTTATCCCGGTAGCCGCGCATGTAGCGCAGGTTGACCGGGTAGCGCTCGAGACCTTCCACGGTCTGGGTAACGTTCATCCCGCCGAGCGCCGATTCGATAACGTCCTCGATTGCCTGAACCGAGAGCCCGTAGCGGGCGGCGGCCGTGCGGTCGATGTCGTAGTCCATGTAGTAGCCGCCCATGACCCGCTCCGCGATGACCGAGCGTGTGCCGGGAATGTTGCGGACGGCGGCTTCCACTTCCTTGGCGAGCTTGGCCAATTCATTGAGGTCCGGACCGAGCAGCTTAATGCCGACCGGTGTTTTAATACCGGTGGACAGCATGTCGATTCGGGTTTTGATGGGCATGGTCCATGCGTTGACGAGTCCCGGGAAATGGATAGCATGGTTGAGCTTGTTGATGAGTTCCTTCTGGGTGATCGTCCGCTCTTCGGGCCACAACAGGTGCAGCGGCTTCTTCAGCCAATCCGGTGCCCAGGAGGAGTACCACCTTTCCACGTGGATCTTGCGCCAGTAGCTCTTGTCCTGCCGGAGCTGAATGGTGGTTTCGGTCATCGTGAGGGGCGCGGGATCGGTGGCCGTATTGGCCCTTCCCACCTTGCCGAAGACGGACTTGACCTCGGGGAAGGTCTTGATGATGCGGTCGGTCTGTTCGAGTATCTGCTTGGCCTTTCCGATTGAAATTCCCGGCAGCGTCGTAGGCATGTAGACGAGGTCTCCTTCGTTCAGCGGAGGCATGAACTCAGAACCCAACTGCTTGAACGGAAAAACGGCGCTGGCCATGACCAACACTGCCATGAAAAGAACGAGTTTTCTATGCTTGAGAACCCAGTCCACGACAGGGTGGTATATCCAGATAAGAAATCGCGTGATCGGATTTTCCACGTCGGGGCGGATCCGGCCACGGATGAAAAAGCCCATAAGTATGGGCGCCAGCACGACGGCCAGGAAGGCGGCGGAGCCGATGGTATAGGTCATCGTGAAGGCGAGCGGTTTGAAGAGCCTGCCGGACTGCTGGTTCAGCGTAAAGATGGGAAGGAGAGAGCACGTCAGCACGAGCAGGGACCAGAAGAGGGTCGGACCCACCTCCTTGGCGGCAACGCCGATGATCTCCCAGTGGTATTTCTTGTCGTAGCCGTACTCCATTTTTTTGTGGGCGTTCTCGATCATGATGATGGCGGAGTCAACCATGGCGCCCATGGCGATGGCGATACCCCCGAGACTCATGATGTTGCTGTTGAGCCCCTGGAAATACATGATGATCAGCGACGCCATGACCCCGAGTGGCAACATGATGATGGCCACGAGCGCGCTGCGGAAGTGGAAAAGAAAGAGGATGCAGACGAGGGAAATGACGATGATTTCCTCGACGAGCTTATCCTTGAGAAACTTGATGCTCCGTTCGATGAGCCCGGAGCGGTCGTAAACCGGGACGATCTCGACGCCCTTGGGCAGGCCCTTCTTGAGTGCCGCGAGTTTGGCCTTCACGGCTTCGATTGTCTTGAGCGCGTTTTCGCCGACCCGCATGACAATGATGCCTCCGGCCACGCCGCCCTGCCCGTTCAAATCGGCCAGGCCGCGCCTCAGCTCGGGGCCTAGGTGGATGTTCGCCACCTGGCTGAGAAGGACGGGGCGTCCGCCCGGGTCCAGGCCGATTGGAATCTTCCTGAGATCATCAAGGCTTTTAATGTATCCAATTCCTCGTACCATGTACTCGGTTTCGGCCATCTCCACGACGCGGCCACCCACGTCGTTGTTGGATTGCATGATCGCGTGTTTCACGTGCTCGAGGCTGATGTGGTAATCGGCGAGCTTATTCGGATCGAGTTCCACCTGGTACTGCTTGACGTATCCGCCGATGCTCGCCACCTCGGATACGCCGGGTACGGTCTGGAGCTGGTACCTAAGGTACCAGTCCTGCAGCGATCGCAACTGGTAGAGGTTGTGTTTCCCCGTCTTGTCCACCAGCGCATACTCGTAGATCCACCCCACACCGGTGGCGTCGGGTCCGAGTTGGGGCGCAATCCCCCTGGGCAACTGCGGCGTCACGTAGTTGAGGTATTCGAGAACCCTCGTACGCGCCCAGTAAAGGTTGGTCCCGTCCTTGAAGATTACGTAAACGAGCGAGAAGTTAAAGAAGGAGTAGCCCCGCACAACCGTGGCCTTGGGTACGGAAAGCATGGCGGTGGTGAGCGGGTAAGTGACCTGGTCCTCGACAACCTGGGGACTCTGACCCGGGTACTTGGTATAGATGATGACCTCCGTGTCCGAGAGGTCGGGGATCGCGTCCACGGGCGTGTGGTAGATCACCCAGATGCCCGCGATGATGAAAAATGCCGTGAGGAGAAGGACCATGTAGCGATTCTTAAGCGACCAGTCTATGAGGCGCGAAAGCATCAGGAATCCCCGGCTTTCTTTTGCGACAGCATCTCTTGGATGGCGGCGTTGAGCTGACTCTCCGAGTCCAGCATGAATTGGGCGGAGGTGACCACGCGCTCACCGGGTTCGAGTCCTGCCTTGACCATCACCATGTTGTTGTCGCCCTCCGGGCCCAGGACTACCTTTCGGCCCCTGAAACGGCCGTTTCCTTCGGCGATAAAGACCACGTTGTCCGTTGAAGAAGCTTGGATGACAGCGTTATTGGGAATCACAACGGCATCGGGTGCCACCGGCACGCGAAGTTGCACGGTGGCATACATCCGGGGAAGAATTTCGCCTTTCTTGTTGGGCAGCTTGATCCGGACCTGCGCCGTGCGCGACTTGCCTTCCACGTACGGGTAGACATAATCTACGGTGCCTTCAAAGGTCTCCCCCGGTAGGTTGTCAAAGGTTACCGCCGCCTTCATGCCCTTTTTGACGAGCGGGATGTCCTGTTCGTAGATGGACCCCATGACCCAGATGGGATTGAGCGCCGCGATCCGGACCAGATTCATGCCGGGCTGGACGTGATCACCCACGACCACGGCCCTGTGCGTAACGATTCCGCTTATGGGTGCATAAAGGATCATTGTCTTACGCACCTTCCGCGTTTGTTCCAGTTCCCTGATCTGGGCATTGTTGATGTCCCACAGCTTCAAGCGCCGCCTTGCGGACTCAAGTAGCTGGGAACCGCCCTCAGCCACGGTAGGGTCCGAACTCTTCTGGAGGGCCCGGGCCGCATCCATGGCTGCGAGGAACTCCTCCTGCGTCGCTACGAGCTTGGGCGAATAGATCGAGATGAGGGGTTGGCCTTTGCGCACGATCTGTCCCGTCTCGTTCACGTTCAGTTTTTCGATCCAGCCCCCGATCTTGGTGTTCATAGCCGCGAGGGTGGTCTCGTTCCAGGTGACCGTGCCATAGGTTCTGATCGTCCTGAAGAAGGGTTTCTTTATTACCTCGGTGGTCGTAACGCCGATGTTCTGCACGACCGTCGGGCTGATCTTGATATCACCGGAAGATATCTGGTCGGCGTAAACGGGAACGAGGTCCATCCCCATGGGGGATTTGCCGGGTTTCTTCGAAATGTAGGAGGGATTCATGGGCGCCCGCCAGTAAAGAACTTTGCGTTGGCCTTTCCGCGCGGGACGGGGTTTCGGGGAAACCGCTTCCGCGTAAACGGGCACCAGGTCCATGCCCATGGGTGACTTGCCGGGTTTCTTCGAGATGTAGGTCGGATTCATGGGCGCGCGCCAGTAGAGGATCTTACGCCCCTTCTTTTCAGGGGCATTGTTTCCCGCGGCGGCGACCTTGCCCGAACGGGATGAGCCGTCCGGATTCGATCTTTTCACCGTGAACCGACCGAGTATGAATGCCAGCAGGACGACGGGAATCACTATCAGAAGAAGTCTCTTCACAGGGGTGCCTCCTTCGTTAAGGGTCGGGGGACGTCTCGTTTCGGACGTCCCCCATGCTTCTTCACCAACCCTCGAAGTAGTAATCAGCAGCAATGACCCATCGGGTGGTCATGGGCCTTCGGGTGCGGTGCGCCGGTAGGATGCGCCTCCAGGAACATTCCGCATTTCGGGCACTTACCGGGCTTGTTGGCTATTACGTCCTGGTGCATAGGGCACGAGTAGAGAAAGGCGACCTCTTCGGTGCTCTTTTCAAGGGGCATACCGCACTTTGGGCAATTGCCCGGTTTATCCAACTTCACGTCTGAGTGCATGGAACAGGTGTAGCAGGTCTTTTTCATGGCTTTGGCCTCCAGAAACATTCCGCATTTCGGGCACTTACCGGGCTTGTCGGCTATTACGTCCGGGTGCATGGGACAGGTAACGGTTATGGTCATTTTTCCTCCTTTGGGAAAGGGTGCTTCTGTACCGTGTGGGGCACTGGTTTCGGGAAATCCTTGATCGATCTTACACTCGGATCGCTCTTCTTCTTCATCCGGAAAGTATGGCCGAGTACCGCTTCAATCCGGGCCAGGGATACCTGGTAGTCCGCCCGGGCCATGAAGGCCCTGGATTCGTAAGCGTAATAATTGGTGAGCGCCCTCAGCATGGTCGTAAAGTCGACTTCGCCGACGGTGTAGGAAGCCAACGAAGACTCGTAGGCTTTTTTTGCCTGGATCAACAAACCGTTTTTGTAGAGCGCGTAGACGTCCCGGTCCTGGACGCCGGTCTGGTAGGCGTCCGTCACCATGTACCGCGCCTCGTTGAGAACATCGCCGGCCTGCTCCCTGGCGCTCTCTCTCATGTACGTGGCCTCACGGAGCGCGGGCTGGTAACGGCTCTTCCGATGGAAGAAGGGAAGGGTGATGCCGACCATGGCCGTGAGGTAGTCGCGACCGCCCATGGTCATATCCTTATGACGGTACCGTCCACCCACTAGGAAGTCGGGCTTGAAATCCTTCTTCGCGATGGCGACCTGTTCCGCCCTGACGGCCACCTCGGCTTGCGCCTTCAGGACCATGGGCGCGGTATCCTGAAGGTCTTTAACAAGGCTGTTCAGCCTTGGCGGGTCGCCCGGTTCGGGAATGGCGATCCGATCGAGCAGGGCGGGATCGGTAGGACCGCCAAGCAGATCATCAAGGCGGGCGCGAGCAACCTCAAGCTGCCTGTTCAAGGTTTTCCTGTCGGCCTTGTTTTTTGTAAACGCGGCCTGAGCGAGAAGCACATCGGTCTGGCTGCCATTGCCCGAGGCATAAACACCCGCCGCGCCCTTGGCCGCCGCTTCCAGGGCATCCTGCGTTTTCCGGTTGATCTCCAGAAGGCGCCGGTAGAGAGCGTAGTGGTAGGAAACGCCGGTTACCTCGCCCCGCAGGTTGCTTTCCATGGCCTTCAGTTGGGTCCTGGCCACGTCGATCCGGCGTTCGGCTTTCCGTTTTCTCAGCTTCAGCTTTCCGGGGTAGGGCAGACGCTGGGTGATTCCGAGAGATACGCCTTTCGTGAGCGCATCGTCGGCGTTGAGGCCCCCATCCATGGGCAGCATCATGAACTGGAGGTCGGCGGCGGGGTCGGGTAACGCTCCGGCCTGGGATGGCACTTCCAGCGCCGCGAGGATTTTGCGCCTTTGGGCCTCCAAGCCCGGGTTGTGCTTCATCGCGCGCCGCACGAGTATCTCTATGGGCGGCAGCGGTGAGACCGGCTCTTGACCAAGCACGGCCAGGCTGCAGCAAAAACCGATCACGACGAGAGAGAAGCCGAGCAACGTGGAAAATGGTTTCTTCATCATTGTCCTCCGATGGTCCTCCATGGTGCGCCGTGGCGCATAGAGGGAGGGGCGTTGCATAAGGGGTGCCAATGTCGCGAGAGGGTGCTCTGGCAAGCAATAAGGAACCGCCTTCGCTTCGGGAGGGTCTCCTCTTTTTCTGCTGCTGGAGAAATAGTGGAGGATAGTGTACAATGAGTTGTGCAATATTCTTCATTTTGCTCTTAGGAGAAGGTCGAACCTGAAGGGTATGGCACGGAAGGCGCGCTTAGTGGGTGGCGGACGCATACTGTGGATAGGGATTGGTTGGCGCGGTAGTTGCAAAGAGAACCCCTTCAAGAGGTGAAGGATGCGGGGCAGAGACTCGTGGCGATTTCTATTTCTTACGGTAGTAGTGACCTTCACGCTGTCCCTGCACTACATGTTCCTGCCATACCCACCCTGGGTGGACTTGATCCATCGGCGCATATGTTACGTCCCCATTATTCTCGGCGCTCTCTGGTTCGGACTCAGGGGAGGACTTATCGTATCGGGCGTAATTTCCCTGGCGACCCTGCCCCTGGCGTTGCTGTACACCGGGCCGTTTTGGGGGGACAAGGACATGATAGAGATCATCTTTTACCTGGGAATAGGAGCCATGGCGGGAATACTGGTGGACAGAAAGGACGCGGAGCACAGAAAGGGGGAAGCGCTCCGGGAAAGGCTCAGGCAGAGCGAAAGACTGGCGGCGCTCGGCAGGATGGCCGCGGGAATCGCCCACGAGGTGCGAACTCCCCTCGGATCGATCCAGGGCGCGGCCGAGATTCTCGCGGAGGATTATCCTCCCGGCCACAAGCGGCGTCCCTTCTTCGAGATCCTCATCAACGAGATCGAACGATTGAAGGGAGTAGTGCGGGATTTTCTCGACCTGGGTCGTCCCATCGCCGTGGAATGCGCCCCTCTCTCCCCGACCGACGTGGTGGCTCAGTGTTTCCGCTCGCTTGAGCCATTTGCGCACAAGAGGGGGGTTGAACTGGTGCTCGCAGGGGTGAAGGAATGTCCTCTCCTCTATGCGGATTTGGCCAGGCTCCATCAGGCACTTACGAACCTGGTGCGCAACGCCGTGCAAGCGTCTCCGAAGGGTGGCGGCGTAGAGGTGGAACTACGTGGATCGGATGGTGGATGCCTCATCGGTGTGACGGACCATGGTCCCGGTTTGCCGAAGGGCGAGGAGGAGAAACTCTTCGAACCCTTCTTCACGCGGCGGAAGGATGGAACCGGTTTGGGTCTGGCTCTGGTTGAACAGGTGGCGGAAGCGCACGGGGGTTGGGTTAGGGGTGAATCGCTTCCCACTGGAGGTTCCCGCTTCACCTTGTGGCTTCCGGGGTCGCCCGAAGGGGATATCTCCGTCCAGGGAAACGGGGCGGACGCAAAGGGGAGTTCCCTATGAAACGACCGGCTCGCATACTCCTCGTGGAGGACGACCGGAACCTCCGCCGTGTCGTAACCTACCACCTTGAAAAAGAGGGTTACGGCGTGGACTCGGCACCGGATGGTAAAACGGCCCTGAAGGCATTGGTCTCCGGTTCCTTCGTCCTCATTCTCACCGACATCCGGATGCCGGTGATGGACGGCATGGAACTCCTCAAGGCCGTGATGGAGCAGGGGCTCCAGGTGCCGGTGGTGGTTATGACCGCCTACGGCTCCATAGGCGACGCCGTAGAGGCGATGCGCCTGGGCGCCTCGGATTACCTGACCAAGCCGGTGAAGCGGGAGACGCTGCTGCTGGCGGTGAAGAAGGCTATTCACCTTCACAACCTGGCCCTGGAGAACAGGCGTTTGAAGAAGCGGCTGGAGGAGAAGCGCCCCCAGGATTCCCTCCTGGGGTCGAGCCGGGCCATCCGAGAGACAATGGTAGCCATAAAACACGTTGCGCCCAGCGAAGCCACCGTGTTGATCACCGGCGAGAGCGGGACGGGAAAAGAGTTGGCCGCCCGCGCGTTGCACGCCCTCTCGCACAGGGCCAGGGGTCCCTTCGTGGCGGTGAATTGCGCGGCGGTTCCCAAGGACCTGTTGGAAACCGAACTCTTCGGCCACGAAAGGGGCGCCTTCACCGGCGCGCACCGCTCCCACAGGGGCAAGTTCGAACAGGCCGGCGGGGGAACCATTTTCCTGGACGAAGTGGGAGACATGGCGCCTTCACTCCAGGCCAAGATACTGCGGGTGCTCCAGGAGAGGATCGTAGATCCGGTGGGCGCAACCGCCTCGCGTCCCGTCGACGTAAGAGTGGTTGCCGCAACGAACCGAGACCTGAGTGAGGCCGTTCGGGGGGGTGCGTTCAGAGAGGATCTCTTCTGGCGCCTGAACGTGATTCCCATAGAGATGCCTCCCTTGAGGGAGCGACCCGAAGACGTCTCTCTGCTCTTCGCCCACTTCTACCGGCGCTTCGGAGGCGGTGAACCGGAACTCACCGCGGATGCGGAGGAGCGCATGAGGAACTACCGGTGGCCCGGCAACGTGAGGGAATTGCAGAACCTCTGCCAACGGATGGCCGTACTTCATCCCGACGGGACGATAACAACGGACCTTCTACCGGCCGAATTTCGCAAAAGTGGTACGGCGAGCGGGAGTAGCCCGGTCGGCTTGTGGGAGATAGAGCGCAAGGCGATTCTGGATGCGCTGGAGGCAAAAGGCCGGAACAAGTCAGCCGCCGCTCGCGCCCTCAAGATTCCACGCCACGTCCTGCTCTACCGCATGAAGAAGTACGACATACGATAGCGACGACCGTCATCCACGTGTAGCGGCCGAATCGCGTTCCTGCACGGCGTTGTGTTATCCCCGTTATGGGGGCTCACCGCGCCCTCCCGGCCATCGCGCCGAAGTAACGTCGCGTTAATACATTACCGTTGTTCGTGGGAGCGTCGCCCGGCGGCGAATTTTTAAATCAATCGCGGGTCAGGCGAGCAGAGAACGGGCGATGAGAAGACGTTGTATCTCGCTGGTTCCTTCGTAGATAGTGGTGATGCGGGCGTCGCGATAGAAGCGCTCGACGGGGTACTCGCGGCTGACGCCGTAGGCGCCGTGGATCTGTAAGGCCGTGGCGCATACGGCGTTGGCGGTTTCGGAGGCGAAGAGCTTGGCCATGCTGGAAGCCTGGTCCAGGCCGTGAGTATCGTTGTTGCTAATGCAGGCGGCGCGATAGGTGAGGAGTCTTGACGCCTCGATTCCCGTGGCCGCCTCGGAGATCATAGCCTGGATTGCACCGTGGCTGGAGATGGGTTTGCCGAAGCTCTCGCGCTCGGTCGAGTAGCGGACGGCCTCTTCGAATGCGCCCTGGGCGATGCCGACCGACTGAGCGGCTATGCCGACGCGGGATCCGGCCAGGGTGGTAAAGGCTATCTTCAGGCCCATGCCCTCTTCGCCAAGCAGGTTTTCTACCGGGACGCGGCAGTCGTCGAAAGCGATGCCGGAAGTGATGGAAGCCCTGAGCCCCATCTTCTTTTCGGGAGGCAGGAAAGTGAAACCTGGAAGGTCGGGGGTAACGATAAAGCTGGAGATTCCGTGCGAACCGGCCGTGGGATCGGTCCTGGCCATTACGACGAAGACCTTGCCGACGTGCGTGTTGGTAATCCAGGCTTTGGCGCCGTTGAGTACGTAGTGGTCGCCGTCTTTGACGGCGCGGGTCTTGAGAGAAGAAACGTCGGAACCAGCGCCCGGCTCGGTGAGGCCGAATCCGCCTATTACCTCACCCCTTGCCAGGGGTGGAAGGAACAGGGCCTTCTGAGCTTCATTGCCGTAAAGCAGGATAGGCGCCTGGCAGGCGGAGTTCGTGACCGCTACGGTGACGGCGGTGGATGGGCAGACGCGGGCAAGTTCCTCAACGGCTATGGCGGAGGAGAGAGCGTCCAGTCCGGTTCCTCCGTAGCGATCGGGAGTTGTCATTCCGAGAAGGCCAAGTTCGGCAAGACCGGGGAGCAGGTCATATATGAAGCGTTCCTCTCTATCCCGCAGGGCGGTTCCGGGGCGTATTTTTTCTTCCGCGAAAGAGCGCACCATTTCACGCATTATTGTCTGGTATTCGGTGAGTTTAAAATCCATTCATATTCCCCTTTTTGTTATCCTTCCCGTTCAAACTCTTAAGCCGCGAACCTCTCTTTCCGAGAAAAGCGGCGATGCCCTCCGAGGAGTCGCGCGAGGCGAAGGCAAGCGCGAAGGCGGCCCTTTCGAGAACCTCGCAGTGGGAGGGCGCCATTCCAGCTCCATGATACAGCAATTCTTTCAAGGATGAGAGGACGGGTGTCGGAATTGCGTTGTAGGTGGAACACGCCTCCCGGATGGCGTCGTCAAGACCGGCCGGGCTACTCCTTGCCCAGCCGGAGGCGATGGCCTCCGCGTGCGCGAGTGTTCCACCGGAGAACCATGTCCTGGCGGCAGCCGCCCGGCCCAGTCTAAGGGAAAGCAGGTTTACTTCGCCGCGGCCGGAGGGCGTAAGGCAAAGTGACGCACCCCGGCTCCAGTAGATCAAGTCGCACGCCAGAAAGAGGGACGCCGTCCAGGCCGGCGCTTTGGTCCAAAGGACGCCGGTTACGGGCAATGGGTAGCGCAGGAGGCGTTGGACGACACCTCCAACGGCTTCGGCGGAATCCACCCGCCCGCTCAGGGAGAGGACGATAGGCCTGTCGGAGGAGTCCAGGCCTTTGCCGAGTTCCCGCGACCAATTTTTTCTATCCAGTTTAACGAGAATCGCTCCGGAGGATTCATGAATATCTTTGTTGGTCATCGTCGTTATTCCGAGAGGAAGGCCTCTAGTGGATGAACTTAGTCACGTCGAGTAAAGTGATGACGGAAATAAGCAGGATAACCAGCACGAAGCCCGTCATGATTATCTTGTCCTTTATACCTGCCGGCAGGTCGCGTCTGGCCGTGCCCTCTATGAGCAGGACAAGGATCTGGCCTCCGTCGAGCCCTGGAATGGGCAGGAGGTTGAATATCCCTAGCTGAAGGGAAATTATTCCCAGCAACATCAGGAAGTTGTACAATCCCGTGCGCGCCACCCGGCCCGTGATGTAGGCGATACTGACCGGCCCTGAGAGTGCTTTGAGCGAGAGCTTGCGCTCGATCAGGCGCTGGATGGTGCGAAATGCCAGGGTGGACTGTTCCATAACTACCCTCCAGGCCTTCGCAAGGTTGGAGGGAAAGGGATAGCGGATCCATACCGTCAGGGCGGGACCGATGCCGACCATGAAGCGCTTCACCCGCTTGTTCCACTCCGGCTTGATGGAGAAGGAAAGTTTCGCTCCCTTCCGTTCAACAACGAAGCGGCGGATGCGTCCACCTCCCTTTACGAGCGCCCGCCGGAGTTGGCCCCAGTACTTGAAAGTCTCTCCATCTACCGAGATGATGCGGTCGCCCGGTTTGAGGCCCGCCCGGAAGGCCGGCGACCCCTTTAACAACGACCCTATGACGGGGAGAAAGGCCGGAAAGACGCCGATCTCTCCAACGGGCTGGTGGTATACGGTTTCCACCTTCGGTGTAATTGGCATGGAGATCTTTGCACCGTTCCTTTTTACAATCAGCGTGTAGGGTTGCTGGTTAAGGTAGATGGCGTTCCTGGCCTCTTCCCAGTTTGAGATGTGGCGCCCGTCGATGGAGTCTATTAAATCTCCTGCTCTTACACCTGCTTTTGCCGCGGGCAACTCCGGCGCTACCCAGCCGATCACCGCTTTCTGGTTCCGGAATACCGATTCGTCCCAGCCTTTCATGGCAAGGCCGGCGAAGAGGCCGTAGGCGAGCAGTACGTTGAATGCCGCGCCCATCAGCATTACAAGAAAGCGCTTCCATCGTTTCTTGGTCATGAAGGGGGCGCCCGGGCCGTTCCAGACGGCGCCATCCTGAGCCGTTTCGCCGCTCTCATCAACGAACTTTACGTACCCGCCGAGGAGCAACCATCGTACCTGCAGGAGGTTGTACTTCCCGCGATGCTCCCACAGCTTGGGGCCGAAGCCTATGGAGAAGGCCTCTACGGCAAACCCCTGGAGACGCCCCGCTACGTAGTGGCCGAGTTCGTGGATGAGAACCAGGATGCCCAGTACAACCAGAAAGGAAACTATGGAGAAAATCACATTGAGCAGTGTGTTCACGAGCCTCTCCCTATCTCTTCAATATGTTTACGCGCGCGTCTACGGGCGTCTTGGTGAATAGCCAGAACTTCTCCCATGGTGGAAGGGGATGACGGCAACTCGGCCTCCAGCGTTGTACCGATAACCTTGAAGATGGCGCTGAAGGAAACGCGCCTTTCAAGAAAGGCCGCCACGGCCTCTTCGTTGGCCGCGTTAAGGGCTATCATGTGCGCCTCCGAGGTCTCGGCGGCCTGCCGGGAGAGCGAGAGGCAAGGATAGCGTCTCTCGTCCGGTTTGCTGAATGAAAGGACGGCGAGGTGGGCAAGGTCGAGGCGCGGCATTGGGCCGTTCATGCGGGCGGGATAGGTAAGCGCATACTGGACCGGCAGTATCATGTTCGTTTCGGCCATTTGGGCAAGAAGTGAGCCGTCTACGAATTCCACCATCGAGTGGACGATCCCTTCCCGGTGGACGAGAACGGAGATGCGGTCAAGGGGTACGTCGAAGAGATAGTGGGCTTCGATGATCTCGAATCCTTTGTTTACCATGGTGGCCGAATCCACGGTGATCTTTCTTCCCATGGACCAGGTAGGATGTGCGAGAACCTTCTCGATGGAAGCTTCTTCCAGCCCATCGATCGGCTGGTCCCTCAGCGCGCCGCCGGAGGCCGTTAGAATGATCCTGCGGACGTGGCCGGGATTCTCCCCCCTCATGCACTGGAAGATCGCGCAGTGTTCGCTGTCCACGGGAAGCAGTTCGGCGCCGGTGCGGCGGGCTGTCTCCATAACAAGCCTGCCGGCCATGACCAGCGATTCCTTGTTGGCGAGAGCCACGCGCTTGCCTCTTTCCACGGCCCTGTAGGTGGGCGCCAAACCATCGGAGCCCACGATGGCGGCCACCACCGTGTCGGCCCCGGGCGTATCCGCAACCATCACGGCGCCGTGCATGCCGTGTAAAACTTCCAATCGTGGAAAAGTCTCCCTGAGCCCTATGGCGTCGGCCTCAGCCGCTACGGATACGATTTCCGGGGAGAATTCACGGATTTGTTCTTCAAGCTCCCCGACGCGATGGCCCGCGGCTAGACCTACGACGTGAAAGATTCCAGGCATGTTTCTTATAACCGCCAACGTGGTTTTGCCTATGGAGCCGGTGGAACCGAGTATGGCGACGCCGGTACTCATGATAAAAACACCTTGATGTAGTAGTAGAGGAGCGGGGCGTTAAAGAAGAGGCTGTCAAGGCGGTCAAGCATCCCTCCGTGGCCCGGGAGGAGCGTAGAGGCGTCTTTGATCCCGGCGCTGCGCTTGAAGAAGGACTCGAAGAGGTCGCCGAGGATTCCGAAGACCGTGAAGAGTATGCCGAGCACTACAACGTCAACCAAGCGCAGCCTCGGAAGAAAGGTCGCACCGGCCACGGCAACCACGGCCGTTGTCCCCACCAGGTTGGCGAGGGCGCCCTCTAAAGTCTTATTGGGTGAGAGCCGCTTGGCGAGGGGATGCCTTCCAAGGTGTTTGCCGACGTAGTATGCGGCGGAATCTCCTACCCATACGGCCCCGCACAGCAGAAAGATGAGCTTGGAGCCAAGACCGTTTCCCTGGTGGTGAAGGAGGATGAAGTAGCGGCTCAGGCCACCGATGTAGAGAGCGCCGAAGAGGGCGGCCGTAATAGTAGCAAGGCCCTTCTTGGTGTCTACCCCGGCGAAAAGGCCGCAAAACATGAGACCGAAGAGAGCAAGGAGGATTATCTCGTCATAGTTCAGGAGCGTCGGCCGGATGGCCTCGGCCAGGATGGCGAGGGTAAGTACGCTCGCGAACACCTTCAGGGTGGATGCGCCTGTGTTCTTGGCGATGCCTTCGAACTCAAGTACACAGATTACCGCTGCCAGCGCCACCAGCGTGTCAAAGAACCAGCCGTTTGGAACCACTACAAGGATTACGAAAATCGGCAGGAGTACGGCAGCCGTGAGCACGCGTTTCAACGAGCACTCCCGTTGTGGCCTTTGTCCCCGAGACCTCCCTCGTGGGGAAGGCCTCCATAACGGCGCTCGCGCCGCTGATAGTCGAGAACGGCTTCATAGAGGTGCTGATCCGTAAAATCGGGCCATAGCGTATCAAGGATGACCATCTCGGTATAGGCGATCTGCCACAGCAGGAAATTGCTGAGCCTGTGCTCGCCGCTTGTACGTATGAGCAGGTCGGGATCCGGCAAATCCGGAGCGTAGAGGTGGCTGGATAACTCCTCTTCGGTTATTTTGCCCTTCCGGCCCTTTTCAACGGCTTCGCGTACAATGCTTTCGCAGGCGTCCACGATCTCGGTCCTGCCACCGTAGGAGAGGGCAAGTGTAAGGGTCCAGTCACCGTCCTTGGACCGCGCCTCCAGATCCCTGATGAGCTTCCTGCTTTTCTCCGGAAGGTCTGCAATGCGGCCGATGGTTCGGAAGCGGATCCGATTCTTGATGATGTTCTCCGATTCGGCTTTGAGAAAGCGCTGCATGAGCAGGAAGAGGGCCTCCACTTCAATCCTGGACCTCTTCCAGTTTTCGATGGAGAAGGCGTAGAGGGTCAGGTAATGCACCCCGAGTTCGGAGGCCGCGGAAACGACGCGGCGAACGGCTTCGATTCCCGCCTTGTGTCCCTCCATGCGGGGAAGCCCCCTGGAAGTGGCCCACCGGCCGTTACCGTCCATGATTATGGCGATATGGTTGGGAACGTTGCGAGGGTCGATCAGGCGAAGCATTGGATGGGGTTCTTTACTTCGTTTGATTGGTTGTTCATTCATGGCAGTCTCTCAGAAGTTTCTATGATACCACGCACGGCCAACGCCGACAATGTAGCAATGGCACTGAATCTACCACCTAAACCGGGATTCGCCTGCCCGCGCCGTGCAACAAAATGTAGACAGGTGGGGCACGTACAGGCAAGGGCGGTCCGGTTTCTATTGGGGGTTGGGCTCTCCGTCCACTCCCTCTTCGAGTGCGCTGAGACGCCTCTTCAGTTCCGCGGTCTCCCTTGTAAGGCCGGCCAGCTTAAGGTCCAGCGCCTCAACGGCACCGGCCACGGCGGAGAGTTCATCCTTCAAGGCCTTGGTAATGCCGCTTCCCACAAGATCGTTGGTGGGTTCCGGCGCCGCTTCCGGGGCGGTTTCTTCCTCAATGTCGAGGGCCACGCCGGAGAAGGTTTGGTTCGAGGAAGCTTCTCCATCATCCAGGTCAACGTATTCATCGACTGAATCGAGGTCCAGCACTTCCACCTCTTCCTCGTTTTCTTCATTTTCCGAATCGGCGACGACGGTTACGAATTCTTGGCTCGAAGAGGAGTGGTTCACCCGGGCGCCCTCTTCCTTCGGTGGTTCCGCTTCCACCGGGGCTTGCCCTAAAGAGCCCTCTTCCATCCGCGAACTCTCTCCAACCGGTTGCTCGCCAATCCCGGCTTCAACCGGTAGCGGCTTTGCATCCCCAGTTTTTGTCTCCGGCGGCTTGCCCGTCGCCGTCTCGCCGATTTCCATCCCCGTCTCCTGAAGCTCGCCCGGAGACGTCTCGGTTTTTTTTACCGCCGCCGCCGGTGTCGCGACGGCCGGTTCCGCTTCGGGCCCTTCCCGTTTATCGGCAACTTTTCTGCGGCTGAGCGGACTGTTCTTGAGGACGGCATCCTTCGTCTGCAGGTTTCGTATCACTAATTCGATGCTCCTGCGGAGGGTATGATGGACGCCTTTGCCCATTGTGGCTACCGACAAGAAGTGCGGAACTCGCCGCCAGTTGAGCTTGTCCTCCAACTCGGCGGTACTTGAAAGGTCGGGAAGATCTTGTTTGTTGTACTGGTAAACGAGTGGAATAGTATCTGGGTCGAGAGAGTTCAACTTCAGGTTTGTCTTGAGGTTTTCGACGCTTTCGACGTTGGCTTCCATCATTATTTGCTGGGAATCGGCAACGAAAACGACGCCGTCGCTACCACGCAGCACAATCCTCCTGGTTGCGTCGTAAAAAACCTGCCCCGGCACGGTGTAGAGTTGAACCCGCACCATCATGCCTCGGATAGAGCCCAGTTTCATGGGCAGAAAGTCGAAAAAGAGCGTCCGGTCGGTTTCAGTTGACACGGTAAGCAGTTTTCCCCTTCGCTCCGGGTTTGCCGTAGCATAAATGTGCTCCAGGTTCGTAGTCTTGCCGCATAGACCCGGCCCGTAGTAAACGATCTTCAGCGTAATTTCTTTCGTTGCCCGGTTAATCATTACCATTGGCGTTCTCCTTCTGAAGCCCCACCCTAGCCATCCTTCGGTAGAGGTGGCGGCGCTCTATGTTCAATTCTTCGGCCGTCCTGGATACGTTGTTTCCATGACGCTTCAAAGCCTTGCGCAAGTACTCTCGTTCAAAGGAATCCTTGGCCTCATTCAGCGATCCTTCCCATTTGAGACCCTCGTACATCGTCCCCCGGACCATTTCCTTCTGAAGCGGGAGGTCCGAAAGTTGAATCTCCACAGAAGATACCATGATTACTATGCGTTCCATCAGGTTCCTGAGTTCCCTGACATTTCCAAGCCAGGGATAAGCGGTCAATTCATTGATGGCGGATTGACTTAAAACTTTGGGTTCTTTGCCATAGCGCATGGCGAAAGTGGATAAGAAGTGGTCGGCCAGAAGGGGAATGTCACCCGGTCTCTCCCTGAGTGGAGGGACGGTGATGGGAATGACGTTCAGGCGATAGAAGAGGTCTTCACGAAAAAGTTCTTTACGGATGGCCTTCACCAAATCCTTGTTGGTCGCTGCAATTACGCGAACGTCCACGTGTACGCTTTCACCTCCACCCACCATTTCGAAGGTCTGCTCCTGGAGAACCCTGAGAACCTTGGCCTGGGCGGCAAGGCTCATGTCTCCAACCTCGTCCAATAAGAGTGTTCCTCCGTCCGCAAGAAAAAACTTGCCCTGTTTGTTTTCAATGGCGCCGGTGAAAGAGCCCTTCCGGTGGCCGAAGAGTTCGCTCTCAATGAGTTCCGTTGGTATTGCGGCACAGTTTACTTCGATGAAGTTCTCGTTGCAGCGGTCGCTGTGCGCGTGGATCAACCTTGCGACCATTTCCTTGCCCGTGCCGTTTTCCCCGAAAATGAGAACCCGTCCTTCACTTGGCGCAACCCTGTTTATCTGGTTCCTGAGTCTGACCATGGGAGGACTTTCTCCTATGAGAACGCCGTCGTTTTGGAGTTGGTTTCTCAGGAGGAGATTCTTCTCTTCAAGCTTACGCTTTTTTAGAGCATTGGCCACCGTAAGGAGAACACGGTCCAGGGAAAGGGGCTTCTCGATGAAGTCAAAGGCGCCCAGCCGGGTGGCCTTTATGGCGGTTTCAATGGTTCCATGGCCTGAAATAACGATTACCTCGTGGTCGTATTTTTCTCTTTTCATCCGATCCAGAACTTGTAGACCATCCATACCCGGCAGCCAGACGTCAAGCAGGAGTAAGTCGAAGTTGCTGGTGGAGAGCATCTGCAACGCCGCTTCGCCGCTTTCCGCTTCGGCAACGCGGTAACCCTCATCCTCCAGTATATGGCGCAACGTGTTGCGAATGCCCGCTTCATCGTCGACAATCAGGATTCGATTAAAAGCCATAGCGTCGCCCTACATGGGAAGGGTCAAAATAAACCCCGCACCCTTGTCATAACTTTCATCTAAATGTATGCTTCCACCGTGTTCCTCCAGTATCCTCGAGACAATTGCCAGGCCGAGCCCCGTACCCTTGCGCTTGGTGGAGAAGTAGGGAGTAAAGAGGCGGGCCTTGTCTTCCTCGGGAATACCGGGGCCGGTATCCCTTATGGCAATGACGGCCTTGCCCTCTTTCTCGCTGAGTTCAATCGCAATGGTTCCGGGTTCTTGCATGGCCTGGACGCCATTCTCGACCAGGTTCTTAATGACCCTGCCAATTTGTTCCGAGTCCAGGCGTACGAGGGGAAAATCAACGGGGAAATCCAGTTTCAAGTCGGCTACCGAGCGGTAGGGCTCGGTGGTTCCTTTGATCAGGTCGGGCAGGGAAACCGGTTTAAGCAGGAGTTCGGGCAACCTGGCGAAGCGAGAGAACTCGTTGACCATGTTCAAGATGCCTTGAACCTCTCTCTCAATTGTCGTGCAACCCTCCATAATAGCCGATTCCAAGTCCTCCGCACCCTGCCTGGCCTTCTTCCTGATCCGCTGCGCCGAAAGGCGTATCGGGGTGAGAGGATTTTTGATTTCGTGGGCCATTCGCCTCGCCGCTTCCTGCCACGCCGCGATTCGTTGGGCGCGGGAAAGGTCGCTGATGTCGTCAAGAATAATGAGGGAACCGAAGAGAGAACCGGAGGCCTCTTTCAGTGAGCTTACGGTGACCGATAGTATTACGTGTCCGGCCTTTTTCGCGATGGTAGTTTCCCTATTGAATACGGGTCGGTTGGGAAGAGCGTTCAGGACGGCGGCTATCGGTGCCCACTCCGGCCTTGAAAGGATATTTCTCTTCGGTTCGTCCGGTTGAAGGCCAACGATGGAGCGAGCTTTGGAGTTTAGCGTGTGAATCCGGCCGTCGGTAGAGATTGATATGACGCCGATATCAAGCGTTTCGACGAGCGTTTCGATGTAACGCCTTCCCTGCTCGGAGAATTCGGTTGCTGATCGCAGTTCCTTATTTCTTCGCTCCAATTCAGATTTATTGGCCATAAGTTCCCTGGTCATCTCATTGAAGGAACCCACCAGCATTCCGAATTCATCCTTCGCGGAGTATTCGATCTGGTGGGAGAGGTTGCCCCTTGATATCTCCTGCGTTCCTTCCAGGAGTAGTTGAAGGGGATTGCTGATCTCACCGAGGATGTGCGAGCCGATCCACACGGTGGTGAAGGTTACGAGCAGGGTCAGGGCGAGGAAGGAGGAGATCATGGAAATCTTGAGGAGCTTTTGGCGGCCCTTTATCTGGAGGTATTCCTTGTTTTGTACGGAAATAAAACGCGCTTCTTTAAAGAGCCGCTCCGGCAGGTACCGCCCCACAATGATTCCCATGGTTTCGTCGATTGCGGAGCCGCTGACTACGGTTGGGGTGGGAGAGAGGTCAAGCCACCCCGTAAGACCAAGGGGGCCAAAGGTTTTGCCCACCTTGTAGCTATTCGGGGCAGGGAAAGAAGGAGGTTGCTTCGCCAGCACTCCACCACTTCTATCGATCAGGCAGAAGGCATCCGTATCGCCGCCTTTGTAAAGGTGGTTCAAAAAACCTGCGCGAAGTTTCGGCGGTACCTCGCGCAGTTGCCAGGCCAGCGCATTTGCCTTCCGGCAGCTCTGATCCCGCGCCATGTTTACAGCCTCGTCGACCAGGGATTGGCTTGCGTTGGTCAGGCTGTTGACCGGTGAGTGAAACCACCTGTCCACCGTCGATTCGATGAGAAAGATAGCGCTGATGAAGAGAAGGAGCGATGGAACCAGTCCCAGCAGCAGGAAAGCCGTAAGAAGTCTTGTCCTCAATCTCGCGCCTTCGCGTTGGCGCCGCCATGCCAGGAATCCCTTTACGAGTTCCCTGAAGAGAACGAAGAGCAGGGTTGCCATGAGGAGCACGTTGAGGAATGCAAGACCCATCAGCAGGAAACTACCCGCTGAAGAGAGCGTGGATACATCCTGCTCCCTGCGTATGACGATGATGAAACCGCCTACCATAAGGAGGCCGAAACAGGCCGCTGCGATCATGAAGTGGCGGGATTCCAGGCGAAGTTTCACGGCGTCGCCAACTTCTTGCTGACCCACGGAGTCTGAATATCCCAGGGGATTATCCAGAAAACGAAGTGTGATAGAAGATGAACCCGGACCGCAAGGAAGTACGCCCCATTGGATGGTTCCATATCGGCTACGGAAACCACCGCCACGTTGGAAACGCTCCGCATATAACCGGCCATATCTTTCCAGGTGGCCAGGATGCGGTGGTCCCTGAGTTCATCGCCTACCAGGGTTTGGACGCTGAATTGGTGGGTCAGCGTGTCGTACTGAACGGTATGCTTAACAACCTTGGAGGCCAACACCTTGTCCTTCCAGAACAACCTGTGTTTTAAAACCTGGGCGGTGAAGGTAATGGTCACGGGTCGCGTTGAGAGTATGGCCTCCTTCATGTCCGCCCGGTCCATGGCGTCTCCAACCGAGAAGGATGTTTCAAGAATGCTGCCGGCGAAATGCCACGTGAAACCCCGGATATATGGCCCACCGCGGCCCAGGACGGGCAAGGTCGCCAGTGTGACTACGAGACACAGGAAGCAAAGCCGGATGGTTCGACGCATTACCCTTTTCCTTTTTCCTGGAAGCGGTGGATGCTTCGGGGATCGTGGAGCAAAACGTTGGTGCCGGGCCCGCAGGCGGAAATCATATTATCTCCTTAAGGATGCCGGAGACTTCGGAGAGGGCGGCAGGCCGCTTTTCCGGTTCCTTGTTGAGACAACGCATTATAAGTTTGTCAAGAATCGGCGGCATCCGTGCGAACGTTGAAGGTGCCGGAGGAAGTTCCTTGAGTTGCTTGATAAGTATGAGAGTGGACTTTTCCCCCGCGAAGGCGTCCCGTCCCGTCAGGATGAAGTAGGAGAGCAAACCGAAAGAATAGATATCGGAGGCGGGCCCCAGAGGCAGGCCCTGTATCTGTTCGGGTGACACGTACTTCGGAGAACCGACGAAGTGCCCCTCCTGGGTAAGGTCGGGACTTTCTTCGACCTTAACCAGAGCAATGCCGAAATCAAGGAGCTTGGGAATCCCGGATGGAGTGAGTATGACGTTCTGAGGCTTGAGGTCTCTGTGTATGATGCCGAGTTTGTGCGCCTCCCCCAACCCCGCGGCTATGCCTCGGAGGATGTCGATCTTTTTTCGTAGAGTAGCTCTTCGATTGTGCCCCTCCTTGGCCCATTGGCTCAGCGTCATTCCGGGAATGAACTCCATTGTCAGAAAGAGCAGGTCTTGCCACGAGCCGAAATCGAAGACCCTTACGACGTTAGGATGGGTTATCTTACGGCTGATCTTTATTTCCCTGAGAAAACGGGTCTTGGCTTCCTCAGTCAGGCCGGCCCGCTGTCGCAGGGTTTTCAGGGCAACGACTTCATCCAGTTCCCTGTCTCTAACGCGGAAAACCTGGCCCATTCCACCGCGTCCCAGTTCGTCCAGTATCCTGTATCGACCCGCGATAATCGCACCGGGTGGAAACTTCTGCGCCGATAGTTCGGAAAGTGCGTCGGTGATTCCGGCGTACCTCCTGCCGGGATTGCTGGACAGCAGTCTTGAGAGAACCCGTTGAGTGTCCTTCGGAACCTCCAGGTTCGCAGCGATCTTATCTATCGCCTCCTCCTTGATATTGGTAGGCGGAGGAGTCCCCGAAAGCAGTTCAAGAAAGATGGCGCCCGCCCCATAGAGATCATAGGCGCATGGGGGTTGCGAGTCGTCTTTGAAGTGCCCCGGCAGGTAGCGAAGGAGAGTGGAAACCACTCCTGAGGCGACCGGCAACGAAGGATTTGCGATGAGGCCGATGCCGCTGATCTTGACGTGTCCCTCGTCATCCAACCACACGCTGGCGGGAGAAAGATGGTTGTGAAAGAGACCGTGTGCGTGGGCTTCGGCCAAGCCGCCCAGGACTTGCTGGAGCTTGTTCATGGCGCCGTAGAGGGAGGGCTTGTAACCTTCCCCGAGCCACTCCGATAGCGGCTTCCCGGGAAAGTCCTCGTAGATAAGAGAGTGAGTTGTTCCATCCCGGACCCGGTCCAGCAAGGCCAATACGTTGGGGTGCTTTAAAGATTTCAAATTCGATAAGTGCTCCGGTTCCGCAACATCCTGCCGGATTTCTTTCGTTGTCCGCGGGCGGTAGAAAAGGATGGAGACGCCGGAGACGGCGTCCTTTGTGCGGAACCAGCTTCCCAGTGCGTCGGAATAAAGAGCGTCCGAGAGAGCGTAACGCACCTTGGCTGTTGTTTGTCCACCAATGGAGCGTTCCGCCCGCTCGAGACGGGAGCGTACGTCTTGAAACTTAACGTCGAGGGCCAACACCCGCCCGTAAAGGTCCTTGGCTTTATCCGGTTCTCCCAGATCTTCGCGAGCCCTACCGGCAAGGTAGAGAGACCAGAGCCGCTCCTCATCGCTGGTAGGAGGCGCATTCTCCAGGCAGGAGAGGGCCACCTTAGGCTTGTTGATGTCCAGAAACAACCTTGCCTTGAGAATCTCGATCCTGGTTTTGTCTCCAGGATGGGAAGATAGTGCTTGAAGCTCGCCAAGAAGAGCCTCTTTTTCTTCTTCGTCGGGGGCGAGGTCTATTGCTTCTTCCCAGTTGCCGGCTTCGAAGGCCATCCGTGAAGCCATTTTCTGGTGGCCCGCCTTGAGAAAACACTCCTTCGCCATTTTGTAAAGCTGGGCCTCCCGGAAACAGTCGGCCGCCGGAAGATATGCCTGAACCCTGAAAAAAAGATTGCCGGCGATTTCGAAGTCTCCAAGTTCACGGCGAAGTTCTGCCGCGGCGGCCATATTGCCGGCCGACTCGAAGAGACCGGCGGCTTTCGCCTTAAGTCCCGCCCCGACAAGCAGCCTGGCGGCTTCTTCGACCTCCCCATCTTTAATCAGTTTATCGGCGCGAAGCTCAATAGGAGTATATTCCGTTCTCTCCTCCAAGGTGCTCAACCGGTTGGAGGCGTTGGCCAAGCGGTAAAGATGCGCCGCCTTCGTAAACCGCTTTGCCGCCTCCCAACACTGGCCGGCTTCTTCGAACTTGTTCAACTCCTGGTATACTTCGGCCGCCCGCTCATAGGCACCTGCCTCTTCGAAGTAGTTGGCGATTTCCGTCACCTTTTCACGGTCTTCCAACTGTTGCGGAGCGTTTAGGGAGTCTACGGACGGTCGCTGTTTCAGGGTCTTCTCGAAGAGGAGGAGGGCTTTGCCTTCGTTGTCGATCTTGAAGGCAATCCGTCCGGCCTCCATGTAACGACCCGCCTGCTCGTAGTATCCAACGGCAAGAGCCGGATTGCCGCCCTTCAGTGCCATTTCGGCGGCCTTAACCTTGTTGCCGGTAGATGCGAGGAGCTTGGCCGCCTTATTGTACTGCTTGTGGCGGGCCCACATCTTTGCGGCCAGTACGGAATCGCCGGCCTTCATAAGGAGACTCACCGCGTCGCTAATCCGACCGAGGGCTTCCTCGGCTTCCGACGCCGACTTGAAGTCGTGGGCCTTCAAGTACATTTTGGAGGCCTTTCCATAATCGCCGGCGGCTTTGTACAGGTCTCCCGCGAGCAAGTAATTTCCGGAAAAGTATGCCTTCCAGGCTCTACGTTTAAAACTGGCCACAAACCCTCCAGGCATCCAAGTTAGCAGCGAAGCCGGGGTGTGTCAATTGGACCTCACCGCCCGAATTCCGCGCTGGTTCGGACGGTATTCAACGTAAGGGCACCGGAACGACGGACGGGAGGGCAGGGGCACCTTCCCTCACTCCGCGCGCAACGCCGCCTACGGTTCCCGGGGTGGGTCTCTCTTCTTG